>NZ_CP039543.1:3412043-3749391 GCF_013085545.1 Oceanidesulfovibrio marinus
CGCCCGCGGCAATCTGGTTGCGCAGGGCCGGGGGCAGTTCGCGGATGGGGCGTCGGGTGGGTATTGCGTCGTTGGTCATGGAGCGTTTCGGGAAAGCCTGGTGCAGTGCGGATGGTCGTCAATAACAAAACGATTCCATGCGCGCGTATCCGTGTCAAGGCAGACGATTGTCCGGCGCAGGTTGTTCATGATAAGTAGTTCCGATGCAAGAGAATCCATCGCAGCCCGCCCCGCCGTTACTTGTTCTGGAAGGGGCGCACTTCGCCTACCCCGGCGGGGGAACCGTGTTCGCCGGTGTGGACTTCAACCTGCGCGCCGGGGAGTTCGCCCTTGTCACAGGGCCTTCCGGAGGCGGCAAGTCCAGCCTGCTGCGGCTGCTCAGCCGGCTGGATGCGCCCAGCGCGGGCAGGCTGCTGCTGGACGGCGAGGATGCGGCCGCCATACGGCCGGAAGTCTTCCGCCGCCGGGTCATCCACATGCAGCAGACGCCGGTGCTGCAGGATGACTCCATCCGCAACAACCTGCTGCTGCCGTTCGGGTTCGCCATCACCAAAAGCGAGGGACCGGAGCCGCCTGACGACGCGGCCATGCGCGCGGCGCTGGAGCGCTTTCTGCTCGCCGATCTCGGCCTGGACAAGAAGGCCACGGAGTGCTCGGTGGGCCAACGGCAGCGGCTCTGCCTCATACGGGCGCTGTTCATGCGGCCGCGAGCCCTGTTGCTGGACGAACCGGTCTCGGCCCTGGACGCCGAGTCGGCCGGGGTGGTGATGCGCGAGGTGGAGCGGGTCAACCGCGAGGACAATGTGGCCGTGGTCTGCGTGACGCACCACGGGTATGAGCCGCCGGCAGATGCCGTACACTGGCGCGTGGCCGGGGGAGAGGCGCGCCGGGTCGATGAGGAGTGACGCCTGATTCGGAATCCCGCGCGGTGTGACGCTGAATTCTTTCAGGCCACACGCTTAAGGCCTGGCCAAAGCGGCCGATAGGCATGGGTAAGCGGGGCGCAGCCCATCCGCGCTCCGAAACCGCGCAGCACGTCTGCAGGAGCAGCCCATGGAAGGCCGCATCGACATCCAACGCGTCGCATTGTCCCTGATCACCGGACCAAAACGCTTTGATCCCGCTCTCCTCTATGTGGAATGCCTGGAGTGCGGCCGGCCGGTGCTCTGGCGGCCCGCACGCACACGCAGCCTCATCGAGGCCGCTGGCCTGCTTCCCGAAGAGCTCGACTACTCCTGCCTCATCGGCACGTACGGCTGCCCGCACTGCGCGCCGGAGCTGAAGAGCTTCAAGACCATGCTCGTGCGGGTGGAGTCGTACGCGGGATGCGGCGAGAGCGCCGCAGGCAGGGCGTAGAGCAAGTCGCCGGCGTAGTCGATCGTTACCGCCGGATCAAGCCGGCGGCGTGTCCGTGCGACAACCCCCGTGCGACAGCCCCGGCCAGGGTGAATATTACCGGATCGGAATCTAGATCGCGCCGTTTTCCAGGTTGAATGCGGCTTCGTCCACTGCTTCCTTGAACCCATCGCGAACGTCCCTGAGTCGCGCCGCAATGGCCTCATCCTTGAGGGCGAGTATCTGCGTGGCGAGCCAGGCCGCGTTGCGCGCGCCGGAGCGATCCAGGGCCATGGTGGCTACGGGGAAGCCCTGCGGCATCTGCACGGTGGAGAGCAGGGCGTCCATGCCACCCAGGGAGGATGCCGTGAGCGGTACGCCGATGACGGGTTTGAGGGTGCGTGCGGCCACGGCGCCGGCCAGGTGGGCGGCCATGCCGGCTCCGCAGATAAAAATCTCGCAGCCTTCGCCTTCCAGCTCGCGGATAAGCTTTTCGGTGCGCTCCGGGGTGCGGTGGGCCGAGGTGATGGTGAAGCGGTGGTTGATCTCCATCGAGTCCAGAATGTCAGCGCATGGGCGCATGAGCTCCTCGTCCGAGGCGCTGCCCATGAAGATTGCTACCTTGATCATGAATCCTCCAGGATTACAAACAATTGAAAGCACATGAAGGACGGCGCACCGGGGGACGGTGCGCGGCCCTCCATGGAAGAATAGGGGTGCGGCCAGCGGCCGCCGATTATTACTTGGAGCACCAAGTCGTTATCTTCGTGCTCCCGCGGCATTTGCCGCGAGGCCCCGCCCGAGGCGTGGCCGTTCTTATAATTGGAGAGCGAAAATACAGTTATTTTCTGCTCCCGGTACTATTAGCGGGCCAGGCCCTTGTCGCCGATGTCGCGGCGCACGTAGCTGTTCTCGAAACGGATGCGGTCCACGGCCTCGTAGGCACGCTCCTTGGCCGCCTTGAGGTCGTCTCCCAGGGCCGTGACGCCCAGGACGCGGCCGCCGGAGGTGACGAGCCGGCCGGCCTCGATTTTGGTGCCGGCCTGGAACACGGTGACCCCCTCCAGCTCCTCGGCCTCGTCGATGCCCTCGATGGCCATGCCCGTGCGGTAGGAGCCGGGGTAACCTTGGCTGGCCATGACCACGCAGCAGCTTGTCTGCGGCTTCCAGGCGATCATGGACGGCTCCAGCCGGCCTTCCACACAGGCGAGCATCAGCTCGGCCAGGTCGCTGTCGAGCCGCGCCAGCAGGGGCTGGCACTCGGGGTCGCCGAAGCGTACGTTGTACTCCAGAACCTTGTACGCGCCGTCCTTGACCATCAGGCCGGCATAGAGCATGCCGATGAAGGGGTGGCCGGAGGCGGCCATGGCCTCGACCACGGGCCGGGCCACGAGGTCGCAGACCTTTTCCAGCTCGGACTCGGGCAGGATGGGGGCCGGGCTGTAGGCGCCCATGCCGCCGGTGTTGGGGCCGGTGTCGCCTTCGCCCACGGCCTTGTGGTCCTGGGACGAGGCCAGGGGCACGACGGTCTTGCCGTCGCACAGAGCCAGGAAGGAGGCTTCCTCGCCCTCCAGGGCCTCCTCGATGACCACGCGCTCGCCGGCCATGCCAAAGGACTGCTTGCGCATGCACGTGTCCAGGGCTTTCTCGGCTTCCTCGCGGGTGGCGGCCACGGTTACGCCCTTGCCGGCGGCCAGGCCGTCGGCCTTGATGACCACGGGGATGGGGTGCTTGTCGAGGTACGCCTTGGCCGAGTCGTAGTCGTCAAAGGTGGCGGAACGGGCCGTGGGCACGCCGGTGTGCTCCATGACGAGCTTGGCAAAGGACTTGCTGCCTTCGAGCTGGGCCGCGTAGGCGTCCGGACCGAAACAGGGGATGTCCTGCTTGGCCATGGCGTTGGCTAGGCCGAGCACCAGTGGCACCTCTGGACCCACCACGCAGAGATCCACGCCGCGCTCCTTGGCAAAACGCGCCAGGGCCGGTACGTGGCTGTCCGGGATGGGCACGTTTTCCGCGATGCCGGCCGTGCCGCCGTTGCCTGGTGCCACGAAGATGTCGTCAACCTTGGGGCTTTGTGCGAGCTTCCAGGCAAGGGCATGCTCACGGCCGCCCGAGCCGACGATAAGAATCTTCACGAGTTATCCTCCTGGGGAAAATCCCCGGCCGGGTGCGACTTTTCCGCCGGGATCATACGTGCTAGGAAAATCTCCTTCCGAACAACGGGGAACAATCGAAACAGGCTAAAGAATTTTTGTTCCGGAAACAAGGCGGCTTCCCCGCGCCGCCGGCGGCCGCCGGAGGCGGCCTGTTATCCGGGTGTCACGTCATATATGCGCCGGGAGGCGTACCCATGAGCCAGACCCACCGTTTCATTCCCTCCCTTTCCGCCGACGAAATCGCCGCAAAACAGCTCGACGGTCTCCAGTGGACCCTGCGCCACGCCTATGAGAACAGCCCGCAACACAGAGCCAAGCTGGACGCCGCCGGCGTACAACCCGGCGACGTGCGCAGCCTGGACGATCTGGAAAAGCTGCCCTTCACCTCGGTGGAGGACCTGCGCGACGGCTACCCGCTGCCGCTCCTCAGCGTTCCGGAAGAAGACGTCGTGCGCATCCACGCGTCCTCCGGCACCACGGGCAAGCGCAAGATCCTGGCCTATACCCAGAACGACATCGACACCTGGAAGGAGATGTTCGCGCGCTGCTACGAGCTGGCCGGCCTGACCCGGCTGGACCGCGTGCAGATTGCCGTGGGCTACGGCCTGTGGACGGCCGGCGCCGGGTTCCAGCTCGGCTGCGAGCGGTTCGGGGCGACGGCTGTGCCCATCGGTCCCGGCAACCTGGAGATGCAGCTCGCCCTGGCCGAAGACATGCAGTCCACCTGCCTGTGCTCCACGGCGTCCATGGCCCTGCTTATGGGCGAGGAGGCGGAGAAGCGCGGCATGACCGACCGGTTGGCCCTGAGGCGCTGCATCTTCGGCGCGGAGACGCACAGCAGGAAGATGCGCGAGGCGTTCACGGAAAAGCTGGGTCTGGAGGACAGCTTCGACATCGCCGGCCTGACCGAGCTGTACGGCCCGGGCTCGGCCCTGGAGTGCTCGGCCCACGAAGGCCTGCACTACTGGGCGGACATTTATATCCTGGAGATCATCGACCCGCAGACGCTCAAGCCCGTGGAGCCGGGCGAGGTGGGCGAGATGGTGGTGACGACCCTGCGCAAGGAGGCCGCGCCGCTGATCCGCTACCGCACGCGGGACCTGTCGCGGCTGATCCCCGGCGAGTGCTCCTGCGGCGTCACCCTGCCGCGGCATGCGCCGATCATAGGCCGCTCCGACGACATGATCATCTACCGCGGGGTGAACATCTACCCCGGACAGATCGCCGACGTGCTGGAGCACTTCCCGCGGCTTTCCTCGGAGTACCGCATCTTCCTGGAGCGGCGCGAAGGCCGCGACAACATGACCATCCAGGTGGAGCGCAAACCCGGGCTGGACCCGGCCGGAGACAAAGAGAGCGCGGCGAACTTCGGCGTGGCCCTGCGCGACAAGCTGCTGGCGCGGGCAACGGTGGAGATTCTGGATCCGGGCGAGCTGCCGCGGTCCTTTGCCAAGTCCAAGCGGGTGGTGGACGACCGGGAGTAGAAGCCCTCCAACAATGACCGTTCGCCAAATGGTGACGCCGGGCTCATCCCTTCACCATCACGGCAGGTGGCTTGCGTCAAAAATCAAAACCCTCGCGTACTTCTGCATACGCGAGGGTTTTGAATATTCTGTGCACCTTCACGGTGCGGCCGCTGCACGGCCTGTCGGAAGAAAGCTTTCAGCAGTTTGTCGGGAAGTCTGCTCAGGCCGCCTGGCCTTCTGTGGAGAGCTCCAGCATCTGCCGGGCCCACGTGGTGGCCAGGGCGTGGGAGGCCGCAGCGGTCTCGGGAGCGAGGTCGGCCTGTTGCAGCGTCTCCAGAGCATCGTCCCACAACCCGCCGTCCAGGGCGTTGAGCAGCGAGAACCACTTGGAGTACTCCGAGTCCTCTCCGAGCAGGGCGTCTTTGATCGGCTCGTCCAGGGGCAGGTCGGAGGTGGCCTGCTCCATGGTGGTGCCCAGCAGGATGTCCAGCATGGAAAAAAGCCCGACAAGGAACATGGACTCGGCAGAGCCGGGCGGCTTCGGCATGCAACGGGAGATAAGCTCCATGAACCGCGCCCTGCGCACGGAAAGAAACGCCAGCTCCTTGCCCAGGGGACCGGGCTCCAGCTCCGTGAGCACCGCGGCCATGATCCAGTGGCGGAGGGCGTCGCTGCCCAGGAGGCTCACGGCCTGCTGGAGCGAGGATATCTTCCGCGCAAAGCCGTAGTAGGCGGAGTTGATGTGCCGCAGCAGGCGGTAGCTCAAGGAGACGTCCGTGGCGATGAGCTGCGCCAGCTCGGCCACCTCGAAGTCCTGCGACGCCAGCTTGCTCAGAAGCCGCAGCTTGGCCAGCTTGCTCGACGGTAGCGAGCGGCCTGAAATGAGCCGCGGCCGCATCAGCCTGTTGCCCTGGAACAGGTCATAACACAGGGCCTGCGCCAACTGGAGGCTCTTGGAGGTGGCGACCTTTTCGGCAAGCAGGGTGAACTGCCCGTGCTGGCGGATTTTCTGGGTCGTCTTGATGAGGTCGACGTGTTCGAGCGCCATGAAGTCCATCTTGACGATGTCCACGAGATCCAGAAATGGCTCCAGCTCGGGCTGGCCGGAGTAGTCGTCCAGGGCGAAGCTGTAGCCGGCGTCCTTGTACCGCCGGATGGCCTTCAGCACCTCGTCAGTGGGGGGCGTGTCTTCCAGGACCTCGGCCACGATGTGCTCCGGCGGCAGGGCGTAAAGGGCGTCCTGCACCAGCAGATCGTGGGTGAAGTTGATGCAGAACTTGCGTTCTTTCTCCATGGGGCCGGCGGCCAGGGAGAGGCCGTCCGCAATGATCTTGGACGTGGCGAGGTCGGGATTGTCGAACGAGGCGACAGTGGCTTCCGCGCAGCTGCGGAAGAGCAGCTCATAGCCCCAGATGTGGCCGGCGCGGTCGAAAATGGGCTGCCGTGCGACAAAGATGGGAAAGTGGGGCGGGAGGCAGAAGGGGGATGACGTATCCTCCTCGGAATCCGGACCCGTAGACGTTGGGTCATTGGACGCCGAAGCCGAGCCGTCGGATTTGAAGCCCACCGCGGCTCTGCGCAACGGGAATATACGTTTCGCCAAAATCTCCCCCGAATCCGTTGACGGCAGGGAGACGGACAGGGCCGGCTGCGCTACAGCAGAATGCACGGCGAGCCAAGCCACGGCGGACCGCCCCCCGGGGTGCCGTACTGATACGCCAATAAGCAGTTAAAATAGCTCTTTTAAAAAATACACCGCATATTAGGCAACGAATTACCCGCTATGCAAGGGAAAAATCACGGCATCAGCGGCGCCATGGCGAGCCCCTCGGACAGGGGGAAATCGCTCATAAGGTTCGCGCAAGCCACGGCCTGGCCGGATGCACCGCGGCACAGGTTGTCGATGGCCGAAACCACGATGACGCGGTTTGTGCGCGTATCACAGACCAGACCGATGTCGCAGTACATGGTGCCGCGCACCCAGCGCGTTTCCGGCAGCCGGCCCAGGGGCAGAACCCGGACGAACTCGTGCTCGGCGTAGGCGTCCGTATAGAGCTCGTGGATGGACTCGGCCGTGGGCGTTTCACCTGTGGTGCGCGTGTACAGCGTGGTCAGGATGCCGCGGTTGATGGGCAGAAGGTGCGGGTTGAAGGAGACAGTGAGCGACGAGCCCGCGATGCGCGAGAGTTCCTGCTCGATCTCCGGGGTGTGGCGGTGCTTGCCCAGGTTGTAGGCGCGGAAGGAGTCCGAGACCTCGCAGAACAGCGTGCCTGTGGCGGCCTTGCGGCCGGCGCCCGTGGCCCCGGACTTGGAGTCGGCCACGATGGAGTCTGTCTCGATCAGGTCGTGGCGCAGAAGCGGCAGCAGGCCCAGGATGACGGAGGTGGGGTAGCAGCCGGGGTTGGCGATGAGCCGCGCTCTGGCGATGGCGTCGGCGTAGAGCTCCGGCAGGCCGTAAACAGCCTCCTGGATCAGCGCGACGTGGCGATGCTCCAGGCCGTACCACTGGGCGTAGACGGCGGCGTCGCGCAGCCGGAAGTCGGCCGAGAGGTCCACCACCTTCACGTCGCGGGCGATGAGCTCGGCGGCCATGTCCATGGCAGCGCCGTGCGGCACGGCCAGAAAGACCAGGGAGCAGGCCTTGGCGATCTGGTCCGGGTCGGGCTGGCTGATCTCGATGGAGCCCATGTCCATCCCCTGGAGGAAGGGATAGATATCCACCAGCTTCTTGCCGGCCTCGGCGCGGGAGGTGGCGGTGACCAGCTCGAAAGAAGGGTGGTGCGCCAGGATGCGCGCGAGCTCCATGCCGGTATAGCCCGTCACGCCTACCAGGCCGACGGGGATGCGCTCGATGCTCATGGAAGATCCTTACTTGCGGTGCATGACGTACTTCATGCGCAGTTCATAGAGAATGCCGTCGATGAGCTTGGCCTCGTCGGCGTCCAGGCAGGAGCTGGTCTTTTCCTTGAGCATGGCGATGATGTCGACGGTGTGCTTGGCCAGCGGCAGGTTCTCCATGGTCTGGCCGGTGTCCGGATCGGGCACTTCGCCCAGGTGGACCAGCGCCGAAGAGCTCAGGGAGAGGATGAATGTGGAAAAGGTGACCTGCGGGTAGGGGCAGTCGTGCTGGCCGGAATGGCACTCGCCTGCGCCGGTCTGGGCCTCGCCCGCCCGGGTCTCGTCCTTGGGTGTGGAATTCTCGTCTGCCATGAAACAATGCTCCTGAACGTTTGGTGCGTCGGTACTGCCTAGTGGGCGGAACCCCAGTCGCGGCCCGTGCCCCACTCCACGAGGAGCGGCACATCGAGGTCGACCACGCCGGACATGAGCGCTTCGAGACGGGTCCCGGCCTCGCGGGCCGCATCGTCCGATTCGCCTTCTCCGGCGGGCACTTCGAGGAGCAGCTCGTCGTGTACCTGGAGGATAAGACGTGCATTGAGGCTTTGCAAGGCATGGTCGCGCGCAACGGCGAGCATGGCGAGCTTGATGATGTCCGCGGCGCTGCCCTGGACCACAGTGTTGATGGCCTGGCGCCGCGCCTGGCTCTGGAGCTGGGAGTTGCGGGAGTAGAGATCCGGCAGCAGCCGGCGGCGGTTGGCCAGGGTGGTCACGTACCCCTGCTCGCGGGCTTTTTCCTCGATGCTTTCGTAGAAGTCGCGCAGCACGGAGAGGCGCGAGAAGTAGCGGTCGATAAAAGCCTTGGCCTCTTTGAGCGGGACAGAAAGCTCCTGGGCGAGCTTCTGCGGACCCATGCCGTAGATCAGGCCGAAGTTGATGGTCTTGGCGTTGCGGCGCTCGTCCGGCGAGACCTCCTCCGGGCTCTTGTCAAAGAGCAGCCCGGCCGTGCGGGAGTGGATGTCCTGGTTCTTGCGGAACGCCTCCAGCAGGGTCGGGTCCTGGGACATGTGCGCCAGCACGCGCAGCTCGATCTGGGAGTAGTCCGCGGCAACGAGCAGATGGCCGGGCGCGGCGATGAAGCACGAGCGCATCCGGCTGCCCATGGGTCCGCGGATGGGGATGTTCTGCAGGTTCGGCCCGGATGATGAAAGCCGGCCCGTGGCCGTGGCGGTCTGGTTAAAGGTGGTGTGGATGCGGCCGTCCTTTGGGTCCACCAGCTTGGGCATTGGCTCCAGGTAGGTGGAGCGCAGCTTCTCCATCTTGCGGTACTCCAGGATGGTGGAGACGATGGGGTGCTTGTCGGCCAGACGTTCCAGCACGGCCTGGGAGGTGGAGGCCGAGCCGCCGGGCGTCTTGCCGGCCGGTTTGAGCTCCAGATCGGTGAACAGCACCTCGGCAAGCTGCTGGCTGGAGCGCGGGTTGAACTCCTTGCCGGCCAGCTCCATGACCTTGTCGTTCAGGGCCTGGGCCTGGGTGGTGACCTCGTCCAGGAACTCGGCGAATGCCTCCATGTCGATGGCCACGCCGCAACGCTCCATGGCGGCGAGCACAGTGACCAGGGGCATCTCCAGATCGCGGAAAAGCTCGTGCATCTGCGCGGCGTCCAGGCGCTGATTCAATAGCCTGCCGAGCTCCAGGCCGCCGCTGGCAAGGTCCTTGGGCCGGGTGGGCAGCTCCGGCTCGTAGCGCTGCAACAGATGGGGCAGGGAGTAGTCCCGCTCCTCGGGCTCCAGCAGGTAGGCGGCCACGGAGATGTCGGACCAGCGGGCGGTCTCCACGGCCTCGAACACGGGATGGACGCGCAAAAGCTCCTTGAGCGCCGGGCAGTAGACACGCTCCGCCCCGGCGAGCTTTGTGGCCAGCGGCTCCAGCGGACCGACGTAGCGGCAGCCGGCCTTCTCGCCGGCAACGGCCAGGAGCAGCCCTTTCCCACTTTCTTGCTGCGGTACGAGGCAGACCTCCTTGCCTGCCACGGCGGGCAGGGCGTTGGGGCCGGAGATCTCGTCCAGCTCCGGGGCGTCGTCCTTGGACGCGCCTGCGCCGAACAGGGGCAGCTCCTCGGCGTGCACGCGGATGGCCTTTTCCTTGGGCATCTCGCGCAGCAGGGAGCGGAACTCGTACTCTTCCAGAAAGTGCGCGAGCTCCTTGATATTCGGCGCCTGGGTCTGAAGCGTGGTCAGGTCGATGTCTGCGCAGTCCGTGTCCAGGCGGGTGAGCTTTCTGAAGATGAAAATGTCGTCGCCGTGGTCCTTGAGCTTGTTGCGCTCGGCCTTGGTGAGGTCGCCGCCGCCCTTGATCGCGGCGGAAAGGTCCTCCAGCGTGGGGTAGCGCCGCATCAGCTTCTCGGCGGTCTTGGGGCCCACGCCGGGCACGCCGGGGATGTTGTCGGCGGAGTCGCCGATCAGAGCCTGGAAGTCCGGCCACTGCTGGGGGCTGAGGCCCGTCTCCTTGGTGAAGGAGTCCAGGGTGACGAGCTTTTCCTGCTTGCCGCCCGGGTCCCACATGACCACCTCGGGAGCCAGGAGCTGCTTGAGGTCCTTGTCCGCGCCCACGATGACCACGGGCCGTTCGGCCTGCGCCTTTTTGGAGACCGCGGCGATGACGTCGTCCGCCTCGCACGCTTCCGAGACCACTACCGGGCAGCCCAGCAGCTCAAGCGCTTCACGGATGGGTGCGAGCTGCGCTTTGAGGTTCTCGGGCATGGCCATGCGCTGGGCCTTGTACGGCTCGTACAGCTCGTGGCGGAAGTTGGGGCCCGGGCCGTCCAGGATGAAGGCCATGTGGCTGGGCTCTTCCTCGCGCAGCAGCCGGAGCATCAGCCGCATGACGATGAACAGCGCATTGGTGGGAAAGCCGTCGGCGCGTTGCAGATCCGGAAAGGCGTAGAACGCGCGATAGACGTACGTGGAGCCGTCGATGAGGTAGAGCGGGTCTTTTTCGAACCCGAGTCGTTCTTTCAGGGACATGGCCCGGAACTATACGGACTTGCGTCCGAAAAGACCAGAGGCCGGAAGGTTTATCAGAGGCTGGCGAAACGCTCGATGGCCTTCTTGTATGCGGCAATGCCCTCGGCCAGTCCCTCGGCCTGACGCTTCAGGTATGTCTTGGACTTGAGCCGCTTGGCCTCGGTGTGGTTCGTTATGTAGCCGAGCTCCACCAGGACGGATGGCATGCGCGCGCCCATGAGCACGTAGAACGGTGCCGAGCGCACGCCCTGGTCGCGGATCTTGTAGTGCTTGCGCAGAGAGGTGATGGCGGCGGACTGCACGGAGTTGGCCAGCTCGCGCGACTCCTTCATCTTGGAGGAGAGCATCAGGTCCGTGAGGATGAACTGGAGATCGGAGATTTTCTTGGTGGAGACGGCGTTTTCCCGCGCGGCCACGCGTACGGCGTCGTCCGAGGTGGCGAGGTCCAGGTAGTACGTCTCCATGCCGCTGATCTTGTTCGACGTGGGGAAGGCGTTGCAGTGGACGGAGACGAAGAGATCGGCCTTTTTCACGTTGGCCAGGGCCGTGCGCTCCTCCAGGGGAATGAAGATGTCCTTTTCGCGGGTGTAGAGGACCTCGAATCCCTTTTCCTTCAGGTTCTCGCCCAGCAGCTTGGCGAACTGGAGGTTGACGTTCTTCTCGATCACGCCGTTGGCCATGGCGCCGGGGTCCTTGCCGCCGTGGCCTGCGTCGATCATGATTGTGCCGATGGTCAGGCCGAGTTGCTCCACAAGCTGGTCGGCGTGCTTCTTGCGGTCCGGGGTGAGGTCGTAGTTCACCTTGGCCTCGCCGGAGGATTTCGCGCCGCCGGCAGAGGGCTTGGCGTTGTCCGCCACCGTGGCCGGCTCCTTCTTCACGGGCTCGCGGACAGGGCGCTTGACCGGCCTGAGGGGATTGTCGCCAACAGGCTGGCGTACGGCCTGGGCCGCGGCCTGCGCCGCTTCCTTCAGGGCCTGCTCTTTGAGGCTGGCAGGGTCGAGGTTGGCGTCCGGCGCGGAGACGTCGATGAGCAGGCGGTAGTCCTCGCCGCTCTCCATGGCGAAAATCTTGTACTTGCGGATGTCCTGGAAATCGAGAACCACGCGCGCCTTGGTGGGGGTGTTCTGCCCTGCGCGAACCCGGCGCAGGATACCGTCGGAGATGGCCAGGTCGTTGTTGACGTTGTTGGCCAGGCGGGTGTGCTCGAAGTCGATGTAGAGGCGGTGGGGCTTGTTGGCAGCCGCGTTGGGGCCCAGCACGTTGTAGGTGTAGGCCGCTTCCTTGTTCAGCACCACCACCACGCGGGAGAACTCGTCCGAGGACTGGTAGCGCACGTCGATGAGCCGGGCGTCACCGGGCGGCACGTTGCGTTTCGCCGGAGCCTCGGCCACGGCCTTTGCGCCGGCGTCGGTGGATTGCAGCTCGGCGGGATCAGGCTTGCCGGTGGGCGTCGCGGCGATGACCGCGTGCTCCTCGCCCACGATCTCCGCGCGCAGGGCCTTGGCCCGCTCCACCATGTCGCCCTCAGGATAGGTGGCGATCTGCGCGTCGAGCACGTCCACGGCCTTGGGCGCGTTCTTGAGGTGCTGATACTCGATGACCGCCATGTGGTAGAGGGCGTCGTCCGACCAGGAGTGGCCGGGATAGCGCGTGGCCACGCGCTGGAAGTAGTCCACGGCCACGCGGAAGTCGGTCTTCAGATAGGAGCGCTTGCCGAGCTCGTAGTTGACCCGGCCGACGTAGAACAGGGCCTTGGGCGCATAGGGGCCTTCGGGCGACTCCTTGAACACGGCGAGGAACCGTGTTTCCAGGGATTGCCAGTGGGAGCGGTACTGTGCGCGCTTCGAGTCCTGCCGCAGGGAGTGGAAGTCCTTCCACGCGGACTTGAACTCGGCCTCGGCGTTGGCCGAAGCCGCGCCTGCCCAGAGCATGATGCACAGACACGCCGCCAGTACGGCGGCGAGGCGCTTTCTTGCGTTTGTTTTCAGGATGGTATCGAGCATGTCAGTAACCCGCACACCTGCCCCTTTCGCCGGAAAACCGACGCTACTCCACGGTTACGCTCTTGGCCAGGTTGCGGGGCTGGTCCACGTCCTTGCCGAGATAGTCCGCCACCTCATAGGCAAAGAGCTGCAAGGCGGGGAGTGCGAAAAATACGTCCAACGGTCCCCATGCGTGGGGAATTTTCCAAACACTGTCTACAGTTAAATCCATTCCGTCCTGAGTCAATGCAATGATTTTGCCGTTGCGCGCCTGCACCTCCTGCAGGTTGGACTGCACTTTGGGAAAGAGGTCGTCGGCCAGGGCCAGGGCAAAGGTCGGGAAGTCCGGATCGATAAGTGCGATGGGCCCGTGCTTCATCTCGCCGGCGGCGTAGCCCTCGGCGTGGATGTAGGAAATTTCCTTGAGCTTGAGCGCGCCTTCCAGGGCCAGGGGGTAGCAGGAGCCGCGGCCCAGGAAGAGGAAGCTGCGCGCGCCGGAATATTGGCGCGCCAGGGTGCGTGCCGTCTCCCGCATTTCGGGCAGGGCGGTCTCCAGATGCTCCGGAATGCGCTTGAGCGTGTCCAGGCACTCGGTCTCGGCCATTTCGGTGAGCAGGTTCTTGCGCCGGCCCCAGAACAGCGCCATGAGCGTGAGCACCACGAGCTGGCTGCACATGGCCTTGGTGGAGGCCACGGATATCTCCGGCCCGGCCTGGGTGTAGATGACCGTGTCGGACTCGCGGGCGATGGACGATCCCACCACGTTGCACAGGCCGATGACCTTGGCGCCCTGCTCCTTGACCTTGCGCAGGCAGGCCAGGGTGTCGGCCGTCTCACCGGACTGGCTGATGACGAGCACCTGGTCGCCCTCGCCGAGGATGGTGTCGCGGTAGCGGTACTCCGAGGCGATCTCCACGGAGGTGGGAATCTTGGCCCAGTTCTCCATCAGGTACATGGCCCACAGTCCGGCGTGGAACGAGGTGCCGCAGGCGATGATGTGCAGGCGCTCGGGCACGGGCATTTCTTCCAGCTCGGGCAGAGTCACGTGCTTGTGGTCCGGGGAAAGCCGGCCGGTGAGGCAGTTGGTCACCACCATGGGCTGCTCAAAGATCTCCTTGAGCATGAAGTGCTTGTAGCCGCCTTTCTGCGCGGCCTGGATATCCCATTCGATACGCTGGGGCGTACGCTCGATCTTCTTGGCGGTGGCGCAGTCGTACACTGTCCAGGAGTTCTTGGTCAGGCGGACGAGCTCGCCGTCGTTCAGATACACCACGTTGCGGGTGTAGGGCAGGAACGCCGGGATGTCCGAGGCCAGGAAGTTCTCCTCGTCGGACACGCCCATGACCAGCGGGCTGGAGTGCCGCGCGCCGTAGATGACGTCCGGCTCGGCCAGGTTGATCACGGCCAGGGCGTAGGCGCCTTCGGCGCGGGCCAGCGCCCGGGACAGGGCCTGGATCATGCAGTCCTCTTCGGGCACGCCTTCTACGATGCAGGCGTTGAGCACGGCACCGATGAGATGGGCGATGACCTCGGTGTCCGTCTCCGTGCGGAAGGTGTGGCCGGCCGCAGTGAGCTCGTCCTTCAGCTCCTGGTAGTTCTCGATGATGCCGTTGTGGACCAGGGCGATGGTGCCGTCCTGGTCGATGTGGGGATGGGCGTTGCGCTCCACGGGCACGCCGTGCGTGGCCCAGCGGGTATGGCCGATGCCGGCGCGGGCCCTGGAGGTGTCGAGAGCGGCGAGCTTGGTGTCGAGCTCGATGAGCTTGCCCTCGGCGCGCACCACCTGCAGCTCTCCATCCTGGACATACGCGGTGCCGGCGGAGTCATAGCCACGGTACTCCAGACGGCGCAGGCCCTCTATGATCAGGGGGACGGCCGGCCGGCCGCCTGTGTATCCGATAATGCCGCACATGGACGGACTCCTAGCGGGACATTGTGTCCGGTAACAGTTTGCGGAAGCGGCTCCGCCGGTTCATTGCGCCTCTCCGGCCCGGGCGAGAAACTCGGGCCAACCTTGCAGCAGGGCCTTGAGGGCCTGGCCGCGGTGGCTGCGCCTGTTCTTTTCCTCGGGGGCGAGCTGCGCCGAAGTGCAGCCGGCGTCCGGCACGAGGAAGAGCGGGTCGTAGCCGAAGCCGTTGTCGCCGCCGGGCTCCAGGGCGATGCGTCCTTCCCAGGCACGCTCGGCCACAAGGGTCTCTTCGTTGGGCGCTGCCGCGGCCATGCAGCAGACGAACCGCGCGGTGCGTTTATCCATGGGCACGCCCTGCAGGGCGGCCAGAAGCTTGGCGTTGTTGCGCGCATCCTGGGTCATCGCTTCGCCGCCGGGCACGTCGCCGGGCTGGGCGTAACGGGCGGAGTAGACGCCGGGCGCGCCGTCCAGGGCGTCCACTGCCAGGCCGGAGTCGTCGGCCACGGCAATGTGTCCCGTGGCGCGGGCCACGGTGAGCGCCTTGAACAGGGCGTTCTCGGCAAAGGTTTCGCCGTCTTCGGGAATCTCGCCGATCTCGGGGAAGCGGTCGAGGCCCAGGACCTCGACCCCGTAAGGTTCAAGCAGCCGCGTGAGCTCGGCGATCTTGCCGGCGTTGCGGGTGGCCAGGACCAGTGTCGTCACAAATCGTCTCCAGTCGTCGGCAGCGCGGCGTTTTCCCGTACGCCATCGGACGCATGCGGCATGCCGGCGGTCTTGAAAAAAAGCGCATGGGAAAGCGCTGTCGAAAAACGTCCGCTTTCTTCGATATCAAAGAGTATAGATAAACTCAAGAGATCATCTACAAAGACAAGGGATGTCGCGGGCTTGGCGTCGCCGGAGGCGCGGGAAAACCGCACGGGAAAAGCGTTTTGAATAAGCTGCTGTAATAATATGGTATTATACAACTACTCTGAGCCGTTCGCACTCTCCTGGCCGAGTTCGGCGTCCGCGTCTTCGTCCACAGCCAGGACCGGAGGCAACAGGAGGCGCACCGTAGTGCCCTGACCCACGCGGCTGGTCAGCTCCACCTGGCCCCCCATTTCCTCGATGATTTTTTTGGTCATGGCAAGCCCCAGGCCGGCGCCCTGGTTCTTGGTGGAGAAGAACGGGTTGAAGACCTTTTCCCGCAGGTCCTCGGCAATGCCGGGACCATTGTCCTCGGCCTCCAGGGAGATGAACTGGTCGCGCATGCCGGTGCGCAGTTGCAGCTTGCCGCCGCCCTGCATGGCTTCCATGGCGTTGCGGATGAGGTTGATGACGCACTGCTTGAGGAGGTCGGCGTCGCCCTTGGCGCGGGCGATGGAGTCGTCCAGCTCCATGCAGCAGGAGATCTTCTGGGAGTCGCAGGCCAGGCCGAAAAGCTCCATGGTCTCGCGCACCATGGCGTTCACGTCCACCCAGTCCTGCTTGGCGTCCGTGGGCCGGGCGAAGTTGGTGGTGGACTTGAGAATGCTGTCCAGCCGTTTGGACTCCTCCAGGATGATGGAGACCTTCTCGCGGTCGTTCTCCCCAAGGGCGGAGGAGCGCATCAGCGCATTGGCGAACCCGGCGATGGCGAAGAGCGGGTTGCGGATCTCGTGGGCGATGTAGGTGGAGAGCTCGCCGATGGCGGCCATCTTCTCCGACTGCGCGAGGCGTTGCTCCATGTGCGTGCGGTTGGTGATGTCCCGGCGCATCTCCACCACGGCGCGGATCTCGCCCTCGGCGTTGAACACGGGATAGGTGTAGATGCGGTAGTAGCGCATCCGGCCGTCCTTATCCACGTAGGTGTACACGCTCTCGGCCTTCTGGCGGGTCTCCATGGTCTTGCTCAGGGGGCACTGAGCATCCAGGGTGCAGCAGAACGAGCCGCCCTCGATGTCCGAGCACTGGCCGCCGATGAGCCTCTCCTTGGGCTGGTGCACCCGTTGCGGCAGGTGGTTGTTCATGTCCAGGATGGTGCCGTCCGGAGCGAGGAGCACGATGTCTTCTTGGACCTCGTCGAACAAGGTGTTAAAGATCGAGCGTGTGTAGGAGAGGTCGCCCACGCACTTGCCGAACTCGTGCATGGAGTGTAGCAGCCGGCTGAAGCATCCTGCCGAGCGGGCGTTGATGGCCGAGACCGTGGGAGGCAGCGAGGCGCGGAGCGCGAGGAAGTGCTCGGAGTCGCCGCTCAGGTCCAGCAGCAGCTCCAGATCGGGCACTGCGGCCAGGAGGTCCGGAACACTGGAGAAGACGGGGTTGGCAGCGGCATGGGCCGCCACTTGGGCCGGAGGATCGGCAGCGGGATCGCCGCCGTTCATGACAACAACGCCGCCTATGGCCATCCAGGGGCATGAGGAGCGGAACTCGGCCGTGTTGACGAGCTCGACGAACTCGTCGAGAGCCGTGTGTGGCCCTACGGCGCCGATGAGGAACGCCTTGGCGTCGGTGTCCGTATCCGGAGGGTTTTGTCTCGTGTGCTCGGGCATGCGTGTCTAAGCGGAGCCCCCTCAGCTCGTTCAGTCTACCGGTAAAACCGGCCTGCTCGGAATGATGTGATATTCGAGCCTACACTTTTTCCGAGGCATATGAAAAGGGGGGGTGATTGGTTTGGCCTCGTCCTTTCCGGCACAAGGCGGCGGGAAATGCGGCTGAATGAACGCAACCACCTGTCTCGAGAACATTTTTGAATGGAATGTCCACATGGATCACCCCATACGAGTTCATGTCACGAGCCTCGGTTGTCCGAAAAACACCGTGGACACGGAGCGGCTGGTGGGCGCCCTCTCGCCGGGAATGGAGCTCACGCCCCATCCTGACGACGCCGACCTCATCCTGGTGAACACCTGCGCCTTCATCCATCCGGCCGTGGAGGAGTCCATCGAGACGATTCTGGAGCTGGTGCGCACGGCAGAGGAGGAGAACCCCACGGCCGTAGTGGCCGTGGCCGGGTGCCTGGTGCAGCGCTACGGCGCAGACGAGCTGGCCGCCGAGATGCCGGAGGTGGATCTGTGGCTTGTTCCGGATGACTGGCCGCGCTGGCACGGCCTGGTCCTTGCGGCTGTGGAGGCACGCCGCGCCGGCGGCCTCTTCAAGTTCGCCGGCGGGCAGAGCGATGCGGCGGACACAGTCGGGGCTCTGGATCTGAAGCCGGGCAGCCTGCGCTCGCTCTCCACCACGGCCGGGCATGCCTATCTGAAGGTGAGCGAAGGCTGCGACCACGCCTGCGGTTTCTGCACCATCCCGTCCATCAAGGGGCCGCATGTGAGCTTCGACGCCGACGCCCTGGTGGCCGAGGCCGAGGCCCTGGTCGCCGGCAGGCACGGACCGCCGGTCAAGGAGCTCGTGCTCGTGGGCCAGGATCTCACGGCCTGGGGTCGGACCGGGGGTACGGGCTCGAAATCTCTGACGGCGCTGCTGGAGCGCCTACTGAAGATCAACGGCCTGACCTGGCTGCGGACCATGTATCTCTACCCGGCCGGGCTGGACGAGCGGCTGCTGGACTTCTACAGGGCCAACGCCGATCCGCAGGGAACCCTGCTGCCGTACTTCGACATTCCGCTGCAGCATGCGCATCCGGATATCCTGCGCAGGATGGGGCGGCCGTTCTCCGGCGATCCCATGCGCGTGGTGGAGCGGGTGCGCGCCAAGGTGCCGGAATCGGTGCTGCGCACCACGTTCATCGTGGGCTATCCCGGCGAGGAGGAGCAGCACTTCGAGGCGCTGGAGCAGTTTGTGCGCGAGGTGCGCTTCCAGCATCTGGGGGTGTTCCCCTACTGGCCGGAGGAGGGCACGCCGGCGGCGGCCATGGAGAACCAGGTGGAGGACGCGGTGAAGCAGGAGCGGCTCGCGCGGCTCATGAGCATGCAGGCGGAGATCAGCGCGGAGCTGCTGGAGGCTTACGTGGACGAGGAGATGGACGTGCTGGTGGACGACATGGTGCCGGACTGGCCGGGTCTGCACCGGGGCCGGGTGTGGCTGCAGGCGCCGGATGTGGATGGGGTTACCTATATCTCCGGTAAGGGAGTTCATCCGGGAGTCGTAGTCAAAGCGCTGGTGGAAGACTCGAAAACCTACGATCTAGTAGCGCTGTCTTGAATATAACAGTTGTCAACCCTGTTTTTCTCTGTTAGACGACGGGTTCCTTTGAATTAGGAAGGATGTGTTTAAGGCCTGACCCGTATTGCGGGTCAAGTGTGTAACCTTTTGTCATTTTGAGTGAATCCCTTTATGTCCAACGAGTCAACCCAAAAAGACCTTTTGATGACCGATGGGGGCCTGGATTTCGAGGCTGCCCTTGAAGATTACCTTAACGCGGATTTCGGCGCCCTCGAAGAAGGCTCCATTGTCCAGGGCGAGGTAGTCAAGGCAGACGAGAACACCGTCCTCGTCGACGTCAACTTCAAATCTGAAGGCCAGATCCCTGCGCAAGAGTTTACCGACGCCGAAGGCAACCTGACGGTGAGCGTTGGTGACAAGGTCGATGTCTTCGTCGTCCGCAAGGACGAGCTGGAAGGGACGTTGATCCTTTCGCGCGACAAGGCCAAGCGCATGCAGCTCTTCGACAAGCTCGAAGAGATTCAGGAAAAGGACGACACGATCCACGGCCGTATCGTGCGCCGCATCAAAGGCGGTTACACGGTGGATCTTGGCGGCCTGGAAGCGTTCCTGCCCGGTTCGCATGTTGATCTGCGACCCGTGCCGGACATGGACGCGCTCGTGGGCGAGGAATTCGATTTCCGCGTATTGAAGATCAACCGCCGCCGGTCCAACGTCATTGTCTCCCGCCGCGTGCTGCTCGAAGAAGAGCGCGAGTCCAAGCGCACCGAGCTGCTCAAGACGCTGGAGGAAGGCCAGACCGTTACCGGTAAGGTCAAGAATATCACCGAGTACGGCGTGTTCGTCGATCTGGGCGGCCTCGACGGCCTGCTGCACATCACGGACATGTCCTGGAAGCGCATCAAGCATCCCAAGGAAATGGTCAAGCTGGGCCAGGAGCTGGAGCTCAAGGTCCTTAACTTCGACAAGGAATCCAAGAAGGTTTCCCTGGGCCTCAAGCAGCTCGTGCCCGATCCGTGGGAAGACATCACCGAGAAATACCCCGAGGGCAAGCGCCTGGAAGGCAAGGTCACCAACCTGGTGGACTACGGCGCCTTCGTGGAGCTGGAGCCCGGCGTCGAGGGCCTGGTGCACATCTCCGAGATGTCCTGGACCCGCAAGCTGCGCCACCCCTCCCAGATGGTGAAGGTGGGCGACGAGGTCGAGGTGGTCATCCTGGGCGTCGACCCCGACAAGAAGCGCATCTCCCTCGGTATGAAGCAGGTCAGCCCGAACCCCTGGGATCTCGTGGCTGAGAAGTACCCCGAGGGCACCGTGCTCGAAGGTACCATCAAGAACATCACCGAGTTCGGTATCTTCATCGGCATCGAGGACGGCATCGACGGCCTCATCCACGTCTCGGACATCTCCTGGACCAAGAAGATCCGCCACCCCGAGGAAATCTACCAGGTCGGCGACACCGTCCAGGCCAAGGTCCTCACCGTGGACAAGGAGAACGAGAAGTTCACCCTCGGCATCAAGCAGCTCAACGAGGACCCGTGGACCCAGGTTCCCATGCGCTACCCCGTAGGCAGCCTTGTTCGCGGCACCGTGACCAACATCACCGACTTTGGTCTCTTTGTTGAGGTCGAGGAAGGCATCGAGGGCCTGGTGCACGTCTCCGAGATCTCCATGAAGAAGGTCAAGAGCCCCTCCGAGATGTTCACCGAGGGCGCGGAGATCGAAGCCAAGGTCATCCATGTCAGCGCTGAAGAGCGCCGGCTCGGCCTCTCCATCAAGCAGATCAAGGAAGAGGAAGAGCGCAAGAAGCCCAAGGAGTTCCGTTCCTCCGGCGAGGAAGCCGGCACCACCCTGGGCGACCTGTTGAAGCAAAAGCTGGAAGGGGACGGTGACGAGTAGCGGCGATTTCAGCCAGCGCCACCCGTTTCTTTTCGGATTCGCACTTCTCGCGGCAGTCGTGGTCTTCATGGTTGGAGCCACGGCTGCCGTTCGTCTTTGGATACTGAACGGGGATGGCGGCATGAGCGGCGAGCGCTACGGCCTCGTGCGCGTGGAAGGGGAAATCGGGGACTCCGAGTCCGTGGTGGATTTCCTGGACACGCTGCGCGAGGACTCGGACGTGCCCGGCGTGCTCATCCGCATCGACTCCCCGGGCGGCGTGGTCGGTCCGGCGCAGGAGATCTATGCCGCGGTCAAGAAGCTCGCCGCGGTCAAGCCCGTGGTCGTCTCCATGGGCTCCCTTGCCGCTTCCGGCGGCTACTACGTGGCCTGTCCGGCAGAGACCATCGTAGCCAACCCCGGCACCCTCACCGGCTCCATCGGCGTCATCATGTCCCTGGGCAGCTGGCAGGACCTCATGGGCAAGATCGGCTACACCTACGAAGCCATCACCTCCGGCGAGATGAAGGATGCCGGCTCGCCTTATCGCGAACTCACGCCCAAGGAGCGCGCCTACTTCCAGAGCCTTGTGGACGACCTCTTCTCGCAGTTTGTGGAAGACGTGGCCGAGGGCCGGCACATGGACGAGGCCAAGGTGCGCGAGCTGGCAGACGGCCGTGTCTACAGCGGACGCCAGGCCAAGAAGCTCGGCCTGGTGGACCAGCTCGGCGGTTTCGAGGACGCCAAGGACGTGCTGCGCAAGAAGACCGGCAAGGGCGACCTGCCCTTTGACGAAGGTCCGGTCGAGGAGGAGAGCCTGCTCGACAGGGTCATCGGCAGCGTCGTCTCCCACGTGGACGGCGCCAGGACGCAACAAGGCCCGCGCTTCGAGTACTCCCTCCGCTAGGGCGCTTCAGCCCGCACCGTTGTACAATCTGTGATCGCTGCGGCGCGTTGCGCCGTGTTCGCGCTCATGCCGCGTAGCGGCTTCCGCTCACCAGCCTCACTGTCTCGCTTGTGGCCAGCGTTTCCGGCCCGCCTGGTTCACTGCTGACCGGCATCGCCCGTCGCATTTCTCGCTGCGTCATTCGCGGCGTTGTCCATTCCGTTCCCTGTCGCATTGGCTGCCGCAGTCGCCGTCGAGTTATCCGTCGCATTCCCCGTTGCATTACCTGTTGCGTTGTCCTCCGAGACATACGGGCCCTCCGGCGCGTAGCGCCCGCCGTGGCGTTCCTCGCGCCAGCGGCGCACCAAGGGCGAGGGCGCGTCGTCGTAGCGGTTCGGGTAGCGGCGGTAGAGCCCGCGGTCCAGCCTCGACTGCGCATGCACAGGGGCCGCGCAGGACAAAGCGATGAGCATGGCCCAGGCAAGCAGTACATATCGCATGGCCGTCCTCCTTGTGGCGTCAGCGGTCGGTATTGGCTGCACCATAGCACAGGCGGCGGGCGTCCGATATCTGTATAAAAAGAAGGCAGCCGTCATGCGACGGCTGCCAGGGCGGGTCAGACGGAAGGAAAGTTTCGGGAAGACGGGCCAAGGGGGGCCAGGAGCCCGTCTTCCCTACGGACGGCAGGAGGGTGGCCCAACAATGCGCTCTCGTCCTGTGCGGCGTCAGGCCAAGAGCACGATCGTTGGAAAGGCTACCGGTTGGTGGTGCCGCCGGTGTTCAGTCGGCGGGGTGTGTTCTGCCGGTACGTGTCGTAGCTCATATGGGAACCGTCCTGGCTCCCCGTCCAGCAGGGTGCGTAACCGTAACCGCGGTTCTGGTTGTTGTATGCGGCGTGGTTGTAGCCGTGTCCCATGCCCATGCCGCATGGTCCGTGCCCATATCGATACCCCTGGCGGGCCGTGTTGGGGCCGGCGGCAAAGGAATGGCCGGCCAGGAGAATGAGCGCTGCGAAGAGTGTTGCGATGAAAAAGGCGTTGCGCATGATGTCTGCTCCTCTTTTTTCGTTGCGTTCGACTCTAGAAAAGCATCACTCATGCCAAACCGACATGGTTCAGCTTACAGGCTGCAATTGTTGATAAAAATGGAAATCAGGCTGCGCGGCGAGAGCTGAACAGGCGTATATAAAGTATACAGCGTGTCTAAAAGCTATACGAATAGTTCTGAAAGAAATGTACGGGTTGCGTGGCCGCCGTGCATCAAAAAGGCGACGGCTGGGCTGGCCGTCGCCTTGCTGTGGAGAGCGCGCGAGTCGATCTGCTCCCGCTCATATGGTCGGTGTCTCGCACTTGGAAAGATCGTCCTTGGTGGAGCCCGGTCCGGCAAGGGGCTTGAAGCACTTCCTGGTCGCCCCGCAGATAGGGCACCGCCACGTATCGGGAAGGTCTTCGAACTTCGTGCCCTTGGGAATCTTGCCCTTGCGGTCGCCCTTGTCCGGGTCGTAGATGTAACCGCAGTTCACGGTCTGACATTGGTACATTTCTTCCGGTCTGGACATGCTGCCTCCTTGTGGGATGTCAATGAATCTGCTTGCGCCGCCAGACCCGTCGAGTGCATTGACGGGTCCACATCCCCTTACTATGAGAGTCAAACACGCCGAGCAAAAGTCAAGGCGCTGCGCGCGGTTTCGATGCCCTGAACAAAGGTTTTCAGCCAGGGCTTTTCCTTGGGGGACAAACCATGTAGAGAGGCGTCTCCCGCAGTCGCAGCCGTTTACATTCATGCATCCAAGTCAGTCTGTGCAACCGGAGGCTCACGTGTCCGAAGAACACGTCGTCAACAAGACCCTCGACTCGATCAACGAACGAATTCGCAAAGGCAAGGCCGTTGTCCTGACGGCCGAAGAGATGACCAAAGCCGTGTCCGAGATGGGCAAGGTGGAGGCGGCCAAGGAGGTGGACGTCGTCACCACCGGCACGTTCTCGCCCATGTGCTCCTCGGGCATGCTCTTCAACATCGGCCAGCGCGGGGAGTCCATGCGCGTCTCCCAGATGACGGTCAACGATGTGCCGGCCTACGCCGGCATCGCCGCCGTGGACTGCTACCTGGGCGCCACCGAGACCTCCCTGGACGATCCGCTGAACAAGGTCTACCCCGGCGAGTTCAAGTACGGCGGCGGCCACGTCATCGAGGACCTGGTCCGCGGCCGCTCGGTGCACATCACGGCCTCGTCCTACGGCACGGACTGCTACCCCCGCCGCTCTCTGGAGCTGGACGTGACGCTGGAGGATCTGCCCTTTGCGCAGCTTCTCAACCCGCGCAATGGCTACCAGAACTACAACGTGGCCGTGAACCTGGACGACAAGATCATCTACACATACATGGGGCCGCTCAAGCCGGGCGTGCGCAATGCGAACTTCGCCACGGCCGGCTGTCTCTCGCCGCTTTTCAACGATCCCCTGTTCAAAACCATCGGCCTGGGCACCAAGATATTCCTGGGCGGCGGCGTGGGCTGGGTGCTGGGTCCTGGCACGCAGCACAACCCGTCCCCGCCGCGCACGGAGCGGGGCGTTCCCACCCGGCCCGCCGGCACCATGATGGTGCGCGGGGAGATGAAGAACATGGACGGCCGCTTCCTGCGCGGCGTCTCCATGCTGGGCTACGGCTGCTCCCTGGCAGTGGGGCTGGGCGTGCCCATCCCCGTGCTCAACGAGGAGATCGCCTGGTACACCGGCGTCTCGGATGAGGACATCATCATGCCGGTGAAGGATTACGGCGAGGACTACCCCAAGGGTTCGCCCCGGGTGCTGGCAGAGGTGAGCTACGCCGATCTCAAGAGCGGCCAGATAGAGCTGATGGGCAAGAAGGTGCAGACCGTGCCCATGACGAGCTACATGCTCTCGCTTGAAGTGGCCGAGACGCTCAAGAGCTGGATTCTCGAAAAAGGCTTCACCCTGACAGCTCCGCAGGAGCTGTTGCCGTCATCCTGATGCAGCTGGCAGCGCTCAACGAAAAGCTCGACCGCCTGCGCGGCGTCATGGATGATCTGACTCCCGCGCTGCTTGCCGTGTCCGGCGGTCTGGACAGCAGGCTGCTCGCCCACCTGTGTTGGGAGTGGGAGCACGACGTGGAGGCGGTGTTTTTCCGCGGCGTGCATGTGAGCCCCTCGGATGCGTCCTGGGCGCGCGCCTGGCTCCACGACAGCGGCCAGCCCTACCACGTGCTCTCGTTCAATCCGGTGAGCAATCCCAAGGTCTACGCCAACTGCCGGCTGCGCTGCTACTACTGCAAGACTGCGTGCTTCTCCAAGGCGCGCTACCTGGCCAACGAGCGCTCCATTCCGTACCTGCTGGACGGCAGCAATGTCTCGGATACGGAGGAGTACCGTCCTGGCAGGCAGGCCCTGCTGGAGCTCGATGTGCAGAGCCCCTTCGTGCTGGCCGGCATGACCAAGGACGACATCCGCGCGGCGGCGCGGCTGACCAAGCTGGAACGGCCCAACCAGCCGTCGCGGCCATGCCTGCTCACCCGACTGGAGTACGGCATCCCGCCGTCCGAGGAGTGCCTGGCTCGGCTGGGCCTGGCCGAGGATGCGCTTTGCCGCATGGGGTTACGCCAGTTCCGGCTGCGGGTAACGCGCTCCGGCGCCGCCCTGCACATAGCCCGGGAGGAGGCGGCCACGTGGTACGCCATCCGCGACTGGGCCATGGCGCGGTTGGTGGAGGAAGGGTTCGAGGACGTGGGCGTGGTGTTCACCACCAGGCTCTCGGGCTTTTTCGACAGAAACAAGGACAAATAAGTCCGCGGTGCCTATTCTCGCGCTGGACAATTATTTCCAGTTTTATTATTCGGACTCTTTCCGCTGATCTCGGCAGTCCTGCCGATACCTACGGACTTTCACACATGCGCCGCCCCTGCGCCACTTTGCGGGTCCGGCGCGACACTATACTGAAGGAGCTGACTATGTCCCGTCACAAGAAGCATGAGCGCGCTAAAGAGCTCGATCGCAAGCGTCATCGCCGCAAAGAGCGCCTCAAAGAGCGCATCAAGGAAGCCAAGCAGGCCAAATCCTAGTCGGCCTTCCGCCCGTTTTTCCCTGCAGGTCGTTTCCCGGCCGGGTATCGCACCCGGCCGTCAGGCGCAGGAAGCGCGCCTTCCCGCTGACGGCCTGTTCCAGGACGCACGCTCGGATTCCACGCCTTGCTGCTGACCTGCCCCGTGCGCATACGCGCGGCAGGAAAAGCTCGCCTCCCGGTGCGTTGACAAGCACCGGTTCGCTGCTTACTTGCAGTGTTGTCGTCCGATTTATTTCGAGATTTCACTATTCCATCGTGGAGGCTCGTCATGCCTATTTATGAATATCGTTGCGAGGATTGCGGACAAATTTTCGAGGAGTGGCAGAAAAACTTCGACGAAAAGAAGGTCAACTGCCCGGTCTGCGGCCACAACTCCGAACGCATCATCTCCAATACCTCGTTCATCCTCAAGGGCTCCGGCTGGTACGTCACTGACTACTGCGACCGCAAGTCCAGCTCGTCCGGTAACGGCTCGTCTGGTAACGGCTCCTCCGGCAACGGCAATGGCACGTCCGGCAAGAAGGCCGATTCCAACGGCTCATCCGGCGCGTCCAAGTCCGACGCCAAGACCACGGCTTCCAAGTCCAAGCCGGCCGAGAGCAAGCCTGCCGCCAAGTCCTCCGGATCGGCGCAGGCGTAACGCCGCGAAATTTCATGCAGTCCCTGGGCAGCCCGCACACGGCTGCCCATTTTTTTCAGGTCCATACCTTCAGGAAGACCACCGATGATCGAACGCTACACACGTCCCGAGATGGCTGCGCTCTGGAGCCTTGAAAACAAGTTCAAAGCCTGGCTCGAAGTGGAGATCGCCATCTGCGAGGGCTGGCACGAACTCGGCCGCATCCCCGCGGACGCCATGCGCGACATCCGCGAGAAATCCGCCATCGACGTGGATCGCATCCTCGAGATCGAGGAGACCACCCGCCACGACGTCATCGCATTCCTCACCGCGCTGGAGGAAAAAGTCGGCCCGGCCGCGCGCTTTATCCATCTGGGCTGCACCTCCTCCGACATCGTGGACACGGCTAACGCCCTGTTGCTCATGCGGGCCGGCGCCAAGGTGGACGAGGACATGGGCCTGCTCCTGGAGACTCTGGAAGAGCTCGCCTTCAAGCACAAGTCCGTGCTCTGCATGGGCCGCACCCACGGCATCCACGCCGAGCCCACCAGCTTCGGCCTCAAGATGGCCGGGTACTACGCCGAGTTCACGCGCCACCGCGAGCGCTTGGCCAGCGCGCGGGAGTCCGTGCGCGTGGGCAAGATCTCCGGCGCCGTGGGCACGTACGCCAACCTCGACCCCGAGGTGGAGCGCATCGCCTGCGAGCGTCTGGGTCTGGCCGTGGACCCCGTGTCCACGCAGATTGTGCAGCGCGACCGCTACGCCCACTTCTTCACGGCCCTGGGCGTTGCCGCCGGCGGTCTGGAGCGCCTCGCCGTGGAGCTGCGCCATCTGCAGCGCACCGAGGTCCTGGAAGCCGAGGAAGGATTCGCCAAGGGGCAGAAGGGCTCCTCGGCCATGCCGCACAAGAAGAACCCCATTTCCGCCGAGAACCTGACCGGCCTTATGCGCCTGGTGCGCTCCAACTCCCTGGCCTCCATGGAGGACCAGGCCCTCTGGCACGAGCGCGACATCAGCCACTCCTCGGTGGAGCGCGTGATCATGCCGGACAGCACCATTCTCATGGACTACGCCCTTGCCCGCATGCGCGGCGTGCTGGACCGGCTGGTGATCAAGCCGGAGAACATGCTGCGCAACATGGAGCGCTCTTACGGGCTGGTGTACTCCCAGCGCGTGCTGCTGGCGCTGGTGGAGGCGGGCATGGACCGCCAGGAAGCGTACGTGCTGGTGCAGCGCCAGGCCATGCGCGCCTGGGAGGAGGGCCGCTCCTTCGAGACGTTCGTGCGCGGCGACGAGGAGATCTGCGGCAAGCTGACGCCTGAGGCCCTGGACGCCGCCTTTGATCCCGGCTATTTCCTCCGCCATGAGGATTTGATCTTCAAACGCGTCTTCGGTCGCTCCTGATCGAGCCGCTGCCCGCAACAAATTACTGACGAAGGAGCCTTCGTGAACATCGACTCCAAAGAGTCCAGACGCGAGCGCCTGGCCGCACTGCTGATCGAGAAATCGTATCGCGAGGGCGACTTCACGCTCACCTCCGGCCGCAAGAGCGACTACTACTTCGACTGCAAGCAGACCGCCCTGCATCCCGAGGGCGGCTATCTGCTCGGCAAGCTGCTGCTGGCCGAGGTGCTGGCCATGGGCGAGTCGATCCACGGCGTCGGCGGCATGACGTTGGGCGCCGATCCGCTGGTTTCCGCCGTGAGCGTGCTGTCTCATGCCGAGGTGCTGGCCGGCCGGGTGAACGCCCGTCCGCTGCCCGCCTTCATCGTGCGCAAGAAACCCAAGGGCCATGGCACGGATCAATATCTGGAGGGGCTTGCCAACTTCCCGACTGGCGCGCCGGTGGTGATGCTGGAGGACGTGGTGACCACGGGCGGAACCCTGCTTACAGCGTGCGAACGCGTCGCCGCGGCCGGGCTCCGGGTTGCAGGCATTGTCAGCGTGCTGGACCGTCAAGAAGGCGGCGCCGAGGCCATTGCCCAGGCCGGGTATCATTTGGTCAGCTTGTTCACCCGATCCTCGCTGCTGAAGGCCGCAGGCCGCGGCTAATCTACTCTATGGACAATATTCGGGGTGTGGGATACGTGAGAGTCTACACAACGCCCTGGATGTAACATCCGTATTTTTTACAGAAAATGTAGAGAAAGTGCCGAGAACTCTTGACCCTGGAAGTATTAATCTGATATAATTGAATTTAGTATAACCAGGAATGAGCCGGAAGCTCCAGTGCGGGCGCAGGAGCACGAATTTTTGTGGTGTTAAGAAAATAGCAAATTTTCCGAGAGGTAAGCAGAACCGAAACAGCTGACCGGGGGGACAGCGCTCGGATTTGATGTCAGTCGAACAGAGCCTTTGGCACGGTTCGTGCTGGAATGGGGAGCCTGCGATTGAGTAACACTATGAAAAGGACCAGGCCCGGACTTCGGCTTCCGGGGTTGGGCCGTCCGCTGCCGAGCAACGTAGCGGAATCGCCGTAAGGAGGAGACTGTGCGCGTTTTCGCAGTTCTTCTGGCTCTTTTGATGATCCTGTCCGCCCCCGGAATTGCTGCTGCAGGCGATTCGGGCGTTCAGGCGGCCAAAGTGGGATGGGATGCCCACATCAGCGGTCATTCCGCTGGCCCGCCGCTTCTCATTGGCGTCAGCAAAAAAAATCAGCAACTGTATCTTTTCCAGCAGAGAAGTCCGCTCGCCGTCAAGCAGAGCTTTGTCTGTACCACGGGCGAGATGACCGGCGACAAGTTCATCGAGGGTGACTTGCGCACTCCAGAGGGCGTCTACTTTACCGAGCGCCGGCTGGACAGCGGTCTGGACCCTGATCTGTATGGCAAGCTCGCCTACACGCTCAATTTTCCCAACCCCGTGGACAGGCTCAAGGGCAAGACTGGCTCCGGCATCTGGATTCATGGCCGCGGCCATGCCGTGACCCCGCGCGAGACCAAGGGGTGCGTTGCTTTGTACAACCCGGACATGTCCAGGCTGGAAAACGACCTCGACATCGGTCTGCCCGTCATCATTGCCGAGGATCTGGAATGGAATCCCGGTGATTCAAATGCCCCGGCTCCGGAGAACCTGGAGGTCCTGGTCAAGCAGTGGGCTCTGGCCTGGCAGGCGCAGTCCGACAAGTTTTTTGATTTCTACGATTCGGAGAAGTTCACCAAGGCGCAGGGAACCACCTTCGCGGCGTTCCGCCAGCACAAGGAGTCCCTGTTTCACCATCTGGACTGGATTCAGGTCGCCGCCAACGACGTGATCGTCCTGCCCGGACCCGATTACTGGGTGACGGTGTTTTCACAGTACTACCGGTCCCCGAATCTGACGAGCGCGGGCGTCAAACGGCTGTATTGGCAAAAGGAGGCCGATGGCGCGCTACGCATTGTGGGCAAGGAGTTCCTTGAAGGGGACGCCGCCTTGGCCCAAAAGCTGGAGAAAGAGTACCTGCAGCGGGTGACAACGGAAATGAACGGGTTTGTGGATGCCTGGCGCTCCTCGTGGGAGCGCGGCGATCTCGATGCCTACGCGCAGTATTACGACAAGAACGCCAATCAGGGGGGACGCCGCGGCATCGAAGCGATCCGCGAGCACAAGCAGGTCGTCTGGCGTGACCAGCCTCCGCAGCGCATTTCCATCAAGGATATGAACGTGTCTCTGGATCCGCGGGGGGTTCAGATCAGGTTCAGGCAGAAGTACGAAGCTGCGGGAAATTATTCCGACCTGGGATTGAAGACTTTGGTCGTCGCCCCTACCAAGAAGGGCTGGCGCATTCTCAGCGAGGACTGGAGAGTCCTGTAGAATGGGTGGGAAGAAATACAGCGTCATCCTGATGCGGGATGACGATCACGTACGTCGTTACCGGATGAGCTCCATCTGGTTCAGGTTCGCGATCTATTCATTTATTTTCCTGATCCTTGTTTCGGCCGGGGGCATCTATCTCGGGCTGAAGTACTGGAACAAGTACCTCGATGTAAGCGCCACCAACCAGGCGCTGCAGGAGGAGATCCAGACTCAGGATGTGGAGCTGGAGAGGCTGCGCAACATGGAGCGTATGGTCATGGAGCACCAGACGCTGCCTGACAACGCCACGGCGGAGGACAACGCAACCGGCGTGAACGCCACTGCGGCTGTGCGCGCAACCGAGCAGGCCAACGCCACGCCCACCGAGACCGTTGCGACGGAGGCCAACGCCACGCCCGAAGCCAATGCAACGCCCACGGCGGCGGTATCCCCATACGAGCACGTCACGCCGGTCGAGCTCATGCAGGGCCTGGATAAGGGCGAGACCGCCATCAACGAGCTGAACCTGAAGGAGACCGGCGACGGCTACGCTATCCATTTCCTGATCCGGAACGAGAAAGACCGCGGCGTCCTTTCCGGCATGGTCTCCCTGGCGCTCGTGGACCAGGAGGGCGCGATCCGTCCCATCGATGCGCCCAAGGAGGCGCTCGACTTCACCATCCAGCGCTTCAAGACCATCAATGTGACGTTCAAGACGCCGGATGGGTTGGAAAAAGACAAGACATACGGGCTGTTGGTCAAGGTAACCAACAAAGCCGGCGAGCTTGTCTTCAGCAAGGTCTACCACCTCCCGGACATTCTCTCCTCATAGACGTTTCGCCCGGCCGGCTCTTGCTGTATATTGCCGGGTATGTATTGCTTCCTCGCATTGCCCCTCAGGCGGATGGCCGTCGATCCGAACTGGCTCGAAGGATTTCTCGAAGCCAGGATTTTGTTCGACAAGGTCATGTCCGAGCCGATGCTCGCCTCCCGCGACTCGTCTGCACCGGATTGCAGCGACGATATCGATGGCGACTCCACGGTGGCGCCGCCCACGCTGATGCCCGAGATAGGCATTGATGCGCACACGGGCCAGCGCTTGGGGCTGGCCTGGTGCCGCGGCCTCGCCGCGCGGCTGGAGGACAACGGGCTTGAATGCGCGGTCCATCTTCCCTTCCTTGATCTCCATCCCGCCAGCCTCGACAACAATATCCTTCTTGGAACCAGGCAGAGCCTGGAGCGCGCCATCGAGTTCGCCTCACTGCTCTCGCCCTCGCACCTCATCGCCCACTCCGGGTTCGACCCGGGGCAGCACAAGGAAGACGAGTACGAGGAGTACCTGGGGCGATCCAAGGAGACCTGGCTTGAGCTCTTGCGGCAGTGGCACAACCATCCACCCCTGCACATCGAGAACACATACGAGCTGGACCCGGAGCCCTTGCGCGACCTCGTGACCATCCTGCACAGCAAGAAGGTGGGCATCTGCTTCGACGCCGGACACTGGAACAGCTTTTCGCGGGGCAGCGGCCGCCGGGACATGGACCGCTGGCTCAAGGTGCTCGCCCCGTACATCCGCCACCTCCATCTCCATGACAACGACGGCACGGGCGATCTCCACCTCGGGGTGGGCACGGGCAACATCCCCTGGCATCAGCTCACCGGCTGCCTCCGGCGGCTCGGCATCATGCCGGGCTGCACGCTGGAGCCCCGCGGTGAGGCGGCTCTGCGCGCCAGCCTGTCCTACCTACGTTCGCGCCAGGACATCTTCGGTTCTCTGATGTACAGCAGGTGCGTTCCGGCCGGCCGGCGGCAGGGCGATGACCTCAGAAGCTCCATGGAGCCGTAGGCGTCCGCGGCCATTCGTCGGGTCGGGACATGACGGCGTAGGGCTCCGGCCAGCACGGCAGGGAGACGTACTCCTGCGCACCGTGGCCGGGCAGGACGTCAGCAGGAAAGGCGATGCGCCAGGCGTGGAGCAGCAGAGGGCTGCCGCCGGGTCCGCCGTACTTCACATCCCCGATCAGCGGAAAGCCGCGCGAGGCGAGCTGCAAGCGGATTTGATGGGTCCTGCCCGTGAGCAGGCGGACCTCCACCAGGCTGGCGTTTTTCGTACTGCGGACAAGCCGTACGTGGCTGACGGCGCGTTTGCCGTCCGAAGCGTCGGTGTGCATCTTCTGCGATCCCGGGCGGCCGGACTTGGCCAGGGAGTCCTCCAGGCTGTACGGCCCGCCGGACGGGAACTTCCCGGACACCCACGCCAGATAGCGCTTCTCCACGGTTCGCGTCTGAAAGGCCTGCTGCAGGGCCGTGAGCGCGGTATACGAGGTTGCGGCCAGCAGGACGCCCGAGGTGTCCTTGTCCAGCCTGTGCGCCGGCGTGGGAGCAAAGGACGCCTCTGGCAGCATGGCGGATAGTCGGGAGGCGATGCTGTCCGTGTGGCCGGTGCCGCCGTGGGTGGGCAGACCGGCAGGCTTGTCTATGGCGAGAATACCGTCTTCGCCCTTGGCAATGATGACGAGGGGCGGAGAATGCGACGCGCCAACGCTATCGGGGGCAGCAGCGGTATCAGCGGTATCTGGGGCCTGAGCGCTGGCGTTCTGGAGCTCTTCCGCCAACCTGGGCGGAATGCGCACCATGCTGCCCTGGGCCAGACGGTCGTAGGGCTTGGACCGCTTGCCGTCCACGCGCACCTGGCCCGTGCGGACGAGCTTCATCACGGCGCCGCCGGGCAGATCGGTGCGGCGGATCAGAAACTGGAAGAGCTTCTGGCCGGCCTCGTCGGCGCTTACTTCCAGCAGCGGCTTGTGCGGCTGTCTTTCCTCGGGTGCATCCATAGAAAAACCCCGGCCCCAGCGACTGGGACCGGGGCTCGGTACCATATTGTTTCGCGTTGCCTACTCGGCGGGGCGGTAGGCGCCGTCCTTTACTTCAAGCACCATCATGGAATCGGTGCCCAGACCGTTGTGGTCTTCGGGGGTCAGGGAGAAGACGCCGGAGACGCCCACAACGCCCTGGAGCTGCTCCAGCGAATCGCGCAGGGCCGCGCGCTCAGGCGTGCCAGCCTTCTCCAGGCCAGCCTTGAGCAGCGTGATGGCGTCAAAGGCGTAGCCGGAGTGCGTGTTCAGCGGGAACTCCTTGTCGTAGCCCTGGGCGGTGTAGTCGTCGATAAACTTCAGGATGACGGGCTTCTGCGGATCGTCGTCAGCAAGGTAGCCGGGTGCCATGATCTTGGTGCCGGGCATGACCACGCCTTCGGCGGCCTGGCCGGCAAGCTCCAGGAACTTGGGACCGGGCTGGCCGTGGCACTGCACCAGCAGCGGTTTCTCGCCGGGCAGGTTGGAGAAGTTCTTGGTGGCCACGGCGCCTGCCGGGCCGATGGTCCAGATGATCACGGCCTGGGGCTGGGCCATGGAAAGCTTGAAGGCCTGGGCGGAAAAGTCCATGGCCTGCGGGTCCATGGTCTCTTCGGCCGTCACGGTCATGCCGTACTCGCCGGCCAGGGACTTGAGATGGCGCAGGCCGTCCTGGCCGAAGCCGTCAGTGGCGGTCAGCAACGCGACGGAGCTGACGCCCTTGGACTGGAGGTACTGGTAGATCTTGCGGACCGCTACGGAGGAACGCTGCGGCACCTTGAAGGTCCACGTGTACGGGCCGAACTTGCCGCCGGCGATAACCGGGTCGCCGCCCACGGTCATGATGGTGGGGATGCCCTGCTCTTCCGTATATTTCTTGATGGCCATGCCGGACCCGGTGGAGGTAGGGCCGATAATGGCGAGCACGTCGTCTTTTTCCACCAGCTCGCGCGCCATGCGCAGCGCCACGTTGGGATCGGACTCGGTGTCGTAGACCACCATCTTGACGGGCCGGCCGAGGATGCCGCCGTTGTCGTTGATTTCCTTGAGCGTCATCTCGGCGACGAGCCGGCTGGCTGTGCCGACAAAGGCGACCTTGCCGGATTCTGCAAAAAGGCCACCGATCTTGATAGGTTGAATATCCGCAGAATCTACGGTGCCCGCGGTGAGCAGGCATAGCATGCAGGTGATGAGTATTTTCTTGAACAGCATTGATCGTACCTCCGTGGCGGCTACGTAACACACTGGCAAGCGAAGGGAAAGTGTCGGGTTGTCAGGAGATCCTGCGCCGCAGGGTCCGGGGAACAAGGGACTCCAGTCCGGGCAGGCGGCGTTCCGGATCGAAAAGCAGGGCGGCGGCCAGTAGCAGGCCGTGGGCCAGGGTCCGCGCCTCACCCAGAATCTGCGCCTCGGACAGGGCCGTCTCCAGCAGAAGCACGGCGAGGAGCGGCGGGTACAGCCTGCCCGGGCCGCCGATGACCAGGAAGAGCAGCGCCTTGAGCGAGAGGTGCAGGTCGAACTGGTTGGGGCTGATGAAGCCGGCATAGTGGGCGTACAGCGCACCGGCCACGGCCGAGAGCGCGGCGCCCAGCCCGAAGGCCATGGCCCGAACGCGCGGACGGCTCACGCCGCAGGCCGCGGCGGCCAGAGAATCCTCGCGGCAGGCCATCAAAGCGCGGCCCAGTCGGCTGCCGCGCATGCAAACATAGAGATAGACGCCTACAGCCAGCAGGGCCAGCAGCAGGAAGTAGTGCAACCGGTCTCCCTGCAGCGCGCCGATAATGGGCAGCGCGATGGGCTCGTGGAGCACCATGCCCTCGCCGCCGCCGGTAAGCTCCGGCAGGCTGTGCACCACATTGGTGAAGATCAGGCTGATGCCGAGGGTGGCCATGGCCAGAAAGCCCTCGCCCAAGGCCTCCATAGGGTAGGAGATGAGCGCGCCGGTCACGAAGACCACGGCTACGATGATGGGCAGAAGGATCGCTGCGCCCTCGGGCCAGGCGCTTACGGTGAGGGTGGAGAGGTAGGCACCCATGCCGCAGAATGCGCCCTGCGCCAGGGACGCCTGGCCGCCCAAGCCCAGGCAGAAGTTGAGCGCCAGCACATTGACCGCCAGCAGGAGGTGCTGGTTCACGGCCAGCAGGGAGTAGGACGGCAGCAGCAGGCCCAGCACCGCCAGGGGGACGAAGAATGCGGCGGCCGGGGCCGCCTCTCTGGAAAGGGCGTCCGGGTTGGGCAGGCGCGCCGTCTGCGTCATGTCGAGCTCAGGCACGGACAGCCTCCCGTTCTTTGTGCGGCATGAGGATCAGAATGACGATGAGGATGGAGTAGGTCACGGCCTCCTTGATCTCTGCGCCAAGGGTGAGGATCAAAAGCGCCTCCAGCAAGCCGAGGCCGATGCCGCCCAGGAAGACTCTTCCCAACGACGAGTAGCCGCCCAGGGTGGCTGCCACGAATCCCTTGAGCCCGATGCCCAGGCCCATGTCGTAGCGCAGCATGGTCTGCGGTCCTACGGCCATGCCGGCCAGGGCGGCCAGCAGACCGGCCAGGGCAAAGGTCATGGCGTAGGCCTTCTTGGGGTTCACGCCCTGCAGCGTCGCGGCCAGCGGGTTCATGGACACGGCGCGGATGGCGCGGCCCCAGCGGGTGTAGCGCAGGAAAAGCGAGAGCAGCGCTCCGCTGCCCATGGCCAGGATAAGCGCCGTGAGGGTGTCCTGCGAGAAGAAGAGCGGGCCGAGCCGCACCGAGGAGAGCGGCAAAAGCTGCGGCAGCATCAGGGGTTTCTTGCCCCACACGAGGATGGCGGCGCCCTGCCAGGTAAGGCTGGCGGCCACGGTGAGCATGAGCTGCTTGAGCGGATGCTTGCGCAGGGAGAAGCCGAGGGTGGTGGCGTAGAGCACCACGCCCAGCATCAGCCCCCAGAGCCCGGCCGCGGCAATGGCCAGCAACGGGTTCAGGGAGAAGGCCTGGGTCATGCTGTACAGACCGAGACCGGAAAGGAGCAGCAGCTCGCCCTGGGCGAAGTTGATGAGGCGCGACGAGTTGTAGACCAGGGAGAAGCCCAGGGCCATGAGGCCGTACACGGCGCCGAGTGCCAGGCCCGAGTTTATAGTCTGTGCGAGGTAGAGAAGGAGCATGAGTGCCGAAACAAGCGCGGGCTCGGCCCGGAAGAGTGCAGAGAGAAAGGCCGCCCCGGTTCCCCAGAGCGGCCTTGTTGCGAGCTACTCGGAATCCGTACGGAATCCTTGGTCTATCAAGCCGTTCTGCGAGCTTGTATCCAGGGGATAGAAGAGCAGCAGGGAGCGGCGTTTGTTCATACCCAGGGTGCCCGGGTGCTTGTTCACCAGCACGGCGAGGTCGATGATGCCGTCGTTGTTGACGTCGCTCAGGCCCAGGTCGGCCACGGAGCCCTTGATCCGGCGGGTCTTCCAGACCAGGTTCATGCCCACGCCGTCCCAGTACAGGGCGTGGATCTCGCCTTCGGGGAAGTGGCGGTAGCGCTCGAAGAACATGGAGGCAACCGACACGGGATGGTTCACGAGCAGCTCGGAGCGGTCGTCGCCATCCAGGTTGAAGGGAATCATCCGCAGCGGGACATAGTAGTGGTCGCGCAGGAGCAGGTCGTCCTCGATGCCGATGGGCTCGAACTGGTCGGTCAGGCCGATGCCGGAACCGGAGTAGACCTTGTCGGAACGGGACTGCTGCTCGCCGGTGTTGGTGTACACGCGCAGCTTGTCATCCTTGTCCACGACCACGATCTTGTAGCGCTCTTCCTGCGGCAGGTAGACGAAGTTGAAGACGTTGGCTTCCTTGGGCAGAAGGAGCCGCGGTCCAAGCTGGAAGGAGCCGCCGGCCTCGATCATTTCGTACACGCCGGTGTCGAAGAGCTCGCGGGAGCCTTCCTTCTGGCCGATGAGCACGGGCTCGTAGCTGGGCGGCCTCGTCACCACGTTGATGAAGAACGGGATCTTGTCGAACAGTACGGTGAACTTGTTGTCCCTGTACTTGAGGATGTAGGAGGAGGCGTCGTACACCTCGTAGGTGTTGTCCTTGCCCTTGGTGCTCACGCGGACGGCCGCCACGATGATCTCCTGCTGGCCGTCGCCGTCCACATCATAGGCGTTGATGTGGATGTTGCGGAATGAGGGCGAGCGCTTGTAGGAGGCCAGGGGCTGGAGCTTGTTCTCGACGTCGAAGCGCAGGGCGTGCACCTCGTCGTCGTTGATGATGAAGATCTCCTGCTGGCCGTCGCCGTCGCCATCCGCAATGACCATGCTGTTGGCGGAGTAGGGCAGGGTGCTGGAGCGGATGCGGCCCGAACCGGAGGAGTCGCCGGCGTAGCGGAACTGCGGGTTCAGGTAGAACTGCGTGTTCTGGTTGATCTCGTTGTGCACCAGGCCGGGGTTCATGGCGTTGACCTGGTTCTGCTGCTGGCCGCCGCCCTGGGGCGCCTGCGCCACGTTCTGGCCGCCCGTCTGGAAGAGGGCGGAGTTGATCTGCTTGGAGAAGTTCTCAAGCGTCTGCATGAGCTGGTCGTTCTTTACAGAAGCACTGCGCGTCTGTATGGCCCCTTCGGGTCCCATGGACTTGAGGTCGATGCTCATGCTGTCGCCCATGATGGTGGCGCTGCCCCAGAAGAGGTAGTCCACGCCGAGCTGCGACTTGAGCTGTGCGGCCTTGTCCTCGGCCAGACCCTTGAGGCTGGGCAGGTTCGCCAGCTTGGATCGGTCCACGGAGACAAACTTGTCCTGCCAGTGCAGGCGGGTGGTCAGCATGTCCTGAATGCCTTCGCTCAGGTACGCGTATTCGGAAGGGCCGTTTACCGCGAACGGCAGCACGGCGAAGGTGTCCTGCTTTGCCCAGGCCGGGCTGCTGAGCAGCATGAGGAAGCTGCATACGAATAGTGCGACCCTGAAGGTCCGATGCGATTGCATATGTTCTCCTTGAATTTGGCGCGCCAGGGAGAGTGTTCAAAAAAAGGCGCGGTTCCCAAGTCGAGAGACCGGGAGTACGCTTGGTCCGGCATGGATGAGTTCTCGCTGGGAAGGTGTATCCCATAACAACAAACGGGTAAAGTCGCAAAGCCTTGAACAGGCAGAAGCTTTACAAAATTTAAGGAAGAATTTCCGTATGTTGGAAGATCAGGGTCGGAGCTTCCGGCTCATCTGTCAGGAATGGGAGCGGCCCATGCTGCTGGAGCTGCTGGCCGCCGAAGGGTATACGTTGGAACCGCTGCCGGCGCACCCGTTGCTGATGCGCGCTTCCGGCGGGGAGGCGGCCCTGGGCTCCAGCCTGGCAGCGCGGTTCGGCCGGCTCTACATCCAGGACGCGGCATCGTTCATTGCGCCGCTGGCTCTGGACCCCCGGCCGGGCGAGACCGTGCTGGACATGTGCGCCAGCCCGGGCGGCAAGTCCACCTTTCTGGCGCAGCTCGCCGGACCGGACGGCGTGGTCATGGCCAACGAGCCCAATCCCCAGCGCCTGGCCACCCTGCGGCAAAATATCCTGCGCCTCTCCATGGCCAACGTGGCCAGCCTCGATTCGCCGGGTGAGAAGCTGCCCATACCGGACGGCAGCCTGAACGCCATACTGCTGGACCCGCCGTGCAGCGGCTGGGGCACGGCGGAGAAGCATCCCCGCGTGCGCGAGCTGTGGCAGGGCGACAAGGTGGAGCCGCTCAAGACCTTGCAGCGCAAGCTGCTGAAGGAGGCGATCCGGGTGCTCGCGCCGGGTGGCCGGCTCGTCTACTCCACCTGCACCACCAACGTGGAGGAGAACGAGGCCCAGGTGCTGCATGCCGTGGAGACGTACGGCATGCGCATCGATCCCATCGCGCCGCCGCCGGGATACGCCTTTGACGAGCCAGAGCTGGACGAGACGCCGGGTGTGCTGCGCGTGGCCGGGGAGCTCTCGGCCGCGCAGGGCCACTTTGTGGCGCGGATGGTCAAGCCGGGCAACGGGTCGGCGGCTGCTCCGGAGCACGATGATGACGCGGTGAACGCGTCCCTGGAGGCCCTTGAGCGCAAGGGCGGCGTAGTCGTGGACGTGGACGAAGTTCCCGGAGCCGAGCACCTGCCGGCCGGGGAGCTGGTGGCTTTCAAGGGCCAGGTCCGCTTTTTGCCGCGCGCCGTGCTGGCCATGCTGCGGCCGGGCACGCGTTGGCAGGGCATGGCCCTGGGCCGCTTGACCGCCGGCGGTTTTCGGGTGCAATCTCGCTGCCGTGCGCTCATGTCGCCGTCGCCAGGGGCGGAGGCCCTCAATGTGACGGAGACAGAGCCGCTGGAAGATCTTCTGGCCGGCCGCGGCCATTTTCTGGATGCGCCGGCGCGGACAAAACCCCTGCCGCTGTATTACAGAGGGTTGGCGCTTGGCTGGCTGGCGGTCAAGGGCGACGGCCGGCGCGTGCTCTGGACGGAAAAGTAATCAGACACCGCGGCGCATTCACTCACACAACCAACACTTCTACGGGAAAAAGCTGACTATGATCGGAACCACACGGCGGCGGGCCAGACTCTTCGACCCGGAATCCGGGAAGAGCGTGATTCTGAGCCTGGACCACGGTGCATCGGACGGCATGATCCCCGGGATCGAGAAAATACAGGAAATGCTGGGGGCGGTCGGCTCCAGCCGGGCGCAGGGCGTGGTGCTGAACAAAGGCCTGGCCCGCTCCTGGGGCGGCAACGTGGATCAGCGGGTCGGCCTGGTCATACAGCTTTCCGGCGGCACCAAGCATGGGCTGCCCACGTACAACAAGAGCCTGGTTTGCTCCGTGCCGGAGGCGTTGCGCGCCGGGGCGGACGCGGTGTGCGTGCACGTGAACCTGGGCAACGATCTGGAAGACCGCATGCTGGGCGACCTCGGTGTGGTGACGGACGAGGCGCATCAGCTGGGCCTGCCGGTGATGGCCGTGATCTACGCCCGCGGCGGGCAGATAGTGAACGAGCTGGACCCCGCGCTCATCGGCCACTCCATCCGCCTGGGCGGCGAGCTGGGCGCGGACCTGGTGGCGGTGCCCTTTTCCGGCGAGTCCGAGAGCTTCGGCCGCGCGGCGCGCTCCTGCCCGGTGCCGGTGCTGGTCACGGGCGGACCGCGCAAGGCGAGCCTGGACATTGTTCTGGACGATATCTCGCAGGCCTTGGAGGCCGGCGCGTCGGGCGTGTGCGTGGGCCGCAACATCTTTCAGCACCCGGACCCCATTGCGGCCCTGGCCAAGGTCACGGAGCGGGTGCACGGCGCGAAGTAGCACCGGGGGAGCTCAGGCTGCCGGTTCAGAAATCGGGGCGGTAATGGGCCGGCGATGTGTTGTACCCGGCGCATCGCGATTTCCTGGTATCGCTCAGGATGGCCTGTGTCGTGTGCGCTCTGCGTGAGCTGACGCTCGTTCCTTATTCGTCGCGTCAGGCGATCCCCGTCTGATCCTCAGCGTTGCGGCGGAAAGGCTCCCATCTTCTTGTAGCGGCCGTACAGGAAGAAGCCCATGGTCCACACACCCACCGAGAAGATGCCCGTGGAGAACACGCCCACGGAGAAGATTCCCACCGAAAATACGCCCACGGCAAAGGTGCCGATGGCGTAGATTCCCAGAGCAAAGTGGCCGGCGGTAAAGACGCCATAGGCGAAGTCGCCGGCTGCGAAGTACGCGCTGGCAAAATCCCCTGCCTGAAAAATACCCGAGACGAACAGGGAGAGCACCACGCCCAGTGCGACCAGCACCAGCGTGGCGTTGCGGATGGCCTTTCTGTACGGGGTTGAACCGGTCTGCATCCTGGGCCTCCTGCGGAAGAGCGAGGCCCCGGGGGTGGAGACCTACTCTTCTTCGAGTGTCTTGATGGTGTGGGAGTAAGCCTTGAAGACGTCCTCACGGTTGATCATGCCGAGGACCTTGTGGCCTTTCTGGTGATCCACCACGGGCAGCTGGCCCAGGTCCGTATCCACAAACGAGAGCAGGGCCTGATAGAGGTCGTCATGAGGATACAGGACGATAGGCTTTCTCGCCAGCTCCTTGACCAGGATGACGTCGTAGAGCGAGTCCTCGAACAGGACCTCGCGCACGTCCTGGATGGTGAGGATGCCGGTAAGCTCGCCGGCCTCGTTTTTCACCGGGAAGCAGAACTCGTTGGTGCCGGCGATGATGTCCACCAGGGCCTTGAGCGTGGTGCCCTCTTCCAGGGTGGTCACGCGGCCTGGGCGGAAGAAGTCGCGCACCTGGAGCTGCTCCAGGATGTTGATGGTGGCGTCCTTGATGTGCGCCGGCGACTCGAACTTGTTGTCCACCTGGTTGTCGTAGAGGAAGAGCTTGCGACCCATGACCAGGCACAGCGCCGAGGCGAGCATGAGCGGCGCGAGCAGGCCGTAGCCCTGGGTGATCTCGCAGACCATGAGCAGCGGACCCACGGGGGCGTGCGCCACGCAGGCGAAGAATGCGGCCATGCCCACCAGCACGTAGCCGCCTGGCTGGGTGGCGATGTCCGGGAAGTAGGTGTGCGCGAGCTTGCCGATAACGCCGCCGCTGACGCCGCCCACGAACAGGGCCGGGGCGAACATGCCGCCGCTCATGCCGGAGCCCAGAGTGAAGGATGTGGCCACGGTCTTGGTAAGAATGACCAGCAGCATGATGGCGATGGGCAGGTTGCCGAGGATGGCCTCCTGCAGCCAGCCGTAGCCGCCGGTGAGCACCTGGGGCACGGCCATGCCCAGCATGCCCATGCACAGACCACCCATGGTCATGGCTGCGGTGATGCCGGCCTTCTCGCGGATCTTGCCGAAGATGGAGAACTTCAGGAAGCGGAAGGTCTTGATGTAGAACCAGCCCGTGGCCGTGCAGAACAGGGCGAGGATAGCGTAGAATATGAGTTCGCGGCCGTCTCTGAAGTGGAATGTCGGGATGTCGAAGATGGGCTTGTTGCCGAAGGTGAAGCTGAAGATGGTGTAGGCCACCACAGAGGAAAGGACCGAGGGCAGGATGGCCTCGGACTCGAAGTCCTCCATGTAGATGACCTCCACGGCCGTGATGGCGCCGCCCAGAGGCGCGCGGAAGATGGCGCCCAGGCCGCCGGCCGCGCCGGCCAGCAGCAGGATGCGCCGCTCCTTGACCGAGAGCTTCAGCTTGTTGGCGAGGAACGAGCCGATGCCGGCGCCGATCTGGGAGATCGGTCCCTCGCGGCCGGCCGAGCCGCCCGAGGCGATGGTCAGCACGGCCGTGGCGCCCTTGATGATGGGCACGATGGGACGCAGATAGCCTTCGTTGCGATGGAAGGACTTGATCATCGCGTCCGTGCCGTCGGTGCCGGAGTCCACGGTTTCGGGAATGAACTTGCTGACGAGCAGGCCGGTGATGAGGCCGGTGGCCGTGGTGAAGATGGGCACGAGCCAGGGCCGGAACGAGCCGGCTGGCAGATGGAAGACTTCTTCGTTGACGAGCGCCGGCATCTCGATGCCGGCCAGGTGGTGCAGCAGGAAGGTTTTGATGAACTCGATGCTGATGAAGAAGAGAACAGCGGCTACGCCGGAAAACACGCCGACCAGAATGCCCAGCGTGAGCCATCGCACGTAGTCAACATTCTTGTAGGAATGGAGAATGGTGCGCCAGGGGCTCCTCAATTGGGCAGGTAACATCGTAATAGCCTATCCTTCACAACTGTGCTTCCGGCGATTCGAGAATGCGCCGTGCCAAGGCTGCGTCCTCCTTTATGCGCGCTATAAGCTCGTCTGGGCCGGAGAACTTCTGCTCCGGGCGGATGAACTGCACGAAATGGACGCGTAACTCTTGGCCGTAAATGTCCTCCCCGAAATCGAGGATATGGACCTCGAAGGAAAACTGCCGTCCCTCGAAGGTCGGTTTGTAGCCGATATTTGCAACGCCAGGCAGCATGCGGTCTCCAAGCTGGGCCCAGACGGCGTAGACGCCGTTCTTGGGCGTGACTTCGTTCTCCAGCTGGAGGTTGGCCGTGGGAAAGCCCAGCAGGCGGCCGCGGCTTTCGCCGCTGACCACGTTGCCGCGCACCACATAGAAGCGGCCGAGCAAGGGCCGGACGGCAAATACGTCGCCGGCTTTGATAAGGTCGCGAATGCGCGTTGACGACACGATGGCGCCGTTGATGATCACGGGGTCGAGGCGCTCGACATTGAAGCCGAACTCCCGGCCCAGCTCCGAGAGCATGGCAAAGTTGCCCTGGCGCCCCTTGCCGAAGGTGTAGTCGTAGCCCACCACCAGCTCCTTCACGTTGAGCCAGTCCACGAGGTACTTCTGGACGAACTCGCGCGGGGACAGGGCCGCCATCTCGCGGTTGAAGTCCAGCATCATGGTCAGGTCCACGCCCAGGGCTTCGATGAGGTCGAGCTTCTGTTCGCGGATGGTGATGAACGGCGGGGTGTGTGGGCCGATGAGCACCTGCAGCGGATGAGGGCAGAAGGTGATGACCGCGCTGGCCAGGTTCTGGGCGCGGGCTTTGGCCAGCACGCGCTCGATGAGCCGGGCATGCCCCTTGTGCACGCCATCGAAATTGCCGATGGTTGCAGCGGTGCCTCTGGTGAGGTCGAGGGTTATTTCCTGCTTGAGACGAGCAATTTCCATAGATAGGAACCTGGCGGGAGTAGGCGAGCGAAGCAAGTTAACGCAATACGCGGAACCATTCAAGAGAGAAAAATACGCAATCCTCAAAAAAGGGGTTGCAATTTTTGAGCGGACTCGTTAGATACCACTCCTTCGCTGCTGCCGAAGTGGTGGAATTGGTAGACACGCTAGGTTCAGGGTCTAGTGCGGGTTTCCGCGTGGGAGTTCGACTCTCCCCTTCGGCACCAAATTTCCGAGAAGGCCTGCTCATTTCGAGCAGGCCTTTTCTTTTTATTCATCGCCCTTTTTTCGCAGCCCCTCCAGCAAGTCCCGCTCACCAAACACGTACTTCGAGTAGAACCAGCTCAGGCCCAGCAGGCTGAGGCCCAGGCCGAAGAACGAGAACACCCGGAACAGCCCTTCCAGCTCCGAGGCGTCGTAGAGGAAGACCTTGGCAACGGCCAGGATCATCACCACCAGCGAAGCGAAACGCAGCACCCGCGCCTTGCGCAGCGCGCCGAAGAGCAGGAGCCCTATGCCGAAGACCAGCCAGGCCACGGAGTACGCGTAGACCTCGGCGTTGCCGGTTGGCCCGCCGTTCAGGAGCTCGCCCTGGTACGCCTGCCGCACCTCCAGGGAGATCAGCAGAAACGCCAGCAGCAGCATGAAGCCGTAGAGGGCCGTGTCCCACCGGCCACGCGGTACGTACTGCATGGCCCGCCAAGTCCAGAGGATGGGCAGGCCGTACGTCAGCAACAGGGCGTTAACGATGGGGTAGGCGCCCACGTTCTGCGACGCCCACAGCGGGTTGTAGGTGATGCAGTCGAAGTAGCAGATCCGGAACACGGCCACGCAGCAGAGCACGATGCCGCCCACGGTGACGGCCGGGCGCGTGTACCGCTCTGCAATCCACAGGCAGGCGATGCCGTAGGCAAAGAGGATGTTGGTGATGACGCCGCGCTCGAAGAATCCGGCTTTGACAAAGAGCACGTCCGAGGCCACGTGGAAGACGTGGCGGGTGAGGTAGTAGCCCATCACCCCGATGAGCGCGATGGCGGAGAGCTCGAAGATGCGCACCAGGACGCCGTCCTTGCGCCGGCGGAGCAGGTACGCGGACAGCACAAAGAACACGGCCGGCACGCCGAGCTGGAAGGCCGGCCAGTCCACGATGGGAATACCCTCCTGCAGGGCCAGCTTGACCTCCACCAGGCTGTACGCGCTGAGCTGCACCAGCAGCAAAATCTGCGGCAGCAGCAAAAAGCCGAACACGCCGGCGAGGATGCCAGCGATGGGCCGCAGCGCCTTGATCTCCAGCCTGGTGTAGAGCCAGGCAATGGCGCAGAGCTCGGCCGAGAAGGCCACGGAAAGGAACTCCCGCGGCAGCTCGATGGACAGCGCAATGGAGAGGAAAGCCGTGCACGTGGCCGCGTACAGCGCCAGCAGGTGCGGCTTCTGCGGATGCTCCCGCGGCACCTCCACAATGATGTTCCGCAACGCGTATACCGCCAGGCAGAAGAGAACCAGGGCAAGCCCGCCCCAGAACAGCGGAATATCCGTGAACAGCCAGGTGTTACGCAGCTCGAAGTAGGCCAGCAGGTAGTAGCCGATGCTCGACGCCACCACGAGGCCGGTCCAGATGAGCGGCCGTTCGCTGCGAGACTGCAATATATACCCGCTGGCCACGTAGAGCGCGCCGAACAGGCCCAGGGTCTGGGCAAAGGCCACACCGTCGGCCGCACCCCAGCTGGCGAGCATTGCCGCGTTCACGGCCATGGCGATCCATGGCACCAGCCCGTAGAGCCGCTGGTTGAGGAAGGCCAGGACAATGCCGCCGATGGCAATGAGCCCGTACAACCCCCACTCCATCAGGCCGTAGTCGGCCTGGTCGGCCACGAGGCTCATCAGCCCCAGGGCTCCGGCCATGGTCAGGTAGTTGAGGATGGAGGTGATGCGGAACCAGTTCGGGTGGTCCGTATCCCCCTCCAGGTACTGGCGGTGCGAGGAGATGACTACGGTGGCGCTTACGGCGATGAGAAACAGGCCGAGCCAGATGGAGTCGCTCGGCGTGAATTCGCTCACCAGCCAGGCAAGGACCCAGACGAGCGCGCCGATCACCGTGGGGATGGAGAGCACCCACCAGCGCTGCCGGCGGACCACGGCCATCATCCCGAGCACCACCAGAAAGAGGTAGATGAACAGTACCGAGGCCTGCGGATGCCTGGAGCCGATCAGCAGCGGCGTGACAAAGCCGCCCACCAGGCCGAGCAGGGCGATTGGCAGGCCGAAGCGCAGCGAGAGCAGCACAGCGCCGGCCGTGACAGCGGCCATGCCCACCAGGCCCACGTAGGACGGCAGCAGGTCGTACAGCGTGGTTGCCGCGAACAGGCTGACGTACAGCACGGCGATGCCCGCGCCGGACAATGCCTGGGAGATGCGCACGCCGTCAGCGAGGTTGGGTTTGCCGCGTACCATGTCCGCCGCATAGAGCAGGCAGAGGCCGAAGACACCGCCGAGCACGACGCGCACCGTGGGGCTGAGCAGTCCCTGCTCGATGGAGTACTTGACCAGGAAGAAACCGGCCAGAGCCAGGGCAATGCCGCCGAGCCAGACGAACAGGCGGGAGCCGAACTGCTGCTCGATGTCCTTGCGCTTGCGCTCGGGCTTTGGCGCTGTTGCCTGCGGCGGTTTGTGTTCGGGCGATCCAGGCTGGGATGAGGGCGTGGACTTGGAAACGATGAGCTTGTCGAGCACGTCGTCCACGGATGCGGCAGGTTGGGAGATGCGCTCGCTGGGCGGCTCCGGCGCGTCCTTTGTAATGGGGGCACTGGGGGATGCGGATTCCGAGGGTGCCGGTTCTGCTGTCACCGGCTCTGCTGTCTCCGGTTCGGCGTCTGTCAGGGGCTCTGCTTCGCGGGGCTCGCCAGGGATACTGGGCGCGGTCGGTTCGGTCGCCTCCTCGAAGAATGATGGCTCTGCCTCGGCATCGGGCATGGCGTCCGGTTCGGGCTCCGGCGTCTTAGCAGCAGGGCCTGAGATTTCATGGACCGCAGTCACCTCTGCTTCGGGCGTTGCCGACGCAATATCCGCGCCCTGCTCGATCCGCCCGGCCAGGCGCTCCAGGCGTTCGGTCAAGCTCTGGAGTTGCCGGGTCATTTTGTTGATCCGGTACCAGTTCACCCAGGGGACGATCAGGCACGCCAGCAGCAGGAGGGCGACGCAGGTGGCGATGAATGCCCAGATATCCATGAGACCTCGCACGATTGAGGTTGTATTTCGTCAATGATCTCCCTGGATACGCTCTATCACAATCGCATGCTGCTGTATAACGCTGAAACGCGAGGGGTATTGGCGGCTGCTGCGGTCGGGTGTCAACGCACCGTCTCGGAGGATCGGTGCATTCGTTTGCAATTCCATGCACCGCACCGGAAATCAGTGCCGCTCGCAGTTGGCACCGTCCTTGCTTAATGTTCCGACAACGGCTCACGGCGAGCCGTCCAGGAAAAACCTGCCGCGCATGGACGCGGTCAGCACAGGATGCAAGGAGGAAGAGCCATGGAAGGCTTTCAGGAAGTCATACCCGCATGCCGTTACGATTACGCGCCGCCTGCCGTACGGGTGGAGGTTCTGCCGGTAGCGGTACACGAGGTTCAGGTGCCGGGCATGGATGAGTACCTGGAGATCTCCCGGCTCATTTACACCTCCCTGGGCCGCCGTTTCGGCCTGGTGGCCAGGCTGCGCGAGGCGTGGCGGTGGCTGACCGGCAAGGCGTAGAACGGGTTTTGACAGGCTGCCCCAACTCCCACGCTGGCTGCGTTGCTTCAAAAAGTTTAAATCCTCGCGTAGTTCAACATACGCGTCGGCCTTGAACTTTTCTTGCGCCTTGCCACCGTGGTTTTTGAACAGTCTGTCGGAAGTGGCTCTTTCCTATCGCGCGCCAGAGAAAGCGTCTTTCCTTGCATGACGCGCATCAGAATCGGCGCAGCGCATTCCTTTCGAATCAAAAGCCCCCGCTCCTCCTCGTGAGGACCGGGGGCTTTCTGCGTGATGCAAAGGGCTGACGATCAGGCCACAGGCATTCGCGCCTGAGCTCGGCGCTCCACGCGTTACTCCCTGCTGCGCAGGGTCAGGCGCATCTGGCGGCGCTCCATGGCTTCGAGCTGGCGGCGCTCGTCATCCGGGGTCTCGGGGATGAGCGGCGGCACGTCGCACGGCTTGCCGTCACTGGTGAGCGCCACAAAGGTCAGGTAGGCCGAGTTGGTGTAGCGGATCTCCCCGGTGTAGAGGTTCTCCGCCTCCACGCGCACGCCCACCTCCATGGAGGTCTTGCCCACGCCGTTGAGGTTGGCCTTCAGGTGCACCAGCTCGCCCACGAACACGGGGCGGATGAAGTCCACGCGGTCGATGGAGGCTGTGACGGCCACGCCGCGCATGTGGCGCATGGCCACCATGCCGGCCGCGGTGTCGATATGTTTGAGTATCACACCGCCGTGGCCATGCCCCAGGGGGTTGGCGTCCTCCGGCAGAATGAAATGGGACATTGTTATGCGGCTTGCGCTGGGCGGCTTTCCTTGCATGGCCGGCTCCTATTTTTTGAAGAACATGTAGATGGCCAGGACGATGAGGACCATGGCGAAAATTTTCTGGAACATGGCGGTGTCCACGTGCTCCACGAGGCGCGCTCCCAGCTGGGCGCCGACAAGGCCGCCCACGCCGAGGAGAAGGCCCACCCTGTAGTCCACATTGCCCAGCCTGCCGTGGGCCACCACCGCCGAAAGGGCGATGATGATGGTGGCCATCAGGGACGTGCCCACGGTCTTCTGCGCGGTGTACCCCATAAAGAGCAGGATGGGCACCATGAGGAACCCTCCGCCCAGGCCCGTGAAGGACGCGGCAACGCCGACCATCGCGCCCAGGAGGAGATATACGGGGTATGCTGTCACGGAAGTCATTGCTGTCGTTCTCCTGTGTCCGGACGCGGTGCCGTGGGGCGGCGCGCCAGGGGCTTCGAAAAAAAGGAGTATGCGCGATTGCGAGGCGGGTGCCAAGAGGGAGAACGGGTCAGCTCTCGCCATTGTCCTCTTCGGCAAGGGCCAGGATCTTGAGCACCACGATGGTGATGTCGTCTTCCTGAGTGGCGCCGCCGCGGAAACGGGCGGCGTCGTCCAGCAGCTTGCGGGCGATCTTGCGGGCAGGCAGGGCAGCGGCGCGCCGCAGGCTCTGCTGCAGCCGTTCGCGGCCATAGAGCTCGCCGTCCGGGTTTTCGGTTTCGATGAGCCCGTCCGTGTACAGGAGGGCGATCTGTCCGGAGCAGAGGCAGCCGGCGGAGAAGGCCGTGTAGGTGGTGTCGGGGTCCACGCCCAGGGCCAGGCCCGGCACGCCCTTGAGCTGCTCGAAGGTGTCGCTGGCGATGTCGTAGAGCAGGGCCGGTTCGTGGCCGGCACGCACCCAGTACATCTGGCTCGTCTCCAGATCCACCTCCAGGTAGAACAGCGTCACAAAGCGGCCGCTGCCCTCCTCGTCCATGTGGAGCAGGCGGTTGGCGTCGCTCACTGCCTCGGCTATGTCCTCGCCGCGGCCTTTGTCCAGAAAGCGGGCGCGGAGAAAGGCGCGGGTGGAGGCCATGAGCAGCGCGGCCGGCATGCCGTGGCCCGAGACGTCGGCCACCAGAGCGCCGATGCACTGACGGTCCGGCCCGCAGGGCTCGATGATGTCGTAAAAGTCGCCGCCGGTCTCCTCGCTGTAGGAGATGATCGCAGCGGTCTGGATGTTCTCGCGGCTGGGCAGGGTGTCCGGCAGCAGGGTGTGCTGCACCTCGCGGGCAATGCTCAGCGACTGCTTGAGGCGGATGCTCTCGGCCAGGGCCGGCACGGTCGTGTTGAAGCTCTGCGCGACCATGGTCAGCTCATCGTCGCCGCGTTCCGGCACCCGCACCGAGAAGTCGCCGGCGGCAAGCTGCTGGGAGGCCGTGGCCAGCTCCCTGGCGCGGCGGATGAGCGGCCGTGAGAGCAGGAAAGCGACGATGCAGAGCAGGGCGAACATGCCGAGCAGGACATAGCCGATGAAGCGGACCTGCTGCCGCACGCTGCCCAGGACGTACTCCTCCATCATGTGCGCTTCCGAGGCCAGATCCTTTTCCGGCGCGATGAGCACCAGGCCGGCGCCGAACTCGTCCAGGGGTGTGTAGGCCCAGATGCAGGGCTCGCCGCGGAAGGGCATGGTGCGTACGCCGGAGTGGTTCGCGGCCAGATCCCTGGCCAGGGGAGCGATGTCCACACTGCAGGACGCCTCGTCGCACAGGGCGCGCCGGCCCAGGTAGGAGCGCCAGCGGCGTTGGCCGTGGGTGTCGGTCTCCTTGCCGGCCAGCACGCGCAAGGTCCCGGGCGATTCGGGCTCCGGCTCTACCAGAAAGGCGGCCAGATTGGGCGAGAGCACCTTGAGATCCTCTTCACCGGCCACGAAGGCCGAGACCGGCGCGGCAATGGCCGTCACGCCGAGGAGCGTGCCCTCTGCATCGCGCAGCGGGGCCGCCAGGGTGAACGCCGGCTCCATGGTGAAGGGGTCCGGGCCGGAGAGCTTCCACATGGGGCTCTGGAGGTCGCGCACCCCCCGGAACCAGGCGATGAAGCGATCGGTCAGGGCGCGTTTGGGCTTGTCCACCCTGGGGTAGAGGGAGAGTACGCCCGATTCGAGCACGGTCCACTGCCAGAGAATGGCGTCCTGCTGCGATACCGCCAGGGAACGGTAGACCGGCAGGAACGAAGGGATGCGGTCGGCCAGGGTCGCGTTGGACCAGCCATCCTCGGAGAAGAGTTCCCCGGAGGCGTCCATGCCGGAAAGCACCACCACGGTCTGGTCATCAAAGTCCACGGGCAGAGGCGTGCATTCGCGCGGACCGCGCATGATGCAACGCGACTGCGGAAAGGACGCGGTGCTCACGCCCTCGGCATAGAGGGGCAGGTTGTCGTCGGCGTCATTGTCGCTGATCAGCCGCCGGGTCAGCTCCGCGGCCTGTATCCGCAGAGCAAAGGAGAGCAGGGCGCGCTCCCTGTTCATGGCCCGGGCCTGGTCCTTGGCGGTGCGCTCGAACTCGAACGCCACCGTGTGGAGCATGGCGGTCTTGCCGTGGGCGGCCAGGTCCTGCCCCATGTGCTCGGTGATCCGCTGGCTGAAAAACTGCATGGCGCTCATGGGCAGCAGGCCGACAACGAGCAGAACGATCAGAATTTTCCAGCGCAGGGACATGCATCACCTCGGGTAGAACAAGCCGGGGCCGCAGCAAGCGAGAAAGGAAGTAGTGTTTTGGGCTGAAAACATGATCCCAAGTATACGTGAGGAGGGGGCTTTGTAAATGTTGAGGCGTGCGCGCCAGCGTTTATTCAGGGGACGCGGCGGCGCCGTTTTCCGGCTGGTCGTCGGCCAGATGGCCCGTGACCGAGGGGATCTCGAACGTGAAGGTGCTGCCCTTGCCGGGTGCGGACTGGACCCAGATGCGACCGCCGTAGTGGTCTACGATCTGGCTGGAGATGGAGAGGCCAAGGCCCGTGCCCATGGGCTTGTCGCGCAGGGTGTCGTTGGTGGGGGCCTGGTGGAACTTGTCGAAGATGCGCTCCATGTCGTCCGGCGCAATGCCCACGCCCGTGTCCTGCACGCTGAAACGGTAGTACCCCTCGTCCGTGGGCTGTGCGGTGATGGTGATGCTGCCGGACGGTGTGAACTTGAGGGCGTTGTTGAGCAGGTTGATGCAGACCTGGAGATAGCGGTCCGGGTCGACACGCACCAGGGTGTCCGCCTTGCTGACGTCCAGGCGCAGCTCCACGCCTGGTTTCTGCTGGAACTGTGGTTCCACGGCCTCCATGGCCTGCAGGGCAAGGGCGCGGGAGGAGCAGATGATGTCGCGCCACTCCACCTGGCCGGATTCGATCTTGGAGAGGTCGAGGATTTCGTTGATGAGCCGGGTGAGCCGCTCGCCCTCGCGCGCGATGATGTCCAGGTTTGCCTGCATGCGCTCCAGTCGCGCTGTGATGTCCTCGGAATCGCGGTTGTTCTGCGCCCCGAAACGGGTCAGCTCGCGGTTCACGAGCTTGGCGAACCCCAGGATGGAGGTCAGAGGCGTGCGCAACTCGTGGGAGATGGACGAGAGGAAGTCCGACTTGAGCTGATCCAGCTCCCGCAGCCTGCGGTTGGCCTCCTCCAGCTCGCGGGTCTTCTCCAGCAGCGATTGGGAGCGTTCCTCCACCAGCTGCTCCAGGTTCTTGTTGACCGCATCCAGCTGCTGCTGTGTCTGCACCCGTTTGGAGATGTCGTTGAGCAGAATGTAGACCGCCTTGATGCGGCCGCTCTCGGTGCGCGTGCACTTCACGGAGAGCATGGTGTAGGCTATGGAGCCGTCGCCGCGGGTGAAGCGGACGTCCAGGGCGTAGCCGTCGATTTCGCCGTTGCGCAGGGAAGCGAACCGGATGCTCTCGGTGACGTAGTCCTTCTGGTGGATGAGGTCGCTCCACTGCCTGGTCATGATCTCGTCGCGGGAGTAGCGCAAGACCTCGCAGAAGCGGTCGTTGATCTCCAGCCAGCCGGAGCCGGTTTCGTCCATCACCGCCATGCCGATGAGCCCCAGCTCGAAAAGGCTGCGGTAGAACGAGGCGCTCTCCTCGATGCTCTGGTAGGAGCGTGACAGCTCCGAAGCCATGTGGTTGATGGCTTCTTCCATGATGCTCCACTCGTCGTCGCGACTCAGATCGATGCGCCGCTCCAGGTTGCCGGCGCGCAGGCTTTCGATGCCCCGGCGCAGGTTTTCCAGCGGCAGCTGGAAGTTGTGCAGCCGGAAGAACTGGGTCAGCGAGACAAGGCCCAGCAGCACGCCCACGGCCAGCAGTATCAGCTGACTCCTGGCGGAGTTGGTGATGGAGACGATCTGCCCGCGCGCCGCCAGGGATGTGTTTGCGGCCTCTTTGTCCAGGCTGGCCATCTCCGCGAGGATGGCGTCCTGATGGGTGTTCACACGTTGCGTCGCCACTTTGAGATTCCGCGTGACGCGGTGCAGGTCGCCGAGCGCGTCGAGGTACTTGCCGGCCGCGAGCTTGAAGGCTCGGACTGTGGCGGCGTCGCCGTTGCCGACGGCTGTGTACGCCTGCATCTGGATGCGCAGCTCGTTCACGGCCATGGCCAGAACGTCCCCTCCCCTCACATCGCGTGCAAAATGCTTGGGCCAGTACTCGGTGCGCAATACGGCCACGCGGAGCATGTCCTCCTTGAGCGATTTCAGCAGGGACAGCTGCTCCTGCAGGCGTGGCGTATCCGACGCATCGGCGTCCGAGGTGTAGAGGAACTCGGCCTGGTCCATGTTCCTCAATCCGGAGTTTTCCAGGCGTCGCAGCCGGGCGAGGACCAGGTTGACCACGCGGCAGCTCTCGAAAACCATGACCAGGCTGCGGCGGTAGTCTTCGAGCGAGGTGCGCAGGCTGCGGCCATGCGCATTGCTGGCCAGAACGTCGATGTCGGTAAGCAGCCGCCGCGACTCCTCCTCCAGAAGCTGCTCGTTCTCGTAGAAGTTGCCCATCAGCGAGGCGGCCCGGGCAAAGGCCATGGAGAGCTTGCGGGCGGTGCTGCTGTTGTCGATGATCTGGTGGAGGCTGTCGGAAATGAGCGAGGACGAGATGCCCTCGATGGTGGAGAGCTTGACCAGCACCACCACGGAAAAGGCGATGAAGAGCAGGCCGGCGGCTGCGTTGGTCAGCAGCAGCTTTCTCCCCACTCCCAGGCGGAAGCGCTTCATGCAGCGCGCCATCCTTTCGGAGTGCAACTAAGATTAATAATCATGACGCGGTGTAACGTGCAAATAGAGAAGAAGCAATAGGTCATCTGGTAGCGCAGGTTCAAGAGCGGGCCGCCAACGAGCTGTCCAGCACAGACCACTGATACGGATATCCTTTTTTGCACCGGGAGTGAATAGCTCGAACGTCTGCCCATCTTCATACCTTGCGCTGGGTTTCTTGACGCCCCCACTAGCTGATATTACAGGACATCTCTTTTTCCTGTTGCCTTTACATGTTGCCGCATGTGGGTGCAAAACAGGGGCAAATCCGCTGCATGGGGACAAAAGAGAGGCAAAAAATTGGAGCGCGTCAAGAAGTATACAGGGGTCTATGTATACACGTCGACCACAAAACGACACCAGGGCCGTCCGGACGTCTGTTTTTACGTGACGATCAAGAACAATGGCAAGAAAGAACGCCACAAAATCGGCTGGCGATCCGAAGGCATCGACGCCGCATACGCCTCGCAGAAACGCACAGAGCTCCAGAACCAGGCCCGCCTGGGTGAACAGCCACGCGTGCGTCCTAAAGAGAGCCTGACGCTGCAGGAGGCGTGGACGGTGTACTACGAGAACCACTGCCGCACCAACACCAAGAGGCCTGAAAAGCTTTTGTCGCGCTGGAGAAACCATGTCAAAGACGAACTGGGCGACAAGATGCTGAGCGAAATATCCCCCCTGGACCTGGAAGTCTTCAAGGCAACCCTGCAGGAGCGCGGCAAGAGCCCGAAAACGATTGAACTCACCCTGGCCCTGATCCGCAGCATTTACCGCAAGGTGGCGCGGTGGGATCTCTACCAGGGAAATATCCCGACAGACCGCATCGAGTGGCCGCGCTACGACAACGCCCGCGAACGCTGGCTGACGCCTGACGAGGCGCGGGCCTTGCTGGAGGAAATCAGCAGACGCGGCTGGGATCCGCAAAAAATGTTTTGGCGCATGTGCATGATCGCCCTGTATACCGGCCTGCGCTTCAGTGAAATCGCCAACCTCAAGGGCGAACAGATGAATCTGGCGGCAGGCACCATACGCGCCCAGAACACGAAATCGGGCCGGGACCGTACAGTGTTCATTACCGGTGAACTGGACCAGGTGCTTCGGGATATTCCGCTGCACCCCGGCCACCTGGTCTTCCCCAGGCGCAGTGGAGGCGTCCATACAGTAGTTCCGGGCATCTTTCCAAGGGCCGTCAACGCCCTTGGATTGAACGACGGTGTGGACGACCGGAAACATAAGGTTGTCTTCCACACCCTGCGCCACACGTTCGGTAGCTGGTTGGCCATCTCCGGCGTCCCGCTGTACTGGATCTCCAAATTGATGGGACATTCCAATCAGGATATTACCGAACGGTACAGTCACCTTTGCCCTGGCATGCAGCGGCACGCGGTTGATTGTATTGATACAGCGCTTCATCATGGCATTACGCCTGGTCTCTGGTTTTCACTCGGAGAGCGCCAAAATACGAATCCAGATCCCGACGGCGGTACAGAACTCGCTTTCCCCGCTTGACGTACGAAGGCCCCACGCCGGCCCACCTGTCTTTCTCCTGTGTCGACGTGGGGTAGCTGTACAGCTGCTCGACCTCCTTACCGGTCAGCAATTCCTTCTGTCTCAACCTCGCGATCTGCGCGGCGTCCGTAAACAGCGCTTCCAGCGTTTCCTTGACCATGCCGGCCGTGACGGCGCTCTGTGCAATTGCCTGTTCTTCCATTTCCTCTCTCTCTTTCAGGTTTCCGGCCCTCAGTTGCTGCCCGCCGCTACAAGTCTGGACCCACGTGCTCATGCCGCAATCTCCATTTCCTCAACGTGGCGCAGTAAGGCCATAACCGCCTCGATAGCCTCGTAGCCCTCCTTGAGGATCTCTTTGCGTTCCCGCAGGCTCAGCTTGCCGTCTTCCAGTGCCTGGCCGTACACGCCCATCAGCTCGCCGAACTCCTTGACGGCCTTGATGGAGGCCTTGTCTATGGGGCCTGTGGCCGTCACACGCGGTAGCTTCACAAACACGCCGCCCCGCTTCTGCGCCAGGAAGTCCACCGGGGCGTTGCTGTCCGCCAGCTCCATCAGCAGCAGCAAGTCCCCTGCACCGAGTTTATGTGTTTCGACTGCGCTGTTCAGCTCGCTGGCCAGGGTCGAGTAGGGCTTGTTCATCAGCTCCGCGATCTGCGCGAACGACTTGCCGGACGGTGCGCGGTGCGCGATGTCGTACAAGAGCTCCACAAGGCTCCTGTAGATGGACGGATCGATTGGCATGGTAATTTTTCTCCAATATTTGCGTGGATATGTGCGCAATGATGCTGCACGAAAAAGGGAAGCTAAAAAACGGCTAGGCGCTTATGAACCGCTCGGCCTGGGCTGCCTTGGCGCGTAATTCGTCCAACCAGCCTTTCTCCGGGCCCCGCTTCCGGTCCACACCGTCAGGCAGCAGAAAGTCCGGAATGTGCTCGCCTGTCGGAGCCTCGTAGGTCTCCAGCTTGGCGCGGATGGCCGTGGGCACGGTTTCCGAGTTGCATAATTTGCTCGTATGACCCAGCGAAACGCCCAGATGCTCCGCCAGATCATTCAGAACAGCACCTTGCATTCGCAACCAGCCGACAATCCGCCCTTGACGAGGAACACTGGATTCCATAACGATTTCCCTTGGTTTAACGGTTAATAAAAGCGTGTTGCCCTTCATGTAGTCCGAAATTTAGCCATGGTCAACCAGAAACGGAACTAAAATGTCTATTTTTAGCGAGGAAGCGTTTGCGCACCGGCTCCGCGCGATCAAAGAGGATCAAGGCCTGTCCCTGAAGGATATGGCGGCCAAAGCCGGCCTCAGAAAGCCCCAGACCCTGCGCAACTACCTGGAAGGCCGCGCGCTGCCCAACGTGGAAACCGTGGCCACCATGGTGCTAAACATCGGCGTTTGTTCGTATTGGCTGCTGACAGGCGAGGGCGAAATGTGGGCGCAGGAGGACGCTGCCCACGGAGCTGGAACGACGCCAGGCGCCGGAGCTCAGGCAGAAGGCCAGCAGCCCCAGACGGACCTGGGGCGGGAGCTGGACGACGTGCGCAAGGAGTTTGAACGGGTGGCCGCGCCGCCCGAGGTGGTGCAACAGGCCATGCTGGAGACCATCAAGTCGAGATCCGCACCCCAAGAAGAGAATCCGGCTGGCGACCTGGCTGACAGGTCGTCAGGCACAGGGAAGGATGTCCGGGGGCCGCGCCGGGCCAAGGGCTTGGGTTCCTGATACTCGGCAGAACAGCAGAGGGATACTACTGGGGGCTTTTCTGGGCACGGACATAGTGCGCGGGAAGCCTCACCCTGTTGTGTGTGGGACTAAACGGAAAAATTTTCGTAATCTTAACTAAGCCGGGGCAATGCAAGCATCTTTGACAGTAAAGCCTTGGCGAGTATACATGATGAACTGTTTTCAACCAAAATTTATGACAAACTCAGGCGGGACCAAATATGTGCGCCCAATGCGTTGACCCAATTCCTCCTCACCAAGCTTGCCTCATAGATCCTGACAAACTCATATTTGATTTGGATAACCCCAGACTGTCACTTCAATATGAGGTAAGTCCTGGGGCTTCTGAAAAAGATTTTATCTTAGCTTTGAAGAAATCTGCTGACCCAAGCGAGCTAGTTCTTTCAATTGCTGCGAATGGTTATTTAGCCATTGAGCCAATGGTAGTTATGGGTAAAGGCCCAAACTACAAGGTTTTAGAGGGCAATCGTCGATTGGCCGCAATCAAACTTCTCCGTAATCCAGCTCTTGCTGAAGAGTGTCGTATTCAACTTCCAGAAATTCCTGCGCATAAGGACCTCGGATTAGACGAGGTTCTTGTTTTTCGCGTAACCACGGAAGATGAAGCCAGAGCCTTTATTGGCTTCAAGCATATCAATGGTCCACACAAATGGGATGCAGTAGCCAAAGCCAAGTATGCTGCGGATTGGTTTGATCAGGGCAATATCAGTGTGGAAGAAATATCCAATCGTATTGGTGACTCTTTCGATACAGTAAGAAAATTGCTTTATGGCTGGAAGGTTCTCCAGCAGGCTAAGATTTTGGGTGTCTTTGAAATGGAGGACCGTCACCCTACTAGAAAATTTCATTTCTCTCACCTTTATGTGGCACTTACTCGAAGCCAAGTCCGAGAATACCTTGGCTTGTCCCCGAGTTTTACCCAAGCAGAAATCAAAGATAACCCAATCCCTGATGACAAAAAAACAGAGCTTGGGAATCTTTGTAATTGGCTTTATGGAAGCAAAAAAGACAACCTCAAACCACTTGTAGTATCCCAAAACCCAGATGTTAAAAATTTAGCCAATGTACTTGCTGACAAAAAAGCCCTATCTCTACTGGAGACAGAAAGAGATTTATCTCTTGCCATCAGCGTTTTAACCCCTGATGATGTTCTTTTTATGAAGGCGTTGTATAAAGCTGAATCAGAGGCGAAAAAAGCCAGTGCCCATGTTCATACATACGATGGAACTCAATCATTATACGACACTGCACTAAATCTAAGAAATATAGCAACCTCAATTTGTACGAACATGAAATTTAAACATGACGATCCTGTTCAGGAAGATTGATTTATGTTTCAGCCTCTTTTTGTTGAGACTCCAGCAGCCCGACTCGTTGATTGGATGGAATTTAGAGCAATTTTGCATCACTACAACGAGTGTGCCCTTGATGAGCTTTGGGAATCAATGGGAATTGCTGAAGACACATATCAGGATGCCTTAGAAAACCTTGACCCTGATGATGTCACGGCCATATGCAATGAAGATACGGAACGAGAACAAGTATTAGGCAGAATTGAAAGAGAAATTGATCGCCGAGTAGAAGCATTACGTATAGATAGCACTCATTCAGCTTATCCATTTAAGCTTGAAGATAGTGCACTCCAATTCGAATTGAATAGTACAATCCCAGGACAACTATCTTATTTGCTTTGCTTACGACTAAGCCTTGCAATGTCTAATGTCCTCGATACAGATCAGGTTCCTGCAATTAAAAATAGTCTTGAACGAAATCTCTTTCAACATTGTGCCAACCTTGCAGCCGCTGGCTATCTAGGGGGAAAAACCTATGCCTTTGGTTGGCCCCGGCCTGACAAAACTGGATTACTTGATGCCCTTCGAGCTTTAGAAAAAGAAATGGGAAGTGAGGGAGTGGTTCGCCATATGGCACCGAAGGGTGCCCCTACACGCCCCAAAGATGACCAAGTAGATGTAGTTGCCTGGATTCCTCACCATGATGGCCCAGGTTGTGCGCTTACTTTATGGGGGCAAGTGGCTAGTGGTCTAGACTGGGAAGAGAAGCCATTAAGCACAGATAGAATAGAACGCTTCCGCGGTCGCTGGTATAAAGAAGCACCTTGCCTAAAACCTATCCGAGCTATGTTTGTCCCGTTTAGCTTGTTTGATGACGTATATGACCAAGATCCCAGCCACTATCTTGCGGCACTATTCGACCATACCAGAGAATATGGTATCATTTTCCATCGCTATCGCATTCCGCTTTGCGTTCAAAAGGCCTTCGATCGAGGCGACGAGGTCTCCGTAATGCGGTCTTTGCCCAAGCATGAGGTCGCTAGTCAATTACAAAACTGGTGGGAAGATTTCTTTGCTTCTTTGAACCACACATCAACTGTAACATAATGGCCTAGCTTCTTCTGTTGGCACAGTCACCCATGGGGGCAAGATCAACAATTCTGTCGCCTTACGTTTAGTTTGAGCACTATAGCGGATCGGAATTTGCGTTATGTGCGCCCAACTGTAAAGTTCGTGGATAATTGGGTGGTCATCGTAAGTTAACACCCAGGGTATACGCGAATGCGCACGCAGCCATGTGGCCAAGGACTCATGTTGCTCATGACCGAATGCGTTCATATACAAATGCCTGCCTTGGCCCACATATGGGGGATCTAAGAATAAAAAAGGGGGGCGGGGAAGCGCCGCAAGAGCTTCGATAAAGTCAAGTGCATCCAAACAGCTTATACTAATACGGCTCTTCCATTTTGCCAGACGCAATATGCGCTTTTCTAAATTTGCCTTGTTGTAACGTGCAGTGATTGGATACGCACCACTTTGATCAAGTCCGCCGATAGGTCGGCCACGCAATATTCCAGAACGATTTGTCCTGTTAAGAAAGAACGTAGCAAAACCTCTGGCTGCTAATTCATGATGCTCTGGCTTTTCCCATATAGCCCGTTGCTTGCTCCATTCCTCCACTGTAACAGGTGTATCCCGCAATAACTTAAGAAACTCTTCTGTCTCTCCAAGTATTGCCAACCACAAATCACAAATAGCTTGATCTACATCATTGAGCGCTAAGTGCTCTGCCTCAGCTGCATACAATAGCTTGACTGCTGCTCCTGCGCCTCCAGCGAATGGTTCTGCAAAGACTCGACCAGAATAATTGTTAGCGCGCAACAGAGCCGCAAGGTATGGAGCGATAGCGCTTTTACCCCCTGGGTAGCGTAACGGACTAAAGATAGTTGCCATATTTATTATTTACCACAGATAAATTGCCATGGCCATGAAAAAATCACAGCTCCTAAATGACCATAACATACTTAATCCGCCAAGTTGATCATCAGCAGAGGTCTACCGCCTTGCCCTGACTAGCGGACCAGTCCGCGAGTTCTGACGTTCCGTATCTCCCGTCTTTGCCCTAACTGTTTTTACAATGTCAACGCACCTTATATGTGCGCAGTGCGTTGCGCGGAAGGTTGTCGCCAACGTCCACACTATGGATGCATTCTCTACCGCGGGATAATCGCGTAAAGCGCTATCCCACCTATCACGCAGCTCAGGAACCAGAGGGGGCGCTTCGGTCTCGCACCCACGCCGAAACGCCCCCTCCTATCCCTACGCACGTGCAACCAGGTTGTAGAACACCTTATTCTTCGGCGTGGCCCGTTCGACACCGGGCATGTGCTTGAGCGCCCGGCCGAAGGCGTTGTGGGTTGGGACGTCGTGTTTCGGGACGCCACGGTCCTGGCACCAGGCGCAGAACATCGCGTAGAGGTCCTTGGCCTGGGTCTTGGCTTCGCGCGGCGTGGGCCGGTCCGGATCGATCTCCACCACGGTCAGCTCTTCCGCCGCGAACTCCTCCACCAGGTCGAAGCTGCCCGGCAGCGGGTACCCGCTCCCCAGCTCGGGGCGGCCGGGCCGGGCCGCGAACAGGCCGCAGAACTCCTCGAACAGCCGCTTCACGTCCTCTTCCGCGCCGCCGGAGAGCTTGGCCGTCTGCACGGCCGCGCGCATGGCCTGGCTGCGCAGAATCGGCTTGAGCCGCAGCGAGGGGCGCTGGTCATCCGGAATCCGCAGGCCCGGCGCGTCATACCGCCCGGTGGTCCGGATCGCCGGCAGCACCTCCGACGTCACCCACTTGCGGAAGCGCTTCGCCTCGGGCTTGCGACTGGCGAAGATCAGCGCGTACAGGCCGGACTCGGAGATACAGAGCATGTCCTGTCTGCCGCCAGGGGTGTACACAACACGTACCCCCTTCTCGTCATCATCAAGGGGTCCGGTAGTATCGGACCCCTTCCAGATAACCTCTAAGCAATTGCACACGTCCTTGGCCACAAACCAGGGCGCAGCCCCGTGCATAACGACGCGCACGGCGTTGCCGTCAAAGTCGAAGGGCATGATGTCAGACATGGCCGCCCCCCTGCTGGGGGTCGCAGCCGGCCGCGGACGCTTCAGCGGCCACAGCCTCGCTCAGACGGTGCAGATCCCGGTCGAGCTCGCCCATGAATGCGGCGAGGCCGTCCAGAACTGCGTCGCTGTGCTCTTCGAAGTACGCGGACATGGCCCAATGCAGGGCCGTGAAACGGACGCTGACCGATGCCAGTTGTTCCTGCCGCTGGCGCAATCGCTGCGCCGACCAGCCGGAAGGGGATGGCGTGATCATGAAGGGACTCCTCTGGTTTTCTGAAGTTGGCTTCCCTGATGAAAAAAGCCGGGAGTTCAGACCCTCCAGAGGCAGGGCTGGCTATTTTAGGCTTGACGCCCTGGACATTTCACCACTCCCGGCGATGTAGTCGGTAGTATGGCGCCCACGGAAAGGCAAATACGGCTGCGCTGGACGCAAAAAAACCGCTGCTGACGGGAGACGGTATCCGCCTCTGGAAGGAGTTCTGACGCTCCGTGTTCCAAGCATTGCCACATCTGTTTTCGAAATGTCAACGCGTGGGGGGGTCTGCAGAGTCAATAGCCTCATTTAGTTGAAGAAATAAAAAGTCCCACAAAAGCAATTATAGACATAAAAAATAACAAAATTTCAATTTTTAAGAAATTTATCAATTTCAATGTTTTTAATTTTTTATAGTTAATCTTTACCAGCGAGTAATACAACATGCTTGACATTATTGCAAAATCAAAACCAAATGTAGGTACTAATAAAACAGCAAGAGCTGCAGGCGCTAAAGTGTGAAGTTCTTGCCTGTCTTCATCTGTTACCTCATCCGAAAAGAAAGATTTTGCTGTTAAATGAAGTCCTAAACAAAACAAATTAGGAGCAATTGCAAACTTAACAATATCACGCAAGTAAACAGTATCTGTTCTAACAAATAAAAAAAATACAGCACAAATAACAAAGAAAAAAAAGCAATAACGGGCCGTACGTGGGTTTGTGACATATTTCTCTACAAGTTCTGGCTCCTTTGACAAATCACCTGTTTGTGTCATTATATTGTTCTCGGCATAATAAACAGACGGAGAAATTAGAAATGCTGCATTTACCATAGAAGTAACAGAAGTAGTTACGAATGCTGTATCAATACGTTTATACTTCTCTTTATCTGATAACTTTTTGGAGCACATGAACATCTCATATGGACTTCCGGGTATATCAACGATAACGACCACCACCAAAACCATACTCAAGTATATTAAGCTACCGAGATCGGCTTCAGTACCATTTGGATAACTAACGCCGGAAAAAAAAGTACTGTGCGAAAACAACATATTTCTTATACAATCTATGTTTATCCAAAAGTTATTAAATGATAAATCGACTGATACTTTCGAATAAGAATTAGACACAGCTAAATAAAAAATCAACGCTGGCGATACGATATTAACAGATCTCAAGGCTAATAGAACGATACTCTGTCCTCTCCACCTGCAACTACTTTTTGACCATACCGCAACAGCTCTTTCTGATCCAATGATCACGACTACAGCTATCATAAAACACAACAGTGAATACAGGTGGACACTATAGTCCCCGTCCCACTTAATACTAAAAATACGCGTGCCTAATGAAACTTTTGATCCTATAACAGCACCCAACGCAACACTCGCAAGAAGCGTCCCCACACTCGCACGAATACCAATCCTTAGAGGGCCCTTGAACGAATCAAGCAAATTCTGTCGTATAGATTTACCATTTTTACAAATTACTATTGAAAGAAACAGCGTCACTACAGACGTAGCCAAGGCCGCTATAGGGAGGTTATTACCAAGCTTCCCTCCAGCATACCCATATGAAAAAAATGTAGCTAGACCTATTCCTGGGGCAACGACCAAGCCAGACTTCGTCAAGATAGAACTAAGGAAGGTTCCAAACGCCATTAAAGCGAACGATACACATACAATGACACCAAAATTGATACCCAGAGGCCCTGAGACCAGTGCAGCTATTGTAAATGGAGCATAAAATACAACAATTGTCAGGCTGAGGGCCATTAAACTAAAGTCAACTCCAGAATCATTATTTTCTTTCATTTTACAACCTAATACATATGTTTCTTTTCAATTTCAGCCCACTCTTGGAATACCTTAATCGATTCAGAATGCATTAGCTGTAGGAGTGGCAATCTACGTTTAACATTTTCCACAGCAATTTCATTATAAATATCTGCATCGTCAAATCCGATACCAGCAGCATCATGCCGTGTGTTTCCATAATATATTTTATCAATCCTTGCCCACCAAATGGCAGAAAGACACATTGGACAAGGTTCACAGCTTGTAAAAATAATACTTCCTGAAAGATTAAACGTTGCAAGACGTTCACAGGCCATGCGTATTGCAACTATCTCAGCATGTGCTGTTGGATCATTTTTGCTCACGACACAATTCATGCCCTCCCCAACTATCTCATCATTTTTCACGATTACAGCTCCGAAGGGCCCCCCCCCACAAGCGAGGCTTTTTTTTGATAGGTCTATAGCCCGCTGCATATAATTTATTTCATTTGCCACAATCCACTCCTTTCCGTTAGGATTATCTACATATAGCTTTTCGTCAAGTTGTCCTTTTTACTTATTCATTTGAATGCGCCATGAGGACTCTATTCATACCACAAGCTATATCCTTTGTGGCCGACTCCCCCTCCTTCAACGTGGCCGTATGAATATTTTCCACCGTGAATCTACTTTTGGCGAAACTTTGGCAGGTTCCCTGCCCGCCGGAAGCCCAGGCAATGCGAACCAACGCCCTTACTCATGGCTCGCATTGCCACCGTGAAGAAGCGCCCCAAGTGGGGCTTGCGCCACTCCGCTAATTGAAAACCAAGGACCGGCGCGGCTCGAAGTTGCTCACCAGCACTTCCTTGGCCTTTGGCCGCGTGCCGTTGCTGCAGGAGTAGCGCACCGTGACCGGCTCGATCGTCATACCGGCGTACAGTTCACGGATCAGGGGCGTATCGGCCTGGCTCAGGATGAAGCGGCCTTCGATGGCGCGCAATGTTTCGGCAAGCCTGGCGTGGTCGTCTTTGGAGAACAGGCCCTTGCCGTAGACGTTCTCCGTGCCAACGTATGGCGGGTCCACATAGAACAGCGTGGTGGGCCGGTCGTACTTGCGTATCACTTCGTCAAACGGCAGCCGTTCGATCAGCACTCTGGAGAGCCGCAAGTGCGCGGCGGACAGCTCTTCCTCCATGCGCAGCAGGTTGAGCCGCGGCGGCTGCACTGCCGACGTGCCGAATGTCGGGCTTGTGATCCGGCCGCCGAAGCACATCTTCTGCACGTAGTAGAAACGCGCCGCCCTCTGGATGTCCGTGAGCAGTTCGGCGGGCAGCCTGGTTTCGCGCTCGAACTCCGCGCGGCTGCAGAGCACGTATTTGAAGTGGCGCAGAAACTCTTCGAGATGGTTCTGCAACACGCGAAACAGGTTCACGACGTCTTCGTTGATGTCGTTCAGCACCTCGACTTTCGAGGGTCCTTTGCGGAACAGCGTCCAGGCACCGCCGCAGAAGGGTTCGCAGTAGCAGGTGTGGTCCGGGAACCGGGAAACAATCTCTTTACACAGGCGGCTTTTACCGCCCATCCAGCCAGCGAGTGGCGATTTCACAGTCAGTTGTCCTTTACGGTTGGGCCTGCCGCCTGCTACGTAGGGCTCCGCTCTTGGCCAACCCGAGAGCCCTACGGCGTAGCGGCTTCGGCCGTGGTCCGGTGCGCGAACACCGGGCCGGTGGGGCGTTGCACCGCCCCGCCTGCGCCTCCGATTACAAACTCCTGGAGATGTTATGCCGACATCCATCCCCTCTACTTTCTACATGTTTTGCCAAAGAAATCACCTGATGGTGAATAACCTCCAATACACTGGAGGTATTACTTCCAACGGAATTGCCACAGCGACAGTTAGCCCCGAAGCTACAGCTTCATACCTTTCAGGAGACATGCCATACATAGGATTTGGTCCAATCCATGGCCGCGAAAATATCATTCCATCCTACTTTCATCTTTCAGTTCTCTCAGAATATTACGTTGAATATGCCCTAGAATATGTACGGAGTGGACATTTTAAGACATATCCATCTCGCGTTACATGTTTCTTTGCTTTCGATGATATGGACTTTTGCCATAAGGCATCCGCCATATATGGATGGAACTTGAACGAAGTTAAAATATTCAATCTCGTACCATCGCCTCTGAATAAATATGCACGTTGCGACATGGAAATTGTAACAATCATGCGTGCTTTTCAGCCTTACGGTACTCCATTCGAGTTGTTCGAGACTGCTGCACATCGCTACTGGTCTGGCCAATCAGGCTTCGGAGATATCTTCCATAGATTCCAAGTCAACGAGCCGCCCCCAGAGCGAGAGCCAATCTGGGAAACCCTGATTGAAGGTCGACTTCAGCTTGTCAATGGCGACCAGCCTGCGTGTTAGATTTCGATTATCCAGCACAGGCCAGGTGCTAGCCACTCTTGGTGTAGAGACCAGTCGTCTATCCTCCCGGCACGGCGAAGATCTCGTTGAGCCGTTCGACACTCCAGCCTGCGGCCTCCAGGGCCGCGCGGGCTTCCTGCGCCTTGGCGTCGGTCACGTCCACGCCGCGTGGCGCGGTCAGGACGTGGAGCGCCAGGGGCGCGAGCTCCCGCGAAGTCATAATTGCCGCCTGCTCAGTCGGCGTAAAACGTTCTTTGAACTCGAACGCGCTGAGCAGCACAGGCTCGGGCGGCGGCGTCACCCATTGCGCGCCGTCCCACTCGTCGCGAACCGTGGCCGGTTGCAGCGTGGTCACATCATCGGACAGTGGCCCGAGCTCCATAACCTGCAGCTCCTGAAGCGTGGCGGTGTCGTATACAGTCTCGCCGCGGTGATCTTCGACCTGCTCCCATGCCGCGCCGTTCCACACTGCAGTGTCGCCTGAATCCGTTTCGGGGGGCTCGATCTTGGTCGCGTGAGCTGGAAGGATGAACACACCCGGCTCCAACGGGCTTTCGTCCGCCAGGGAGGGGCCAAGGTATGCGCCAGTATCACGGTCATAGTGGTATATCTGCATAGAGGTCTCCTAATATTTGATGCATGCCAGCCACGCGATAGTCTTCACGCGGTTTTCAGAGCCGCCCGTGTTCGTTGTGGCTGTACTCGATGCATACGAACTCCCGCCCGAGACAGCCATCGCATTGCTTCCATTGGACGCGGTGTATCCCCGAACCGTAACGACGTGTCTGTGGGTCAAGATCGCGTCGGCTTGATACGATCCAATAGCGCGGCCTGAATCAACGCCGCGGCCATCGTCCCACACGCGGATGTGCATGCCCCGTGCATCCGGCAAAGTGAATGTTGTGGATCCATTGCCTGGCCCGAACTGGCCGGCCTGTTTGGCTCCTTCGCTGGCCGCCAGGTTGCCGGAACCCTGAGCATAGGCCCATAAATCCGCATACACCGTGCGAGAGTACGCACCACCGTTGAGCTTGAGCGTGCCCGGCAATGCGTTGCGCCCCGGAACAAAGCGGACCGTTCCTACCGCGTCGGTTGCCGCCAGCGCGCCGATATCGGCTGGCGTCAAGCCATTCAGCGCAGCGGCCAGTGATGTCGAAGCGGCGGCCAATGTATCGACCGCCGCCTGAAGAGTTGCCGCCTGCAGATCCGACATGGAGTTGTCATATGGCACTTGGCCGGCCGAAACCCCGTGCGGGTTGTCCTGCTGCGCCGCGTGCGCCAGCAGCTGGTCAGCCAAGGCATCGACCGCCGCCTGGATGGTTGCCGCATCCAGGGCCGACGCGTCGTTGTCGTACGGGACCTGTCCCGCCATAACCTGGTGCGGGTTGTCCTGCCGGTCCGCGTGCACGCTCACGGCGTCAATCACGGCCTGCCCTTCGTCGAGCAGCGCCTGCATGTCCGCGGCCAGGCCATCCACCAGCGGCTGAACCGCCTCATTGATGCGCGTCAGGCCGTAGTTCGTGGTTTCGGCAACGACTTTATCCCACGTGACCTTGAGCTGCTCCAGGGCGTGCAGCCGGCGCACAAGTTGGTAGAAGCGATCATTGAACGTCTCAGCGTTCAACGGCGTCTTGCCGTCCTCGATCTTGAAGTTCTCGTAATCGAGCGTCATGGCTACCCCCTACAGCGCCACGTCCATGCGTTGCGCCACGTGGAAGCACTTTAGCGCCGTCGAGGTCGTGCCCTCGATGACGATCTGGTACTCCGAGATACCGTCCGGCGCGTTGGGCTCGAAGGTCGCGGTCCGGCGGATGGAGCCGTCGGCAACGGGCTCGTCGGTCACGGCGGTTGCGGCGTAGACCGTCTCGCCGGAACGCAGCGACGCCGTGCAGGCGTGCTTGGTCTCATCCCAGCCTTCCAGAAGCAGGATCACCTGGATCTGCGCCGAAGGCGCGGCCAGCTCCCGCATTGTGGAGATGTGCTTGAACGTGTCCCCGCAGCGGAAGGCCCGCAGCTTGGAGCCGGCCAGGCCCACGGCCGGCATGACGTCGCTCGATCCCACGAACACGGCCCGCAGGTTGAGCATGGCCGGCAGGCCGAGCAGGCCCGCTTCGTTTGTCTGATCCACGCGCTTCCAATCGCCTTGGCCATCGGCGCGATACTCCATCCAGTACTCGGTGGCCGGCGGCGTGGTGATCTGCGCCAGGGTGTGCAGCCCGGCAATACCCTCGGACAGCGAGAGGGACGAAAGCTCGACCACCGTGCGGGGGTTCGCGAATTGCGCGAACCAGGTGGACATCATCAGGTCCTTTTCCAGGTCGCCCTGGAACCAGTCGCCATCCGTGGAGTAAAACAGCGTGCCCTGGGTGTACTCGGTGCCCTCGACCAGGGAAACGGTGTGGTCACCGGCCGTGACCAGGATAATGGCGTACCGCGCGCCGGCCTGCAGATAGAGCGGGTCCGGGAACTCGAAGTCCACCGCGCCGACCGCAAGGTTGGCGGCCTCCACCGTGGTCCGGCCGAGAACGCGCTCGGGGTCCGGCAGGCCGTGGTCGGTCTCGCAAAGCAGCATGTGCACCGCGCCGTCCGCGGCCACCTTCTCGAAGTTGAGGCTGATGTGCGTGAGCCAACCGTTCTGAGCCACCAGGAACGTCTGCGCGACCTGGCTGCCGGAGATGGTGTGCTCCACGGACTCAACCCAGGTGTAGGGAACGCTGAACCAGTCCTTCCACCAGTACTGTTCACGGGTTACGCGGTGTTGATCCCACGGCCAGTGGAAGTACTGGTTGCTCACATCTTCGACGATCTTGCCGGACGTTTTTGGAGGCGGCGTGTACGGGCCTTCAAAGACCTCCTGCACCACCTCGTATTGACCGGTCTTCCAGTGGCTGCCGTTGGTGCAGATCGTTTCCGTGGGCGAGTAGATGGTGCGGACGTAGGTGCGCACGCCTTCGTGGAAGGTGCGCTCCGTGTACTGGTACTGCGAGAGCTGGAGCCCATCGGCGCGCACCGAGCCGGTGGAGAGCCGCTTGATGGGCGTATACGCGGGAAGGATCATGCCCGAGGCTCGCTGCACCACGGCTGTCTCGTACGGGTTGAACAGGGCAAGCTGCTGCTCGGTCAGGCCCGCGTAGGGGAACCGTACCCCCTCCAGGACGCGGGCATAGTAGCCCGTACCGTCCGGGGCCGAAGCGTCGGAGTTCAGGAAGTTGTCGGCGTCGTAGGCCGTGGTGTTGTCAGGGAGCTGCACCTTGTCCCGCAACAGCGCCACGTCGGCAGCGAGCTGGGTGATCAGGCCGGTGCTGGCGATGTTGTCCAGCCGGCTGGCCAGGGCCGCCAGGTCGCTGAACAGGGTCATGAGCCGCGGCGTCATGGACGTGATCCAGCGCGCGTTGGCCAGGCTGCCCTGCCAGACTTCGAAGAGCTGCATCAGGCGGCCATTCTCGTTGGCCACGATCTCCTGGATACCGTCGGTGGACAGGCGCACATACGCCACCAGGGTGTTGCCCGTGGGGATCTCAGGCTTCTGGGGACCGGGGCTTTCCAGGCCGGCCGTGATGTGCGTGGCCACGGTGCGGGCCCGTTCCATGGCCACCATGGACGGCTCGGTCTGGGCGCTTTCAATGTTGATCAGGAAGTCGCGCGGCTGCAGGTCCAGCTCCTCTTCCTGCCCGCGCAGACTGACCGCGACCCACTTTTCATCCTGCACCGGCAGATTGCTGAACAGGCTCTGCGTCTGAGCGCCGCCGGCATAGACCTTGCCCGTCTGGCCGTCCCAGAGCCGGCCCGCGGCGATGTCCAGCTCGGTGGCGCTGTGCATGGTCGCGTTGAAGCCGACGTACATCCGCTCGTTGGTGATGGCGTCCATGACCATGTGCGCCAGCGAGTCGCTGGTGAACGCCTGGACGTTGTTGAGATCGACCGTGAGCAGCTCTTGGCGGTCCCGGTAAATAACTTGACGTTCCATCAGATAATGACCTCCAGGGTGTATTCGCCGCAGACAGCCGTCCCGGCGAGTATGCTTGACGATGCGCGTATGACGCGGTGATTGCGTGTATGCACAAGGACTTTGTCGGAGAATCGGGAGGCCATGCGGCCCACCCGGCACATGAGGGCAATCCACTCCCCGGCCGTGGACGAAGCGGCGTAGCGGCCGGCGGCCTGGCCAACGAACGCCTTGAGGCGATTCGCGCGCCTGGTCATGTCCACGGCCAGCTCACCTGTATGAGGCGGCAGCGCGCCCAGACGCATGGCGCCGGCATAGGCGCTGCGCTCGCGTGACGGCCACACGGCCCGGTCCGGATCAAAGAGCTTGAGCGTGCGGCCCAACCGCAACCCGGCCGTCGATCCAACAATCTGCCCGACGCCGACATAGCTGCCGCCGCGATCCGGCCAGACATCCGTGTACTTGTTACCGGCAAAGAGCCCGCGCGCCGTTCCCGGCAGCTTGAGCACGTCGTAGCCGGCGCGGATCGGGCTCAGGGACGGCGTGATGGCCAGGGCCTGGCGGCGCTCCACGGGGTTGGCGTACGGCCTGGCCAGCTTCAGCGTGTAGACGCGGGACGCGGCCGTGGATGCGACGGCGCAGCCGGCGAGCGGCCGGCCGGCATAGAGGCCGTGCGCCGTGCCGGGCAGCCGCACCTGGACTGTCTCGGACACGGTCCGCTGCTCCGTGGCGCGCGTGATCTCCAGGGTGTGCAGGGGCGTTTCCGTATCCTGCTGCGGATCGTACAGCGAGACCTGGTCGCCAATGCGCAGAATGGCGTCCGCTTGCGCGGGAAACGCGACAGGCCCGGCGCTGTCGTGGGTGAATCGGCCGGTGAACAGACGCCGGCCACCAGCGCCGGTATGGACATACGGCCGGATGCGGATCTCTGGGTGCGGCGCTTCCCAGGCCACCCGCTCCGCCTCGGTCAACCCCGCGCCGGCAAAGCTCTTGTGCGGCGGGCTTGCGCCCAACAGCTCGCGATGCAGGCGGGAACGGAAGAAGCGGCGGTATCCGGCCACCGTGCCCTTGAGCTGGTGATCGCGGAAGAACTGGCGGATGTAGTCCAGCCGTTCGGCGCGGGACGTGGCCAGATCATAGCCGTCCACGTGAAAGCCCCAGGCAACGGCGTCCAGGACCGCGTCCGTGTGGCGGTCCAGATCCGGATAGATGATGGTCTGGTCGATGGCTCCGGTGACGGCCGCGATCTCGGCTTCAACGGCCGCGGCAATGTCCTGGATGGTCTCATCGCCGGCAATAGACGAAGGCAGCAGCTCCTGCAGCGTGATGTCCTGGAGGGTGCTCATCCCTTAATCCCTCCAAAGACGCACCGCACAGAGCCCACCGTGGCCAGCTCATGGGCAGCCAGGCCGATGGCCACGGGCAGGGCCACGTCCACCTGGGACGCGCCGGCCTCCACCAGCATGGCCGTCAAGCGCGACGGATTGAGGTCCCGGCCCAACCGGGACGCCTGCCAGGCAACATAATTCTTGGCCGCCGTGGCCACCCGGTTCTGAATCACGGCCACCTGCGCCGCGTCGCCAGGATCGATCCACCAGGTGCAATCCACATCGTAGGCCACGGGCTCCGGCGGCAGCACCCGGACCACGTCGGTCAGGGGCCGCACTTCCTCGTGCGTCAGGGCGGCGCGCACCGCCGTAAGGATCTCGGTTGACGGCGGCGCGCCGTTGCAGAGCGGGTAGACATCCACGCGGCCGGGCTCCGGAGAGACCACAGCCACGTCGGATACATCCTGGTGCGCAGTGAGAGCGTGATACCGGTACGCGCCGGCCGGGCCGCACACGGCCAACCGCTCCGGAGCGAGCTGCACCCGCTGGCGGTATCGTTCGTCGCCTTCCACGTCCGTGCCGCCCAGGGAGACCGCCACATTGGCCACCTTGGAGATATAGGCCACCGGGTCCACCAACTGGTTGATCTGGCCGGCGACCAGACCGTTGCCGATGGTCCCGGCAACGGAGCACGTGGCCAGGGCATCGATGCTGGTCTCGCCCGCATTGATCACGGCGGTTTCGTCCAGCGCCCACATCAGTTGCCCGTCCGCCGTGGCGCGGGTGCCGGCCGGAATGGGCACGGCCCAATCCAGGGGCGCAGCCAAGGTGAAGCGCAGTGTGGTCCTGGCGCACTGATCACCCAGCCGCGTTGTCCGCAGGAGCGCGCCCAGCTCGTCGAGGTAGGGGCCGATGGAGAAACGAACCAGATTTTGCTTGGCGGACCAATCGATCAAAAAGCGTTGCTGCACGATGATGTAGGCCAGGGACTCCAGGAACAGCCGGACCGGATCGCCCGGGTAGAGCTTCTGCTCTGCGATGGCTTCATAGGCCGTGATGATCTCGGCTTCGACCGCGCTGGCGTCGGTCTCGCAAAACTGGATTTTGTCCAATGCCGTGGAGGGCGTGGGACTACTCATAGTCCCCCCTGATGGCGATCCGCACCACCGGATACAGGCGGCCGTCCATGGCCTCAGCCTGGCGCGGCTGGAAGTCCACACTGACCACGGTGCAGCGGGGCTCACGCATTTCGATCTCGTCAATGGCGGCCCCGGTGTACTCGGCCATGGCCTCGGGCAGCGGCCTGTCCAGGAAGGTGATGGGCACGCCGAACGTGCGGTCCAGGGGGACCGTGCCGCGGATCGTGGTCAGGATCGTGCGCACGTTCTGCAGGATCTCCTCCACCCCGGACGCGCCGACAACAACGGCCGCTGGCTGCCCTGTGTCCACAATGAAATCCATCTAGTTGTACTCCTTGAACTTGAGCTCCAGCTCGACCCAGAGGACTCTGCCAGGGGCCATGCTCTTGGCCTTCTCCGCGCTTTCCGTCAGCACGAAGCGGCCGAGCCGCCGGCCGGCAATGGCGAGGGCGTGGTGATCTCCGGCGTCAATCAAGGCGTCCACTTCGCCCAGGCGGGCCTGCACGTCGGTAAAGGTGTGGTCGAGCTGGACCTTGAAGCCGATCTCCGCAAGCGAAGTCCCGAGGTGTTGCAGCCTGGCCAGGCCGTCGACCACGGCGTGCTCGGCAAACTGCGCCGTCCGCCGCCGGCGAAAATCCTGCGGCGTGAAGACTTCGGAATCGCTGACCCGGAACACGAGCGGACCAAAGCTGCCGACCTGCATCACGCGCCCCCGCCAAGTGTTCCGTCGATGGGGTTGTCCACGATCAGGTCGGTGACGTGCAGCTTCCCTTTCAGCAGGTAGTCGCCGCGCTGCTCCACGTCGCCTATGTGCAGCTCGTCGGCGCGCCGTTCCACCGTGACCAGGTCGCCATCGGCTCCGGTAGTGGTCACGTTGCCGACCAGGCGGATCAGCGGAGCCACAACCTGGATGGTTGTAGCTGACTCGGCTGTCAGCTCGCCCCCGGCCGTGACTATCGCGTTGCCCTCGACGTCCACGAAGAGGTCCTCGCCGATCCTGGCCACAGCCGTGCCGCCCACATCCGCCGTCAGATCGCGATCGATGGTCAATTCAGCGCTGCCGTCCACGATGTGGCCGGTCAGTTCATGCCGCTTGCGGTCGTACTCGAGCCAGGTCCCATCCCTGAAGCGGATGTGGCGCTTGTCCGGATCCGCCACGGGCACCGTGTCCGCTTCCGAGTAGATGGCGCCGATGACGCAGCCCTGCTCCTGGCCGTTGGGCAGGAACAGGCACAGCACGTGCTCGCCCACGTCGGGCATCTGGTACTGTTTGTCCTGGCAGGTTTTGTCGAAGCGGACGGGCAGCTCGCGAGTCACCAGAGGCGTGCCGCCTGCATGCACGTCGGGCAGCTGCACGCGGACCGTGCCTTTTTCCGGCAGTATGGAGGTCACGACGCCGACGCGGATCATGCGCATGACCACGGCCTCCAGGGCTTCAAGGCGGCGTACTATGTCGTTTACCATGTGAGGGTCTTCCGTATTTTTGCGGACGTGGTGTAGCCCGCGCTTCTGTCGAATCCGTGGCGCACCTGCTCCACTGCGTAAATTCCATCGAACCGCCGGAACCCGGACAGGCTGAGATTCATGCCGGCAAGGAGCCTGGGCTCTCCCATCAACGCGACGTCTCCCTCGACCTCCTGCTGGTTCTTCTTGCGGAGCGCGGCCTTGGCCTTTTTCTCGGCCATGGCCACGTCTTCGGCGATCTGGTTCACCCGCAGAACACGGCTCCCCGCTGGGGAGTCCGGCGGGGTGAACGTGTACGTCTTGAGCTGCTTGTCTTTGGGATCGTGGTAGGAGACCTCGCAGGCCTTGTAGACGTCCGTGGCCTTGGTCCGCAGGTTCAACGTCCTGAGATTGCTCTGCCCCCGCGAAATGGAGAAGGAAGCGGGCTTGGCGTCGTACCTTTCGCCGGCAAAAACGATGATCGTTGCGTCGTTGATCTTGAGGTTCAGCCCGAATTCATCCGCAACGCGCTTCATGAAGGCGATGTCGGTCTCTGCCCGCTGGTCGAGCCGGGAGAACTGCACGTCGTCCGCCTGCCAGGAAAGCTCGAATCCAGCCTGCTCCGAGATGTCCAGAAACACCTGGCGGAGGCTGCCGTTCTCCCACGCCCTGGTCTTGACCTCTTTGCGGATGGTGTTCTGGGTCATGGAGCTGACCGCTTTCAAAGAAATGGTGTCGCCGCTCCCCACCGAGATTTCCACCTCGTCGACCTGGAAGGAGCCACAGGGTATCGACACCGGGCTCGATCCCGGACCGTCCCAGCCCTCCAGGCAGATGATGGAAGCGGAGACCGTATCGCCCTTGCGGGGCAGCCAGTCGCCTTTCCAGAGGTGGTCCCGATCATCCATGTCGATGCGCAGGTCATCGGCCTGGCCGTGGGCGTTGTCCGTGTAGGCAAAGCTCTTCACGAATGGCGCAATGTCCCCCGAGATGTCCCTGCCGAGATAACGGAGCTGGATCGTGGCGGCTCTAGATTGCATCGCGCCTCCAGGGTGGGGTTACGGTTTCGACGTTGGCGGAGTTGACGTCCGGGATCTGCAGGACAACCCCGGCGGAAAAAACCAGGGTGCCCCGGTGCGCGGGGTTGGCGTCGAGCAGGAGGTGCAGCAGATGCTCGCTGCCCAGAACGGCCCGCGCGATGGAGTCCCAGGCCTCACCCTGGGAAGTCGTGTAGGTGCTAGGCATACGCCGTTCGCTCCCGCTCTCTGAACATTTCAGCGACCACCCGCTTTATCCGCTCCTCCAGCCCTTCGTTGGCCTGAGATACGGCGGCCCGGACCGTTCCGCTGTCCGTTCCCCCGGATACATTCACCGTCTGGTTGATGGTGATGGTCTGGCTGGTGGCCTGCCTCGACTGGACAAGGCTGTTGACGCCGGCCGGAAGCGCGCGGGACGGTGTGTTTGGCTTGGCGGCCGCTACCGGAGCGGCCTGCGCCGCGTCTCCAGGGTTGGACTGCTTCGCGTCGTCACCGCCGCCGAAGATGCTGCCCACAGCGCCGCCGACGGACTTCAAGAGACCGCCCACAACGGAGGCGCCTTTGGAGATCATCCCGATAAGCGGCAGCCCCTTGATCTTGTCCCAGGCCCAGGTAAACGCCTTGACGACGGCGTTCCAGACGCCCACGAAGAACGTCTTGACCTTGCTCCAGTTGGCGATCAGCAGGGTTGCGCCTATTGCGATGCCACCCACGATCAGGCCGATAGGGTTGGCCATGACAGCCAGGCCCATGACCCGGAACGCCGTGCCGATGGCGGTGCACGCCCCGGTGACGATGGCCTGTCCGATGGCCCACGCCTTTTGCGCGGCCCCCAGCACTGCGACCTTTGCGGCCGACCAGGCGGACGAAAGACCGACGGCCCGCAGCCCCGAAGCCAAAGCCGGCAACATGCCGGACACCATCGGCCCGACAGCCCTTCCCATGGTGACCACGTTCATGGTGAAACGCCCGACGCCGAAGGCCACGCGCCCGCCCATGACCACACCCAGGGCGATGGCCGCGTTTTCCCAGCCGCCAAGCAACCCGACCACGCCTTCGACCACGCCCCATGTGGTGGAAAAGACCGAGTACAGACCGCGCCCGAAAGACATGATCCCCGGAACAGCCGCTTTGACGGACTCGCCGATGCCGACCAGATCGGCCCGGTGGGACCTGACCCAATCGGACAGCCTGGGGGCGATATCCTGCAGCAGGGGAGCAAGCGCGCCGCCGATCAAGCCGAAGACCTCGGAGGTCACAGAACCGATGACCGTGGTCAGCTGGCCGAAGGCGGTGTTGTAGGCCAGAGCGCCTTCCCGGCCCTCGTCGGACAGAACGTTCAGCTGGCGCTGCTGCGCAAGGATCTCGTCAACGCCTTCCTTTCTGGATCGCAGGTAGCCGAAAAACTTGTTGGCCTCGCCGCCCATGAGTATGTCCGCCGCGGAAGACGCTTGCTGCCCGTCGGGCATTTCCTTGATGGCCTTGGCGATGCGCCGGAACTGCTCTTCCGGCTTCAGATCCTGCAGCTCTTCAAAAGAAAGGCCGATGATCTGCAACGACTCCTTGACCGGGGTTGTCTCTTCCAGCCCGGCGGACTCCCCGAGCTTGTTGTTCATCTCCTCGATCAGGTCCCCGACGTTATCGATCTCGAACCCGGCCTCCTTGGCCACACCGCCCCAGGCCTGGAAGGTTCCGGCGGACACCCCGAGCGCCCTGGCCAGGGCGACCTGCTCCCCCGTGGCCTTGTTGGCCACGGTCATGGCCGCCCCGACAGCGCCCACTCCGGCCGCAACGCCTGCAGCAACGCCAGCGCCCATCTTGGCGGCGGAGCCGATCTGCCCACGGATCTTCCCGGCGGCCTCCATCCCCTTGTTCAGCCGGTCCATTCTGGACTGCGCCTTGTCGATCTGGGATGTCAGCTTGCGATAGTCCTTGGAGAGCGCGCCCAGCCCCTGCCCGGTCTCGTCGATCCTGACCTTGTGCCTGATAAACTGCTTGGACGCCGAATCTACAGAGGACCTCAGGCTCTTCACCTTGCCTTCGGCGTTCTCAATGCGACGCGCCATCATCCCCGAGGCCCCGCCGGCGGCTTCTGCCTGGCCTTTCAGGTCGGCCAGGTCCTTTTCAGCAGCGGCAAGCTCGCGCCTGGAGGAACGGACCTTGTCCCGGAGCTCATAGAAGCCCTTCATGAGCTTGTGCGTAGGCTCGGATTTCAGCCCCCGGATAGACGAGCCAAGCTCCTTGATCCGGGACTCGGCACCCCCGAAGGTCGACTTGAACGTCGACCCCAGGGAGGCTCCGATCTCCATGCTTATGCCGAGTTTGCGCTCTGCCATTGTTGCTCCATCACACCGTCAGATCCTGGGACCCAGTTGCTTCTCAACCTCTGCGGCCTCCGCCAGCCAATCCAGCATTTCCGTTTGCTCAAGTCGTTCGATCTCGGACAGCGGCCAGCCCGATAAGCGACTCAGCAAAAGCACTGCCCGCCTCAGATTTCCGATTCCGCCTCCAGCTTGGGAACCTGGGGGCGGCTCACTTTCAAAAAACGGTAGGCCTCCATCAGCAGCTCGTAATCGCCATCGGGCATGTCCATGATTTCCTCGGAAGGCACGTCGCAAAGCAGCCCGAACAGGGTGACCTCGATTTCTCCGGAGGTTGCGTCCGGGCCGGCCGCCCGCTGTGCTTCGAGACGGTCCCGCACCAGGCAGCGGCGCATGGTCAGCTCAGTCACTTCGTTGTCGCCCACGGTGATGGGCTCCGACAGCGTGATGGTCTTGGTGATTTGTTTCTTCGCCATGGGTTATGCCTCCTCGCCGACCGCGGCACGCACAGCGGCCAGATGGTCCGTGCCGTCGACCATGAAGATGTAGTTCAGCTTGTCGAGTTCGAGGATCTCCTGCCCGTCCTGGACGTACTTCAGGTAGGAAATCTCGAGCTCGAGCTCCGAGTCCTGCGGCTTGGCCGTCTCGAACTTGCCGAGGGATGCGCTCTTGGGCATGCCGCGCAGGATGACCCGCTCGGAAATGACTTCGATTTTACCGGTGCCGCCGTCGTGGTGCTGCACAGCGGCGCGCAGATCGAGGTGGTGGTACTCGGGGGCCTGGAGCTGGATGAAGTTCGCCGTCTTGGTCCGGAAGGCCAGCTTCGCGCTCATGGACTGGAACTGCCCCAGAGTGGGGCTGTCTATTTCGCCGGCGATTCCTGCGCCGGACAGGGGCTCGGTCATGGCCTGCAGTTGTGGCAGCTCGACCGTGGCCACGCCCATCAGCACGGCCCCGTCCTTGTAGACGTTGAAGGTGATGGTTTTCTCGGGGATCTTGTTCACATTGGCCATCTCTCACCTCTTACGAAAACAGGTTTTGGAGATACTCGGGGTCGTACTCCAGGGTGTTGACGATCTCCCGCGCCGGCGAAGGCGGGGTCAGGTAGGTGTGGAAGCGGATGATGCCGTCCATCAGGTCGGTTACCGGGTTTTCGTCTTCCACAAACACGATGCGCCCGCCCAGGATGATCTCCATGGCGCGGAAGCCGTTCAGCCGGATGTTCTCGCTGTCGATGATCGTCTGGATCAGGCGGCGGGTAACAGGCCAGTCGACCTTCTGGAAGTAGGTCAGAATGAAGGTGTTCGCGTGCCAGCTGAAGAACCGGCGGATCGGAATAAAGGCGTCCTTGGGATCGGTGACGCTGGGGTAGCATGCAGTCCGGTTGCCCCACAGCTTCCACCCGCCGACAAAGTTCAGCGCGGTGACCACGCCCTGGCTGTTCAGGTAGTTGGCCTGGTCAAGACCGAGCCAGACTTCCTCGCCGCCGGCCACTGCAGAGTCCGCATACAAGCGGTTGTTGGAAGGCGAGCGGTACGGCACGTCTCCACTCTGTTCGTCCACGTCCCCGATCAGCCCGGCCAGCTGGGTGGACATGTGGAAAACCTCATCGCCGAGTTTCACCTTGGGCCAACACACGATCATATTCGGGTCGGTCAGGTTGTTGTCGTTCTTGTACCCGGCGACGTCGGGGTAGTACGGCACGGTGTCGTCAGGGATATCGACCAGGGCGACGGCCTTGAACAAGCCGTTGATGTCCGTGGCCTTCGCGGCCATGGCAATAGCCACGGCCGGATCATGGGACCAGCCGGGGGCGCAGATCAGGCCGGGAACGACCCGGAACCGCGTGAACACTTCGTTGATGAGTTCCAGGCCCGTCAGCTTGCCGGTGTTCGCGTCGATGCCGCCGATGATGTCCGCGGAGGTCACCTGCAGGGGATCCGGCTCTTCGTCGGTAGTATGCTTCGCGGGGTCGTAGACGTTGACGAAGACCACCGGGGCCACGCCGTACAGCCCGAACTGTGAGCGGGCGAACTCGCAGAGCGAGTAGCTCTGCCAGTCGTCGCTCTCGCCAAATGCTGCAACGAACTCGGTGTAGGTGTAACAAAGCACTGGCTCGTTGATCTTGCGCTCGGCAGGATCCTTGTCCTCGATCGGGGCGGTGCCGAATACTACGGGTATCGATGCCGAGATCCTGCGCGGGGGCAGTATCGACGTGGGCACCTCGAGGGCGTAGACGCCGTGTTGATACGCGCTCATATTTCAAAACCCTCCACAATTTGCCGCGGGGCAGGCCTGCGCCAGGTGGTGGCCAGGACTACGACCGCGTATCGATGCTGTTCTCTTCTGGGGTCCGGACGCCTGGTGCGGACCGGCCATTGTCGTTCAAATTCATCGTCGAGCACCCGGGCTTTGCGCAGAATGGTCCGAAGCCGGTCGGTGAACGCCGCGGTCCATTGCTCCAGCCCTTGCGGCCCGCGGTGCGAACTCATGCAGAGCGTGATTTCCACAGAGACCACGCTCTCTTTCTCGCTGTCCTCCGCCTCTTCCCAGGAGACCACGACGCAAGGGAAAGCTTCCTCGCCGCCAAGGCCTTCAGGCAGGCCGCCGACATACACCGGGGGCTCGGTCAGAACCTCCGCCTCCGGGTGCTCCAACAGGAAGCCGGCCAGGTCCTCCCGGATCCGGCGGCCAAGCGCTTCGATCAGGCGGGCAATCATCGGAGCCCCGCCTGCTGCAGCACATATTCAGCCTCGTGGATGACGTTCTTTTGCAGACGCTCTTCGGCGAGCTCCTGCAGCTCGAACTGATTGCCCTCGTCTTTGAGGGCCTGCAGGTGGCTCGGCCCGAAAAGTACGCGCAAGGGATACTGGTCAGAGCCCACCCGCTTGTAGACCTGCGCTCCGCTTCCGGAGGCCTGGACAAAGGAGCCGCCCACGACCTTGCGGCCGGACGTCTTCTTCACCTGGACGGACACGCCTTGCTTGGGGCGACGGCCGCCAGCGGCCACAGGAACGCGGGGCCGGGCGCCGTAGCGGAACAGCGGCACGGACATCCGTCCTTCCGCCCGGAGCAGGGCGCGGGGGTACTTGTCCGCAGGCCTCGGGTTGACGATGGTCATCTTGCTGCGCACGTCTTTGGCCGGCACGTTGTAGTCTTCGCGGATCTTCCGCACCACGTCGGTGCGCATGCCCTTGATCGTTTTGGACAAGGCCCTGCAGGTGGCCTTTTGCATTCCGCCCGGAACCAGCGACAACACGTCGTTGAGCTCTTCCAGCGCCTTCTCCGCATGGAAGGTATCGATCCGGATCAGATCGTTTTTCGCCATCAGGACACCTCCTTGTAGAGCTGGATTTCGAGAAAGCCCCCGGCCCCTTTGGTGTTGGAGACGATCCACGGCACGCCGTCCAAAATCATGGGGCGGCCGGACTTCGGCCTGGCCAGCTCCGCTTCCTTGACCACCAGCTTCCTGACCTGGACGTTGACGTTCTCCCTGGCTTCGTCAGGCCCTTGGCCTTCGTCATCGACCAGGGCCGTCAAAGGCCGGCCGTCAATGACCACCGGCTGCCCGAAGTCCTGCAGGTAGATCTCCAGATCCCCGCCCTGGATGGCGTCCATGAGAGTTGTCACGGCCTGTTCTCCAGCGTGTCTATGTAGAGGAGCAGCTCTTTTGCGTCTTCGCGGCCCATGCAGATGCCGCCGTCAGGAGTCGCCACCAGGCTCTCCAGAGTCGGACGGGGTGGCTTCGGACTTGTCTCCTTTGAAACGGCGCACCCACTCGCCAGCAGGATCATCAGCAATGGCGTCAGCAGAACGCTGGCGCTCACGAGCCCGCCACGCATCCCATGCCGTCTGGATGGCGCGCGCGATGAGGCCGAGCGTTCTGCCGATGTTGTCGAGGAATGACCACATTGCACGGAACCGGCCTATGAGAGGGCTTTTGCGGACGTCGCAGTGAGCTTCTTCCGCGAGGAGAAGATGCGGAAAATGATCTTCAGCAGGGAGGCGAAGGAGACAACTCCGCCGGTAATGACCACCGGGAGTTGCGCCTGCGTGTCGGGATCGACCTGAATTCCGAAGAGGAGAAGGACGCCGCAGACCAGCGTAACAATGGACGTCCAGATCTCCTTCGAAGTGTACCAGACTTTCTTCTCTTCCACGCTGCCCGTCACTTCCACGATGTTCGTCTCTTCCATGTCGTTTGCTCCTTATGATTGCGGCCACTGGCCGCTCAGGGCGGCCAGGACCTTTTGCGGGTACTCGGGATTGGTATTGTGGACGGCCGCATACGGACCGCCGTTGTAGGCGCGGCAGACGCCGGCCCAGCCAAAGCGTTCGAGATAACGGCAGGCGAAGGCGTAGTGGGCCAGGTGCCGGCAACCGTACTCCAGGCCGATCTCGGGCTCGCATAGCGTTGTCAGGAAGGGAGCCGTGCAGCCGCGCTCCCGCGCCACCGCGCCCATAATCTGGAGCAGCCCGAAACTGGTCTGCTGGTGCTGCCACTCGGTGTGGCGGCCCACACCGGCCGGGGCAGGAAAATCCGGCGGCGCGGTTTCGCTGGCGCTCTCCGCCGCAGTGATCCGGCGGAATGGCGCGTTGCTGCGCACATCCCACAAGTAGCGGTAATGGGGCTCCAGCCGGCAGGCCGTGGCGTCCCAGCCGGACTCCACGGTGATCATGGCGCAAACGAGCGCCGGCGGTAGGTTGTGCCGCAGAGCTATCGTGGTGGCGAGTTCATGAAGCCTCTGTTTCACTTTTCTCCCTCCTGCTCCTGAAACGATTCCAGCTTGACGATGAGCTTCCGGGGAACGCGCATCCCGAGCTCTCCCAGATGGCGGCACACGGACAGAAATTCGTTGATGCAGATGAAGGCGACCATGAAGTCGCGCACGTAGCTGGATACGAACGGCAGCGGATCGGCCAGGGACAGGTCGAGCATGTGCGCCGACATGATGACCAGGACGTACAGAAGAAACTTGCCCAGCCCGCGGCGGAAGCGGCTGCTGCTGTACGTGCCTGCGTTCCACGCGCGGTAGAACCCGAGAACGAAGTCCGTGACGTACAGAACCGTCAGCGCCAGCAGCGCCGCGTTGATGCCCCCGAGCAGCCACGCCGAACAGCTGCCGATCGCGGCGAAAATGGACTTCAGCGTCACATGGTCTACGAACACTTCTTTGAACATCGACGGCTCCTGCCGTTTCAGCTTGAGGGAGCCAGGCCGCACAAAAGATGGACCCAGCCCCCTCAAGAGGGGGCTATCGAATGGCTGTCAGGACGTAGCCGCAGTTCTTGCTGATGTCGGACAGGATGTTGCCGTTGTCGTCGTAGCTCTTGAGCAGGCGCACATCGATGTCGTGGCGCACGCGAATGATGGTCGAGCGGACGGCGGGGTCGTAGTAGTCCTCGACCACGAAATCCTCGCTCGCGCCCTCGTTCCATTTGAACGTCCGGCCGATGGAAGGCTCGTAGATCTCAGCGCCCTGGGACGCGACGCAGGCCAGGACAGCGACGGCGTCGCTCCAGATGTCCTCAAGCTCCGGATTCTTGGCGCGGTTGGCGCCGTTCTTCAGCGCGCCGGCCAGCTCGATCTCGATATCCAGATACGCCTCGAGGTGCTGCAGCCCGATCGAACCCGTCTTGCGGGTGTCAGGGAACAAGTAGTGCACGGCGTCCTTCACCTTGGTGCAGCGGGCCAGGTCCAGGTAGGTCTGCCAGGTAATGACCATCTTGTTGTAGACGACGCCCTTCTTGCGGCCGGCGGTCCTGGCTGTGTCGATATCCAGCTTCGGGTCGGCATTGTCCGGCTCGGTCCACTTGGCAGTGGCTGCTGCGGTGAGGAAGTTGTCCGGATTGCTCAGCTTGGAAGCGACCTCGATCTCGAAGGCGCGGAGCACGATGTTGGTGCACAGGTCCGTCGCGCTCTTCTCCATGTCGATCTGCGACTTGTAGATGGCGCGGAAGCGGTCATCCAGAGGTTGCTCGTGGCCACGTTCGCGGCAGGAGTAATGCCCGGCCTCGAACTTGCCGGAGCTGCGCTGATAGGCTGCGCCGTGGGCACGCTCCACCTTCTCGACGTTAAAGAGAAACTTGGCGGGCAACACGGGGAAGTCGGCGCTTTGAGCGCCAACCGGGTAGTACGGTGCGACCTTCGAGGCGATGAAGCCCATGGAAGGGGCGTTGGTCATGGCCTCGTGAACAAGCACCCCAAGATCGGGGCGCAGGCGTTCGGTTCCATTCTCAGGAATCATGGGGATCTCCTTTAGGCGGCGACGTTGACGATCTTGCCGCTTTCAACGGGAAGGACCTCGATCACGTCCCCGTCTTCAGCGGATGCTTCCAAAGCGACGCCGACCTTGATGTAGTCTCCGGCGGCCGCCGGCAGAGCCGACACGGTGCCATTGGCCGCGGCGAAGACTTCGGCCGCGATTTCGACGGCGCCCTTCGCTTCGATGTGTTGCGTTCCGGGCTTGTTCCAGTAGGCCACGCCGATGTCTTCGCCGCTCTTCTGGGGAACGCGGGTAACGCCGACACCGAGCCGAGTAGCGGGGGCGTAGACAACCTGGTCATTGGCGTTGATTTCAACGCGCCGCCCATCAACCATGTCTTGCGCAGCGGGATGTGATCCGATTCCGTAATCGTTGTAGCTCATTACTCAGCACCTCCGTTCTTGCCGGCGAGCCAGGCCGCGTGGGCGTTGGGGTGACGGCGGGCTACGGCGATGAGCGCCTCGCCCTTGCTGCACTTCGCCGCGTCCATGTGGGCCGCGACAAGGCCTTCGAAGCCGTCAGCCTCCGAGGCGGACAGATCCTTCCCGTCCTGGCCGGCGGACTCGGACATGGTTTTCTCGAACTCCGCCAGGGCCTCGGTCTGCCCCTTGCGTTCGGCGGCCAGAGCGGCCTTGTAGAACTCCTTGGGGTCTGCGCCGGACTGGACCGCCTCGAGGGTCGTTTCCGCTCCGGCCTGCGCCCCGAGCAACTCCACCACGCGGGCGCGCTCTGCGGACGCGCCGCGGGCCTGCAGCTCGGCAGCGAGCTCCGGGTTTGCCGCGGAAAGCTGTGCGGCGGTCACGGTGGACAGATCCAGGACACCGGAATCGCCGCCACGGGCGTCGGTGTCACCAGCGGAAGAGGTTCCGGTGGACATGTGTTCCTCCTGTTCTTCCTGATTGGGTGATTCGGACAGCTCCAGGGCTCGCGAAATGGCGAACTCCAGGTTGCCGACGGAATGGACGAAACCCCGCGAAAGGGCTTCGTGGCCTATATGGGTCGAGCCGTCGGCCAGCTTCTCGAGGACGTCCTCGACGGACATCCCGCGATGGCGGGCCACGGCGTCAACAAACAGGGAGTAGTAGTTGTCGACGCGCTCCTGCAGATACTCGCGCCCTTCTTCGGAGAGCGGCTTCTCGTCGGAAGCCAGCCGCTTGTAGTGGCCGGCGTAGAGAACAGTCCGGCGGACGCCCTCTTTCCGGTCGCGCTCGGAGTAGTCGAAGTGCATGGCGGCCACGCCGATGGATCCCACTTGCGCGTCCGCGGTGCAGATCATTTCCTGCGCTGCAGATCCGATCCAGTACGCGGCGGAGCACATCAGCTCGGACGTGTGCGCCACCACCGGCTTGCCGGCTTCGCTCACACTGGCGATGGTGCCGGCCAGGTCGTTGAGGCCGAACACGCCGCCGCCGGGCGAATCGATATCGAGCACGATGGCCCGCACCAGATCGTCATTCGCCGCCTGGCGGACCTGCTTGCCGACAAGCTCTGTGCTGCAGCCGCCGGAGAAGGCCTGAAAAAGATTCAGGCGGCGGGCGATGACCCCGGCGACGGGAATGACGGCCACGCCATCGACGATCGCGTAAGGGCGGTTGGCCCCATCTGACTCCCCGGCCAGTTGCGCGAAGATCTCGCCATTGCCGGCGCGGCCCTCGAGCATGGCCTGAGCGAAGTCCGCCACCTGCTCCATCTTGTTCGGCTCCAGCGCCCACACCTCGCCAACAAGGGCGGAGAAGGCTCTCGGTGCTCTATTCGCTTTCATTCGTTTCCTCGCTCGCTTCGTCCGTCTTCCACACGGCGTCGGGTATCGTGTAGGAGCTCATGTCCACGTCAAATTCGGCCTCCAGCTCCTTGATGAACGCCTTTTCCTGGGCCACCTGGCGCAGACCGGACCTCCAGTTGCGGCCCATACGGCCGTATATCTCTCGGTAGCTGGTGGTGTGGCTGCCAAGCTCAAGTACGGAGGCCTTGGCCCCCTTCTCCCGATCGATCTGGCGCATGGGTTGGGCCAGGTGCTCGCAGCAGCTGTAGGCGTAGAGGTTGCGCAGGTACTCCTGCGGCTTGAGCGGCACGCGGTTGCGCAGGGCCGCCTCGTAGAGGATCCAGGACCACACCGGCTGATTGAACTGGTCATTGAGCACCCGGTGCTCGAACTCGTTGAACTGGTCCGCCTTCTCCATGGAGGCCTTGCTTGCGGAGTAGCTGGCCTGGAACTTCCGCAGCACGTTTTCCGCGCCGCGGCCGGTGGACATGCCGAGCCGGTCGATAATGGCCCCGAACATTTCGGAGTACCGGGAGGGGGCCGCGTCCGGCTGGAAGAAGGTCGGCTTCTCCTTGCCGGATCCGAACAGCACGGTCCCTTTCTCCAGCTCCATCACCCGTTGATGCCAGGGCGTGTTGCGATCGACAGCCCCTTGCCCGAAGTCGTTGATGAAGAGGGTGAAGAGGTTGCGCACCATGGCGCCCACAACGGCGGCTTCCGCCAGGTCGTTGGAGTGGCGGATCTCGCCGATCATCGGCCCCAGCAGAGAATCCTGCCGGTACTCGGCAACGTTGCGGACGTCGCAGACGAGAAGAAACCGGGGCAGGCCGGTTTTCTGGTCGAACACGTCGTACGATGCGCAGTCGGAGGAGGGGGGGCGCATGGACAACGCGCCCGGTTTGCGGATCCAGACCTTTTCCGGCTCGCCGTCCGCGTCGATCTGGACACCGTCGTAGATGTCACTCTCTGCCAGGTCGGAGGGGGTGACGAGCCGGAAAGGATCGATGGGAAGGAGACACGTCGAGAACGGGGCTCCGGGCCGGGGCTTCGCTATGACCTGGAAGACGCCCACCCCCAGCAGCTTCCACTGGAAGTAGGCGAGCGCCTGCAGGCCATAAATATTCAGGCGGCGCGTGGCGTCGCACCAATGGCGGCAGTCAAGACCCCACTCTTCCCAGCAGCGAGCCGTGGCCGTCTGGAACTCCGCTTCCCACTCCGCCGTAAGGTCGAGCCAGTCCGCCCTGGGGGCAGGTTGCGGCGTCAGGCCGATGCCCACGGATTCCACAACGAGCGACTCGAGCACGCCATGCGCCATGGCGTCGTTGTGGTAGAGATCGAGGGCGCGCTCTGCGGAACGCTCGATCTGCCGCTCGGCTTCGCGCCTGCTGACAATCGAGTTCGTCCAGTTGGACAGCGCCCCCTGGAGAGACGCGCTGTGCCGGCGGGCGTGCTTTGCGCGGGATGCGCGGCGGGTGACGAGCTGCTTCCTCATTCCCCGCGCCTCACAGCGACGTTGCCAGCGCGGGCGAGGATGTTGCCCTGCCGGCGGACGCGCTCTTCTCCGGCCAGCTCGTTACGGGCCTTGAGCAGCACGTCGACGCCGGGGCGCTTCATCTTGCGTCCGTACGCCTCGTACTCTTCCGCCTGCATGGACTTCTCGAGGGAGGAATCCAGGACTTCTTCGAGCTGCTTGGGATCTTCGGCCATTGATTTCGACTCCATCCGCCGCGTTTTCGTGCGGCGGTAATGATGGGTCGAAATTACCAGCGAAAAGAGGGAAGTCTAGAGCATATACGTAGCAAAATTATATGGTTAGTAGATTACTACGTGTAGTAATCTACTACACGCGAGCCCCCTGCGCAGGGTCGGGATCGACTCCGCACAGGGGGCTCGCATCATAATATAAGCAATCGCTATGCCTGGTAGGGCGGGATCAGGTTGGGAATCTGTTAGTCATATGCTCGGGTGCGTTTTGGTCGGAAAGCAGACACTCTTTGTTGTGGCAAAAACATTCGTTCAACTTGACAAAAACATACCAAAAACATACAAGAGTCTCATGAACGAGATCGAGTGGACCCAACGAGCACGCCGCCAGTTCCGCCGTATTGATGCTACACAGCGCACCGCCATCCGCAACGCCGTGGGCGAGCTGGCTAACTGGCCGGACTGCCGCAATGTCAGAAACCTGGTGGGGCGCGAGGGGTACAGGCTGCGAGTGGGCCGTTACCGAGTCTTGTTCACGATCCACGAAAACGGAGAGGTCCGGATAGTCAGAATCGAGGAGGTAAAGAAACGTGACGATCGAACATACTAACGTTGAACACCAGGTTCTGCGTGGGCCAGACGGCGAGCCCCTGTACGCCGTCATTCCCTGGGATGTGTTTGTGGAACGGTTCGGGGCCGAGGCCGATGAAGACGTAACCATTCCGCATGGGGTTATCGTTATCGAGGATGAAACCGGCTGCTCGCTGATCCGGGCATGGCGCGAGCATCTGGGGCTGACTCAGGCCGAGATTGCGAAGCGCATGGAGATCTCCCGCGGCGCGTATGCGCAGATGGAGGCCTTGGACGCCCGCCCCCGGCCCACGACCCTCAAGAAAATCGCGAGGGCCATGGGCGTGCACTGGCGACAGCTTCAGGATTAAGAGCCCCGGGCATAGGATCTAGGACTTGAAGCGCGCCTTGGAAATTATTCCAAGGCACTTCACCACGACGCGCACGCTCATGGTCGCAGCAGGGCGCAAAACAAACGTGGTTGCAGGTTACCTCACCTCGGGCAGCTCATCCCATGAGGTCGTGTACCGAGGCGACAGCCGCGACTGTCGCATTCGCCACGGACGGCCGAGCCCAGCCGCCGCGATCTGAAGCGCGCCGCGGCCCCACTTGGCGTTGGTGCGGTCCAACACGTCCATGAGTGTGGCCTGCCGTGGTTCGTCCGCAGTGTTCTCGTCAAACAGGGGAAGCTGGCGGCCGGCGGCCGGTTCCAGCGCAGTAAGTAAGACCCCGGCCTTTTTGTAGCGATACCCCGCTTTATAGATGCCTCGCGCCAACTCCTGCGCCGCCCGCACCAGGGTGGGCGTGTGGGATGTGGGCCGCGACAGGCTCATGTCCCGACCGTTGGAATACTGCGGCTCATCCTTGTGCGGGTTGGTCTGGACGTAGACCGTGAGCCGGCCGGCCACGGCGCCTTGGGCGCGCAACTTTTCGGCGGCGCGCGAAACGTAGGCCGAGGCAGCCTCTTCCAACTCCACCAGGCGCGTCACGGGCCGGCCGAAGGAACGCGAGGAGCCAATCGCCTTTTTGCTTGGCGGCACGTCTTCCAGGTCGAGCACGGACTTGCCGCGTAGCTCCAGCACCGTGGACAGGCCAGTCAGGGTCATGGTGCGGCGGATGAACGGATCCGGCGCATCGCGTAAGGCTCGGGCGGTATGGATGCCGTTGCGCGCCAGCATAGCGGCGTAGCGCCGGCCCACGCCCCAGATATCGCGCGTGTCCAGGGCTTCTAGCAAAGCATCGCGCTCGGCACCTGGTGGAGGTAAGACGTACACACCGTCGCATTCCTGGGCCTTCTTAGCCTTCCGGTTGGCGATCTTGGCCAGGGTCTTGGTCTCAGCCATGCCCACGGACACGGGGATCCCGGTCCAGCGGGTCACGGTCTCGCGGATGGTGCGGGCGAACGCGTGCGTGTCCCGGATCGGCAGGCCGTCAATACGCAGGAACGCCTCGTCAATGGAGTATATTTCCAGATCCGGGCTGAACATGGTCAAGACCTCCACAACCCGGCGGGAGAGATCGCCGTACAGGGCATAATTGGATGAGAGCACGCGCACGCCATTGGCGCGAAAGTAGGCCTCGCGCTTGAAAGCCGGCTCGCCCATGGCGATGCCTAACGCCTTGGCCTCGTTGGATCGAGCGATGACGCAGCCGTCGTTGTTGGAGAGCACCACCACGGGCACGCCCCATAGCGAGGGATCGCAGACACGCTCACATGAGACGTAGAAATTATTGCAGTCTACCATGGCGAAGTATGGCGGCGAACGGCGGGGCAGCAATGGCGTCATGGGATATCCCCTACAGCGTGCGGACAACGGCCGTGACCACGCCCCAGGCCGCGAACGAATCATCCTCGGTCACGTCCAAGGGCGTGTATGCTGGATTGGCCGGCATGAGCAGTAACGAACCGCCCTGTTCCACGAGGCGCTTGACGGTGAGCTCGCCGCCCACGGCGGCCACCACGATGCGGCCTGACACCGGGTTCAGGGCACGATCCACCACAAGAAGATCGCCGGATTCGATGCCGGCGTCGCGCATAGAATCGCCAACTACGCGCACGAAGAAGGTGGCTGCAGGATGGCGCACCAAGTACTCGTTGAGGTCAAGAGTTCCCTCCACATAGTCTTCGGCAGGCGAGGGAAAGCCGGCAGGTACGGCGGAGAGGTAGAACGGAAATTCCTGTTCCGAGCCAGGGTTGAAGGTAAAAAGGCGAAGACCCGCTCCGGCGGAAATTCCGAAGCGCATATGGCTGTTGACTGAGTGCGGCATGTACAAGCCCTTGATGTTACTCGGTTCTGCGGGCATGAGTGTGCCCGTCTGTTTATGCTGTGCAACATTATGTTGTAAAACATAAACAGACGTCAAGCTCGCACGACAACGTTAGGAACTGAATGGGGCCTACCCCTCCCCTGCATGGTCCATCTCCACGCTCTTGAAGCGCAAGCCACACGTCCCGCAGCGGTGGAACCGTTCGCGGCAAGGGCCTATCCAGGAACATGTTACCGTCACTCTGCAGCGCCTCGCGCCGCAAAGTGGGCAGACTCCCCCATGCCGGCCGCTGTAATCGACGCCTGGCGTGCTCTGGATCTCCTCAACCAGTTTGCGGAGGTCTTCCTTGGGGATTGAACGAAGTGAGTCGTACATCAGAACCTCCGGAAATTGGGGTTGATCACGCGGCCAGCCAGAGGCGACCTGGAAACGGCCGGCTCCGGCTCTACCTGGCGTTGGGGAGTTGCGCTGCGGTACTGAGGTTCGGCCAGCAGTTGCAGGGCCGGCGTCCAGTCAGGATGGGCGCAGGCCGCGGCGTACACCTCGCAGTCCAGCAGATGGTTCGCGGCTTTCTTCTGCACCCAGGATGCATTGCCCTTGCCGTCCACCTCGCGCTTCTCCGAATTGAGCTGCCGTAGGTAGTCGTCACCGACGTCCCTGTGCAGCCACATGGGCTGGAGCGAGTCCGGCCGCAGACGAACCAGGAAGATCAGGTCCTTCAGATCGACCGTGTCCAGCGTGTAGATCGTGATGTTCTGCTGATACTCTTTCGGCACATCGCGATGGACGCCGGTTTCGGACCGCCGCACCACGACGTCCTGCTTGCGCGATGCGCCTTTGACCGCGAAGAAGCTTTCGTCGTCCGCCTCAAGGACCATCAGCTTGACCTCTTCCGACCTGGACCACCCCTCCATGTGCGATTCATCCCGCGTGCCGCCGAAGTCGATGGCGGTGCGCCAAATGGGCATGAGCACGTCGTCGCGTCCTTCCACCGGGTAGGCCGTTCTGATGCGCTGCGTGTCCAGGGCGTCCTTGTTCGGCAGCTCGCCATAGTCGATCAACCAGGATTCTCCGGAGCGAGCCCAGGCGCGGACCACAAAGAAGTAGCTGGACTTCTGGCTATCCACCCCCATGGTCAGCGCGACGGCTTCGGCCGGCACGATGCGCGGCGGCCGGTCGTGCAGGATCATCTTTTTGACCTGATCTTCCGGCGTGTCGAACGTCACCACCTGGTAGGGCCTGGAGGGGTGCGAGTTGTCGAAAGCCTGCATGTCCGCCGGGGTCCCGCGCTCCAGCGCCGTGAACCAATCGGCCATCACCTTGCTGAGTGAAACCGTGCGGCTGTACCAGGAAGGGATAATCACGCCCACGGCCGTGGGGTTGGGCACTTCGTGTTCCGCGTACAGATCGCCGCGCTGGACTGCCAGGTTCCGGTGGTGGTCGTTCCATCGCATGGCGCAGCCCTCGCACTCGTAGTAGGCCGCGCGCTGCTGCAGGATCTGCTTGGGGTCGCGCATCTTGCCGGGAACCTTGATCCGCTTGAAGTCCATGATCTGCAACTGGCCGCAGTTCGGACACGCCGCCCTGATCTGGTAGATGACCTGGGCTTCCGCTTTCATGTCGCGCCAGATAGTGGACTGCCGTTCGTTCCCGCGCACCTTGGAAAACCGGAGTGTCTTTGCTTCATCCTCGTAGGACATCGTCCGCTCGAGCATGCGGTGCACGGCCTGGCGGTCGAGGTATGCGTCCTCCTCATCGACGCCCAGCAGGCGAAGCGTCACGGACGAAGCCGAGGCGTCGGACCCCGCATACATGCCGTAGACCGCGCCGAACTTGGTCAGGATCTTGCCCTTCTGCAGGGCGCTCTGCCTGTCGGTGGACAGCAGCTCCTTCAGCGCTCTGCTTCGCCTGAAGTGCGGGCCGAGCTTTTCGTCAAAGATACGCTCCATGGTGCCCTGGTCGGGCATGCCGATGCCTGCTGACGAAGGGTTGCGGCTGATCTCCGAGCAGAGGCAGGCGTATGCGATGGTGGTTTTGCCCGTCTGTGAGGGCGCCGCGATAAGGACGGTCCGCACGGAAGGCATGTCCCAGAGGTCCATTATCCAGCGGCCGTACGGGTAGAGGTCATGCCTGTACGTTTGGCCGGCGTAGGGGCCTGTCACCAGCACGAAGTCATCCGAAGCGAAATCCGCCGTGGACTTCCAGGGGCGGGACTGAAGGACCTGGATCTCTCCAGGGTACAACGAGATAGGCGGAGCTGAAATCATACCGCATCCCCTTTCGGGCAGACCTCAAAGCGGGACATGGCCACGCTGGCTTGATCCGGATCTCCGTCGACCAGTTCGAGCAGCTGAGCCATGGTGTCTGCCGCCTTTTCCTTTCGTGCGGCGTCCCACTTTTCCCACGCCTCCTGCAGGTCATCGGTGAACCATTCGCCCATGGCGAAGGTGTTCAGCCCATCGATGATGCGCTTGCGGAAGAGATCCAGCAGAACAGGAGACCGGGCGAACATCCATCCGGACAGCGCTTCGGCCTTGTCCTCGTCGCCTCCGACCAGGGCGATTATCTCCTTCGCGACGTCCAGATCCCCGCCAACCGCGGAAATGATCTCGGACTTGTGGTCGCGCATGAACGACGTCATGTAGAGCTTCCATGCCTGCTGGCGTTCTCCGAGCTCGCGTTCCACCTGGTGCAGGGGGATGATTTCACCGAGCTTTTCCTGGAGCTTGATCCGCTTCAGCTGCGCATCGACCTCTTTGACTTCGGCGTCGGCCATGGTCCTGCGAGACCTGGCCAGCTCGGTCTCCCCCTCGCTTTCTTCGGGCTCCGGCAGTTCCCCCTTGCTCCCCACCTGCACCTTGTCCCCCAGCTCCCGCTTGGCGTACTGGTCGACGGTCCGCTTCGCGAAGCCGCCGGCGCCGCGGCGGGACTTGAGCAGGGCCGCGTCGATGTGGTTGTAGACAGTCTTCTGCGCCACCCGGAAAACGAGGCCGTGCTCTTTCGTGGCAACCTCCCTGTCCCCGTAGATATATTCATCACCCACCTCGCACGTGAGGTAGCGATGGATCTGTGCGGCGTTCTTGAACCAGACGTTTTCTTTGTTCATTCAGCGCACCTCCAAGTATTCGCCGAAATAGTGGTTGATGATTTTGGCGAGTGAATTGAGCCCGAGCTCCGGGTCCAGCTCCTTGCGCTGGCTCAGCCTGTGTCGAAGCGCGCCGAGCTTTTCTCTGCGCGGCGTATCCGCATTAAGCGCCTTCCAATCGTTCCCGGTAATCCCCATCCACAGCTCACCATCTCGAGGGCATTTGAAAATGCGGAAATCGGTAGCCTTGAAATCCTGGTAGAAGTCCGACAGATCCTGCTTCCAAAGCGGCCAGGGCTCCATCTTTTCCAGCACCTGCTCCAGCGTTGGCGCGGTGGTGCTGACCTGCGGCTCCGGTTCCTGCTTCTGAGGGGCGCTTGGGGCGTCTTGCTGGGGCCGGGTAGCGTTCTGCTTCAAAAATCGCTGAGCGTACCCAGGCAGGCCTTCCCAGACCCATCTGCGGACATCCAGCCCATTACGGTACGCGTCCCCCACGTCCTTCCCCATGGACGGCGGCGCGGGGTAGCGGATGCTGTTCGGGAACTCCTCTTCCCAAAACGTGTAGGTGTTGGCTGCGCCGGCGGAATCGTAGTCCAGGGCGTTCAGGATGACCTTTGCGCGGCGAAGGATGATCGTGACGAAGTCGCACGGCTGCTTTGCAGCTCCGCCCGTGCCGATGGCGCCGACGCCCATCCGGTGGCAAATGGCCCACAGCATGGCGGCGTCGCGCTCCGTTTCCACCAGGATCCAGATCCGGCTTGTCGGGCGGCCGTACACATGGAACAGACCGTTGGCCCCGCCTTTCACTTCCCAATATTTCCGCTCTTCACCCCAGGGCGTCAGCGGATTCGGCCGGCGGACCTTGAGCTTCACCACCTGGTTGTCGCGGAACACCGGCATGACCAGGCCTTCGGGAAGCCAGATCTTCTTTTCCTTGCCGCGCTCATTCTCTTCGTGGGGCAGCCCCCAGGCGGTGACAGGCGGCCACTTGTCCTTTTCGTTCCAGCCGAACCTGCAAAGCTCAGCGACCTTGGCGCTGATGCCGCAACGGGCCAGTTCGGCAAGCTGCTCTGTGTTCTGCTGCAGACGCTCGACCGAATGCTGCATGAAGTCGGAGGCTTTCTGCCGCCAAAGCTCGGGAGGCATGCCGACAGATGACGGGGTCCACCCTTCTGGTTGCCGCGGACGGTTGTTGTGGCGGATCGGCCTGCGCCCGCCGGAGTCCGGGCAGTACCGCTTCACGAACTCGCGACACCCATCCGAGTCATCCACGCCCCGGCCGTTGACGGCGTTGTAGATCCCGACCAGGTCGGCGTTCTGGCCGCAGCTGTGGCAGTGGGCTAGGTCCTTCTCGTAGCTGTAGAAAAACGCGCCGCCCGGCGTTCCTTCCACATGGAACGGGCAGTGGGATGTCAGCTCTCCGGACTTGGCCGGCTTAGGATTGGTCAGCAGGCTTTCGGCAATGATGCGCCTGTCATCTGCTTCCAGCCGATCGAGGGCGATGCTCATTCCCCGCCCCCCTCTGCCTGCAGGCCATTCCGGGACATGCCGCAGGCGAAAAGGCTAAGGGGCCGAGAATCCCTGAGACAATCTTTTTTGAGTAACCAACTGATATAGCTATTGAAAGACGCCAATCTTAGAGACTTACCCAATCCAAGCCCAAACTCCCCCCCTATGTAAAAATTACTTTTTACCCCTCTATTCTCTTTTTTCTCTTCTCTCTCTCTACTTTCTAGAGGAAAGGGGTAAGGGGGTAAGAAGGTAAAGAAGAGAAGGAAAATACTCTGTATATTCATGGCATTGTATCCCTAGACATTCGTTTCGAGAGATTCCGAGACCTTCGAGAGAGCATCAGAGCGGCGGGTTGTCCGGCTTCCGCCACGCCGGCTTGATGGTGATGTTGTAGAAAACCAGGTTCGCCGGACTTGCCCGGTGGATGTCTGTCCTGTTCCCGAAGTCGCTGCCCAGCGCCCGCATGGACCAGACCTTCTTTTCGGGCACGGCCTTCTCTTCCATGGACCACGTCCGGAAGACCTCATAGATGTGCTTCATCTGGGTCTTCTGGTCTTTCGGGGTGTTCGTTGACGGTGCGTCTGGATGGACAACGAGGCAGTCCCGGATGAACTCGCCTATGAAGTCGTTGTCCTCCATGAAGGACTTGGTGTCGGAAAACACGGACTCCGGCGGGGTGAGCGTTCCGGACGCAAGGAACTCGACCGCCCCGCGCACTGCCCAGGCCAGGATCCCCTGGAGGTTCTCCGTGGTGTGGAGCTTCTGCTCGAGCAGCGGATCCATCGGATAGATCTTCGCTTCCGGATCCGGTTCGACTCCATGCTTGAAGGTGCACGGAAATTTGATGATTCGGAGACGTTCCTGGAAGGCTTTGTCATCACCGTTCACGGACGGGACGCGGTTGGTCGCGAACAGGATCTTGAACTTCGGAATGTATTCGGTCACATCCAGCGAATACATCCCGCGGCAGGTGATGGGATCGCCGCCAGAGAGCTGCTTTATTGCGCCTTCAGAAAACTTGGCTCTCTTGGGCGCCTCCGAAGCGCAGGCGAGTCTGGTGTGCTCGAGTGTGACCAGGTGCTGGTCCGGCTTGTCCGTGTTCTGGAGACTCTTCTCGTCGAGAAGGTACTTGCTCGGGATCATCTGGAAGTAGCTGCCCATGACCATGCGCAGCGTGCGGAAGAAAACGCCCTTTCCATTTCTGCCCTGGGGACCCCAAAGGCAGTAGAATTCCTGGTGCGTCATCAACCCGGTCATCCAGTAGCCGACGCACTTCTGGATGTAGTCGATCAGCTCCTGGTCCGCGTTGAAGACCTGGCCAAGGAAGCTGTCCCAGAGGGGGCTATCGGCCTGGAAACCGGCCCATTCGATTGTTGAGGCGCGGTTGATGTAGAACTTCGGATCCGGTTCCAGGGCCTTGCCTGACCTCAGGTCCAGAACCTTGTTGCCGCATGCAAAGAGGTGCGGATCCTCGTTCCACTCCTTGCCGATGACTCCCAGGTAGCCAGGCGTAGCCACGCTGGCCAGGTCCAACACCTTGTTTATCCGGGTGGGGTCTTTGAGCTCCTTCGCTCGCGACTCGTAGGCCCTCTGATTGGTCAGCAACGGCCGGAGGTGGTCTTTCTGCTCACCTTTGGGCAAGGCCTGGAATTCGGGCTTTGCCTTCTCCTCCTTGATCTTCTGGACCATCCGAAACGCCAGCGCTTTGTAGTCGTCGGCGACCTCGGTCACCTTGTGCTTGTGCACATGCCCGCGGTCCTGCTTCCAGTGCGTCCGGTTGTACATGAACCACCGGCCCTGGATATTGTCGTAGGCCAGCTTCCCGTCGAACCGTTCCGAGAAACGGCGGGCGTCCCCCATGTGGTTGTCGTCAAAGTCCTTGCGCAGCAGGTCGTAATAGGCTTTGTCCCTGGGCTGGGATTCCTGGCCAGTGGGCTGCTCCGCTTGGCCGGGCGGCTTTTGATGCGCCGCCCGCTCTTCCGCGACGGCCTGTTCCACCTCTTGCCTAACGTCCATGGCCGACCTCTTGCGCATCTCGCGCCGGCCGCTGCAAGAATTGTAAAGTTGTAAAATTATTAAACGTCAGACCTCGCGCAAGAATCGCGCTCGATAGTACCCGTGAGCCGGAAGGCCCTGGGAGGACCCGAGCGTCCAGCCTCGAAACGGTTGTCGACGTTAGACCTTTTCCCAGCTTTTTCTTGGGAGGGGGTGTGGGGGAAAGACGAGGGGCGACCCTCATTGCGGATGCAGCCGCTGGCGCGGCTGCGGTCAGGACCGTAGGCCGGCAAAGCAGGAAGGCCCGGAAGCGCATCCGAGGACGTCGCGCCAGAGGCAGAAGGGGGGCAAGAACTTGAGGCGAGAATGCAGCCAGGCTGCTGGATGGGGGCAAATAGGGGGCAAAAAGAAAGAGGCGTTTATGAGGTAAGATCCAACAAACATCTATTATTTTTGATATAATAAATGACGAGAATTCCAAAAGCTGGGCAGTGAATAGCTGCCTTCGCATTCGAGTCGGGTCAACCGGTCGGCTCGGGCATATTATGGAAAACGCTTCAGATAGCACCGGAAAACTGGCATTCTGAGTAAGCATGCGGACGGAACTGCGCAAGATGTAGAATTCCGGGCCTGATTTGACATGGTGCACGAGCCCGTGTATAAGATATTTTCTTATCTCATGTGCACTTGTGTCTGTTTGTGCATCATTGCAACGTGTCATGTCACAATGCTGGCATGATCGTATATATACACTGTTGTTGATGAATGTAACAATAAAAACTGCACGAAGCAACTTGGCGGAGCCATGCCAAGAGCATGCACGAGCCTCTCGTTTTCATGTTTTTATTTGCAATATGCACGAAGCATTCTTTTGAAACACTTCCGGGACAGGTGCCAACAGCCTGTCCAGAGCCCCGTCCGAAGAAAACCAACGAACAGACAAAGCAAGACGCCATCGGTGCATAACCATTATTCCGGCGGACGGCGGGCGACTACTCTCAGGAGACGAACAGCATGGACATTCCCAGTATACCACTCGGTGAGATCATCGAGGCCTTCATCAACTTCCTTGTCGATCATCTCGCCGGCGTCACCAAGGCTTTTTCCGCGATCATCGAGCACATGCTCGAGTTCATCGAGGACGGGTTGCTCACTCTGCCGCCGTGGGCTTTGATCCTCATCATCACGGCCATCGCCTTCTATCTTTCCAAGAAGAACCGCGGCATTACTATATTCACTGCCCTGGGATTGCTGCTCATCTGGAACATCGAGCTCTGGGAAGCCACTGTTTCCACCATCGCCCTGGTGCTTATCTCCACATTTGTCGCCATCCTCATCGGTGTGCCCCTGGGCATCTCCGCGGCGGTCAGCAACGTGGTCAACCGCATCGTCATGCCCATCCTGGACGTCATGCAGACCATGCCGGCCTTCGTCTATCTCATCCCGGCCATCCCCTTCTTCGGCCTGGGCAAGGTGGCGGCCATCTTCTCCACCGTGGTCTTCGCCATGCCCCCGGCCATCCGGCTCACCGCCCTGGGCATCAAGCAGGTGCCCAAGGAGCTCGTGGAGTGCGCCGAGGCCTTCGGTTCCAACCGCTGGCAACGCCTGGTCAAGCTTGAGATGCCGCTGGCCACGCCCACCATCATGGCCGGCGTGAACCAGACCGTCATGCTCGCCCTCTCCATGGTCGTCATCGCCGCCATGATCGGCGCCCGCGGCCTGGGTGGCGAGGTCTGGAAGGCCATTCAGCGCATGCGCATGGGCGACGGCTTCGAGGCGGGCATCGGCATCGTCATCGTCGCGATCATACTCGACCGCGTGCTCCAGAAGATGGGCCAGCGGACAAAAGCGTAAATTCAACGGCGTCGGCCCAAGCCGGCACACGCTGCAATAGAGCCAAAGACAAGGAGAAAAAAGAAAATGAAACTCACCCATTATGCCAAGATTCTCTTGGCGGCGTCGCTCATGACCCTGCTCACCGTGTCCTTCGCCTGGGCGCAGAAGGTCGAGCTGGCCTATGTGGAATGGTCCTCCGAGGTTGCTTCCACCAACGTGGTCAAGGCAGTCCTCGAAGACAAGCTCGGCGCGGAAGTTGAGATCATCCCCGTGTCTGTCGGTCCCATGTACGCAGCCGTGGCTGCCGGCGATGTTGACGGCATGGTCGCCTCCTGGCAGCCCCTGCAGGCCGCCAACCTCGAAGCCGTCCAGGCCGATGTTGTGGACCTGGGCCCGAACATGGTCGGCGTGCAGTCCGGCCTGGTGGTGCCCGCCTACGTGACCATCGATTCCATCGACCAGCTCGAAGAAAACGCCGACAAGTTTGATAATGAAATCATCGGCATCGATCCCGGCGCGGGCATCATGCAGCAGACCGAAAAGGTCATGAAAGAGTACGGCCTGAAGGATCTGGACCTCATCGACTCCACCGGCGCCATGATGACCGCCTCCCTGGCCGACGCCATGCGCAACGAGGAGTGGGTCGTGGTCACCGGCTGGACCCCGCACTGGATGTGGGGCACCTGGGACCTCAAGTACCTTAAGGATCCCAAGAACATCTACGGCAAGGCCGAAGACGGCACGATCCTCACCCTGGTCCGCAAAGGCCTCCAGGAAGACATGCCCAAGGTCTACGCCTTCCTGGACAAGTTCAACTGGGGTCCGGACGACATGGCCAAGGTCATGGTCTGGATTCGCGATGGCATGGAGCCCGAAAAGGCTGCCAGGAAGTTCATCGACGAGAACCCGGACCTGGTGAACTCCTGGCTCCAGTAGCCAGTCGATTCAGTCGCCTGAGCTCAGGCGCGACAGCACCAAATGAACGCCCGGAGGCAGCCGCCTTCGGGCGTTTTTCTGTGGAGTAAGCGGCATCACGATGCAGCACTCTGTCGGAAAAGACTTTTTTCCGGCAGGCTGTTCAAAAATCGCGGTGGCACGGCGCAAGAAGAGTCCAAGGCCGGTAGCGTATACGGAAATACGTGAAGGCTGGAGCTTTCTGAAGCAACGCAGCCAACACGGGAGTTACAGCGGCCTGTTAGGAGAGGCCAAGCCTGGAGAGGGTAAACGCCTCGGGGTCGTCGTCTGGAATGTCGTCCAGCTTCACCTCGGCGCGGGCCATGGTGGCGTGGCCGCCGGCCGAGCCCACATCGCCGAAGAGCTGGTCCGCCTTCTTGCCCAGCTCGCGCACCTCGCGGGAGACGCCGTCGCTGCGGAAGATGACGATGAGCGTGTCGCCGAATACGCCGGCCACTGTGGCCCAGACGATCTCGTGGATGCGCAGGAAAAAGTCCGCGAGGATGACGAGGATGTCCGGGTTGTCCACCTCGCCCAGGTAGATGTGTGCGCCGTTCTTCTGGATACGCAGCTTGGCGAACGCCTGGGAGAAGTAGTGCAGCCACTCCAGCCGGAACTCGCTGCGCACGATCTTGCGGATCAGGTTGTGGTCCGCGTGCTTGGATAGATAGCGGAACGCCTTCACATCCACGTCGCAGAAGTTGCGCTCGAAGCTGGAGGTGTCGGACTTGATGCCGTACATGAGCGCCGTGGCCAACAGCTTGCCGGGCCGGATGTTCAGGTTGTGCAGATACTCGGTGAGCAGAGTGGAGCAGGAGCCGTACTCCGGTTTGATCTCCTTGTACTCCGCCTCCACGGGCTTGTCTTCCACCAGCGGGTGGTGGTCCAGCACTATGGAGAAGTGGAACTGCTTGAAATCCACATGGTGGTGCGGCTGGGAGTCCACCATGGCGTAGCGGTCGTAGCTCTCGGCGATGGCCGGGGTGAGCCGCTGGGTGGGGATGTTCAGGTAGCGGATCATGGAGAGGTTGTCGGGCCGAGTCACCTCGTTGACGTGGGCGATGCCCACGTCGGCCACGCGGTAGCTCATGATCCGTTTGAGCGCCATGGCCGAGCCCAAAGCGTCCGGATCGGCGTTGATCAGGATCAACCACTTCTTGTCGCGCTCGAAGAGCGCGAGCATCTTGGCGAGTTGGGAGTCGAGTTTTCTGAAGTAGGACATGGAGTTCTCCGGCAACGTAACACTAAAGCGTTTTCAGGCGCATGGGAAGGCCGGCGGTGCAGAAAACGGCCTCGTCGGCCATGGCGGCCAGGCGTCGGTTGCATTCTCCCAGGCAGCGCACAAAGCGCCGTACGGCCGATGTCGCCGCAATGGGACCGAGCCCGACCTCGCACGTAACCAGCACGGCGTCGGGCCGGCCGGTCTTGGCATACGGTGCAAGCGCCGTGGCGAGCTCGTCCAGCCGCTGTTCGAAGTCCTCTTCTCCCCCGTCCTCCAGCACGGCGAAGACCCAGAAGTCCAGGCTGTCCACCAGCACGGACGGAACGCCGCGCTCGGCATGCTGCGTCAGCAACGAGGGCATGTTCAGGCCGGCCTCGGATACGATCATCTGCGAGCCGGACCGCCGGGGGTCCATCCGGTGCTTCTCGATGCGCCTGCGGAAGGAGAAGTCCTGCGCCTTGCCCGTGACCACCAGGGCGCGCGGCGGCTCCAGCTCCAGGAAGCGCTCCAGGGCCAGGTCGGACTTGCCGGACTTTTCACCGCCGATGAACAGGGAGATCACGAGGCCGCTCCGTACCGCCGGTTCCAGAAAGCCAGGGAGCGCTCGAAGCCGCGGCGCTCGAAGAGCTCCAGCACGACGGTCTCCAGGCCGCCGGCCCCAGCGAGCAGCGAGTCCAGCAGGCCAAGCCCGGCGTGGTCCAGCGTGTCCAGCGGGTAATGACGGCCCGAGCCGGCCGGGTCTGGCGCACAGGCGTGGATGCACCGCGTCCGCTCCAGCAGCAAGGGCTCCTTCAGCAGCTCGCGTTCGCCCAGCCGCAGAAGATGGCCGGTGTCCAGACAAAATCCCATATCCAGATCGTACGCCAGGGAAAGCAGTGGTGCAATCGGCGGTTCCCCCACGTTTTCCAGCAGGATGTCGCGGGGGGCGATACCCGCCTCGGCCAGGGCGGCCACGGCCGCCTCCAGCAGCGCCGGCGTCTTTGGCGGATGGAGGACCCAGAACCGCGGCGCAAGGTACAGCGCCTTGCGCACCAGGTCGGGCAGTACGGAATGCAACCCGGCCGGCGTTTCCGGCAGGTCGAGTGGCAGGTGCACGTGGTAGGAGAGGGCGTGGTTTGCCAGATAGGCCGGCATGTCCGCCTCGCCGTACTCCAGGCAGGCCGCGGTTTCGAAGAAGCACAGGGCCACCTCGTCCACCAGCGGTTCCAGGAAGGCGCAGTTTTCGGGCACGGTGCCGGGAATGACGAAGGACGGGGCGGCGATGCACGGCGCGCCAGGCTCCGGGGGGACGTCGGAGCGCATGCCTCAGTCCATGAGCGACAGATGCTTTTGCGTGCGCTGCGTCTTGGCGATGAGGGTGGAGCGGCGGATGGCGTTCTCGCCGTCGGCCAACGGACCAAGGAAACGCGAGGCCGGCAGGCGGTAGGTCCTGCCGTACACGGTGCGGCTGCCGGCGCGGGAAAGGTAGAGCGCCTCGCGGGCGCGGGTCAGCCCCACGTAGAAGAGCCGCAGCTCTTCGGCAAGCTGGTCCGGCGCAAGGTCGATGGTGTAGCTCGGGCCGGGCGTTTCCGGGATGGCGGAGAGTCCCGGTCCGGCAAAGGGCAGAACGCCTTCCTCCAGGCCGGGCAGGAACACGGCGCGAAACTCCAGCCCCTTGGCCGCGTGGAGCGTCATGATCTGCACCTTCTCGCTCGCGCGGCGTACCTGCTCCAGACTGGACTGCAGGTTGATCCAGTTGATCAGGCCGAGCCAGCCTCCGTGCTCTTCGAAACCGGCGGCCAGCTCCTTGAAGGCGCGGCTTTTCCAGAACAGGCGGTCAAAGGGCGGCACGTCCTGCATGTAGGATGCGATGGCGCTCGGTCCGGAGGCAAGCACGTCGTCCGGGCAGGGCAGCGGCTTGGCGGCCTGCGCCTTTTCTGACTCTGGATCATCCTCGGGCCGGGAGATGCCCAGGAAGCCGCCGGCCGCGGCAAGGATGGCGGCCACGCGGGGGTCCTCCCAGAAAGCCTCGGTCTCCGGCACGGATACAGGCAGGCCCAGCCGGTCCAGGGTGCGCGCCAGGGGTGCGATCTGGCTGCGAACACGCACGAGCACGGCAATGTCGCCAGGCGAGAACTGCTCCTCGCCCAGGCCCTCGGCCTTGTCTTCCTCGTGCTGGCGGTCGGCCAGGGTGTGGCTGGTGGCGCCCAGCAGGGCGCGGATGCGCTCGCCCACCCAGGCAGCCTCGCTCTCTGCCGAGGGAGCCTCGAACAGCCGGATCTGCCCGGCCAGCGAAGAGACGCCGGTCAGCGGCGCAGGAGCCCCCTGGCCCTGGATCAGAGCGCGGGCGGCGAGATCAAGAATGGACTGAGACGAGCGATAGTTGGTGGACAGGCCGATGACCTCCAGATGGGGCCAGACCTCGCGCAGGGCCTCTTCCACATGAGCCAGTGCGCCGCGGAATCCGTAGATGGACTGGTCCGGGTCGCCGATGGCGAAAAGGCCGCGCCCGGCAGGGGAACCCGGTTCGTTCAGCTCGTCGGCGATCTGCTCGGCCGCCGGCGCCGTGAGCAGCGCGCGCACCAGGTCAATCTGTAACCGGGAGAAGTCCTGCACCTCGTCCACCAGCACGTGGGTGTACGGCCGGGGGTAGATCTCGTGCTCGATCTGCTCCAGCCAGAACTCGAGCAGGTCGGTGTAGTCGGCCAGGTTCCACGACTCCTTCTGCTTCACGTAGCGATGGAACAGCGGTTCGAGCTCCTCGCCCAGGGGGTCGCGGCGTTCGCGCGCCAGGGAGATGGCGGAGAAAGCCTTGTCCAGGGCGCGGGAGTCGAGGTCGGAGCCGGTGTTGGACTCGCGGAACACACGGCGGGCGGCTTCCTCGGACAGGACCACCGGCGCTTCGTCGTAGGCGTTGCGCCAGACCTCGTGGGCCAGGGCGTGCAGCGTGTCGGCGCGCGGCAGGGCTGCCTTGGAGCCGAACGACGCCACCAGCCGGTCGGAAAGCTCGCGGGCGGCCTTGCGGGTGAAGGTGACGGCCAGGATGTGCCGGGGCGAGCTGCCTTCGGCAATAAGGTGCTCGATGCGCGCCAGCAGGGTGTGCGTCTTGCCGGTGCCAGGTCCGGCCTTCACCAGCACAGGGCCGGGATCGGCCAGCACTGCTGTTTGCTGCTCCGGGTTGAGCCCGGCAGGCTCGGCCGGGGTCGGGGCCTCGCTTTCCAGAACGGCCTCGGGCTCGGGCGCGGTGTCGGTCGGCTCGCTGGCCGGTGGCGCATCCTTGGGCGCGGGAGCGGAACGTTTTTTCTTGGCAGGATACGAATCCGGAACCAGGAAGGTGCCCTGGTGCAGCTCCTTACGCTCCTTTTCCGAAAACACGCGGATCACGCCGAACTCGCCGTCGAAGCCGGGGTTGCGGATCACCTCGCCGCGGCGCATGCGCGAGACGGCCTCGGCCAGTGGCGCGGAGACGCGGGCCAGCTCCTCGGGCGGCGCATCCCGCAGCACGGCCATCTCGGAGCCGATGCGCGAGATGCAGCGGGTGTACATGGCGCGGACCTTCTTGGTGGTCGGGCCGGCGCCGACGATCTCGGAGAGTACCTCGGCCAGGGGAATGAGCGACTCGAAGCCCGGCGCTTTGTCCGGCTTCTCGGGCGTGTCGCGGTCGGCCAGGTCCAGCACGCGGTGCAGCACGCCCACGGTGAGCGGCTTGCCGCAGACCGGGCAGATGCCGCCGCGCGACAGTGTCTCCCGCGGCTCCAGGGCCACGCCGCACTTGCGGTGGCCGTCCAGGTGGTACTTGCCCTCCTCGGGAAAGAACTCCACCGTGCCCTGGAACTTGTGGCCCAGGGCTTCGCCGCGCAGGGCGCGGAAGATGCCTTCGTAGGAGCGCTCGCCGCTGAAGATGTTGCACTCGCGGGCCAGCTTCTCGCCGGAGTGTGCGTCCGAGTTGGAGATGAGCGCGTAGCGGTCCAGCGCCGAGAGCATCCAGTTCATCTCCGGGTCGGAGGAGAGGCCGGTCTCCAGCGCGAAAATATGGGAGGACAGATCGCCGTAGCACTCCTCCAGGGAGTTGAAGCCGGACTTGGAGCCGAAGAGCGAGAACCATGGCGTCCAGATGTGCGCGGGCACGAGGAAGGCCAGCGGATCGAGCTCCACCACCATTTCGAGCAGATTGCGCGAGTCCAGCCCCAGGATGGGCCGGCCGTCGGATTCGATGTTGCCGATGGCTGCCAGCTGCTCTGAGAGCTTGTCGGCGGCCTCCATGGTGGGCACGTAGACAAGGTTGTGGACCTTTCGCACCGCACCGTTTTTCTTGTAGATGGAGCTGATCTCGGCCTGGAGCATGAACAGCGTGCGGCCGGCGAGCTCATACCCGTCGAGGAAGGGTATCTCCCGCGTCAGGTTGCGCGTATCCTTGAGCCGGAACAGACCGCTGCCAGGATCGGGCTCCAGCAGCTCGGCCAGCTCCTTGCGCCAGCCCGGATGGGTGAAGTCACCGGTGCCGATGACGTGCAGGCCCTTGACCCGGGCCCACGCAGCCAGCACTCTCGGATCGAGCTGCTTGCTGGTTGCCCTGGAGTACCGCGAGTGGATATGTAGGTCGGCGAGAAATTGTTCCATGCTATACTTGCCCGGCAGCGCGGCGGCGGCGTGCCGCCGACATACGCCGAGGCAATCATTACCAGAAAAGCGACACGGGGCCAACGCCCGGATGCAGGACTCGAGCGCATGCGACGCATGATTTTCGCACCAGCCGCGCTTTGCGCGCTCATTCTTTTTTGTACAGGATTCTGCGCTGTTGCCGTAGCCGCGCAGCCGGACGCGCACGGTCCGGCGCAGGCAAGGCATAGCGCGCCGGAAAAAGTGGCCGCGGCGCAGACCCGTCTCCTCGCGCCGTCCCTGGTTGCGGCAAGCGTCCTTCCGGACGACGGCACAAAAGCCGTTGCAACGCCCAAAAATTCGGAAGAGCCGGAAGCTGTCCGGGAATCGGACAATGCGGCCGAAGCCGAGGCGAACGCGGCCAACGTGGGGTCGGACAGCACCAACACCCCGGCTGTGGAAAGCAATGCGACCCCGACCAAAGACGCCAACGATACTATCTTTCCCCTGGAGGAAGGCTACGAAGGGCTGGACCCCGTGCAGGAGCTGCTGAAAAGCAGCAAGCCCGTGCGCGTGAAGGCATCGCCCAAGGAGGTCACTCCTCTGGAGCACTTCCTGCGCGTGGCCTTTCAGGACCGTGCGGAGCAGTACGCCCTGCTCAAGAGCGGCACCGGGTTCGAGGCTCCGCCAGGCCGGTTGATGCGCTGGGGCAAGCTGCGCATCACCTACGCCGTGGAGGGCGATGCTGATCCGGAGGAGCTTGCAATCATCCACGACGCGGCGGACGAGGTGTCCAGAATTCTGGACGAGCGCGATATCTCCTTCGAGGAGCGCGAGCACGTTCCGGACATCCACATCCGCATCGAGGATATCGAGGCCGACACGCTGCGCACCGGTCTGACCCGCGTGCTGGCCGACCGGACCACCGGCGTGCTGCAACGGGCCACCGTGGAGCTGTACCGCGTGAAGCTCACCCCGGCCTCGGTGCGGCGGCATCTGCTGCTGGCCCTGGGACTGCGGGGCTGGGCCCTGCCCGGCGTGACGAGCGTGCTGTGGTTTCCTGTGGACGGCGTGACGCCGCCGGAAGTGACCGCCTACCCGGAGATCGACAAGGAGGCGCTGCTCCTTCTGTACCATCCGGCGCTGATGCCGGGCATGACCCTGGAGCAGACCCTGGCCGCGCTGGACAAGGGCGCGCCGGAAGTGGACGTGCCGGACGTGCCGGGCGTTACCGCGCCGGCGTACGAGCCGCGGCTGTGGCCGGAGCTCAGGGCAAAGGAGCTCCTCCGGCAAGGCGAACCCAGGTGAGTTCGTGCTTGTTGTGCGTCAGGTGCACGAGCCGTGAGCCGGGGATGCGCTTGAAGGCAAAGACCGAGTCCATGTCCGTCTCGCCCTGGAACTTGAGGGTGCAGACCATGGAGCACTCCGGGCCGGCATCCAGCCAGCGCCGCACCCAGGTGAGCAACCGTTTGGGGTAGCACGCTACGTCCCACACCAGCCAATCCACCTCGCCGTACTCCTCGCGCACGTGGCGCGGGTCCACACCAAAAGCGCTGCCCGTGCGGAAGGTTACCAGCGGGTTGCGCATCAACTCCGGGGCCAGGGGGGAGCGGTCCACGGCCGTCACGTTGCAGCCGAGCTGGGCCAGAACCCATGTCCAGCCGCCGGGGCTGGCGCCCAGATCCAGGCAGCGGGAGCCCGGCTCGGGTACGCCGAACCGGGTGAAAGCTTCCCAGAGCTTGAGGTAGGCGCGATTGGGCGGGCCGGACTTGTCCTCCACAAAGTGGACCTCGCCCTGCGGGAAGGGCGAGGTGGTCTGCGGTGCGGCAATGATGGTGTTGCGGTCCAGCAGGGTCCAGCCGCCCAGGGGCGAGGCTGGCGGCGTCTCGCCGAACTCCAGGGGTCGGCCCTTGACCGGCGGCAGCGCCTCGGCAATGAGCGCGGCGCGGCGGTGCTCGGCAATGGATGTGAGTGACCAGTTGCGCTGGATGGCCTTGAGCGCCCGCGCGCCTTCCTTGATGGAATCGAAGGGGATGCGCCACGGCTCCAGCCAGGCGTTCTGCGCCCAGGCCATGGGCCGGTACGGACCGGGTGCGAAGACCAGGCGCTCGCGAGCCCACACGTCGGCCGCGACCTGCGGGTCCTCGGCCTCCAGCTCGATGCGGACCTCGTGCTCCAGCTCGGCCTCGAAGCCCTTGGGCGCGAGGTAGATTGTGCCGCCCAGGCTGTCCCCGGATTGCTGCATTGCGTCGTTCATGGGGGAGGGTGTATCCACGGCCGCTCGCCATGGCAAGCCGGTTGGCGTAAAGGATTCCGCTGGCCCTGGCCGCCGGGCGGACGATTGCAAATGCAGGCGGAATGGTTCCATGGTATGGTTGGCCAGCCTTCGACGCATAGGATTTTTATATGGATGATATGTATGAACAATTTCGGATTCTCGTGGTGGAGGACGATCCCCGGTCGCTGGACGAGCTGGAGCACGCGCTCTCCGGCCCTGGCCACGAGATAACCACCTGCCAGGAGCTCGAATGCGCCCTTACCCTGGCGGAGGGGCAGGCCTTCGACCTCGTGATGACCGATCTGCACACTGGCGGCCGAGGCGAGCTCTCCCTGCTGGCCAAGGTGAAGTCCAACAACCCGGTGACCGAGGTCGTGATCATCACCGGCTCCAGCTCCGTGGAACGCGCCGTGGAAGCCATGAAGCGCGGCGCCCTGCACTACCTGACCAAGCCGTACTCGGAAGAAGAGGTCCGCCTGCTGGTGGAGCGCGTGAAGGAAAAGCGCATAGTGCGCGAGGAGCTGGAGGAGCTGCGCTCCTACGTGCGTACCCGCCGGGGGCCGGGGCTCATCGGCAAGAGCCCGCAGATCCAGGAGCTCAAGCGGCTCATCGTGCGGGTGGCGCCGCTGGACTGCACGGTGCTCATCACGGGCGAGACAGGCACGGGCAAGGAGCTGGTCTCGCGCATGATCCACGAGAACTCCAAGCGCGCGGACAAGCGGCAGTTCGCCATCAACTGCGGCTCGTTGAGCGAGGAGCTGTTGTGCAACGAGCTCTTTGGCCACGAGCGCGAGGCGTTTACCGGCGCGCAGCGCACCACCAAAGGCATCTTCGAATCCCTGGACGGCGGCACCGTGCTGCTGGACGAAATCGGCGAGATGCCCATGTCCGCCCAGGTGCAGCTTTTGCGCGTGCTGCAGGAGAAGAAGGTGGTCCGCGTGGGCGGCACCGAGGAGATACCGGTGGACGTGCGCATCCTGGCGGCTACAAACCGCCGGCTGGGGAACGAGGTGGCGGCCGGCCGTTTCCGCGAGGACCTCTATTACCGGCTCAACGTTTTTACCATGAGCATCCCGCCCCTGCGCGAGCGCGCCGACGACATCCCCTTGTTCTGTAATTACTTTCTGGAAAGCTATGCCAAGGACTACGGCAAGCCGGTGAAGCGGCTCTCCAGCGAGGTGCTCGATCTGCTTTTCAACTACCCCTTCCCCGGCAACGTGCGGGAGCTGAAGAACGTCATTGAACGCGCCGTGATCCTCTCCGACGGCGAGATCATCGAGCGCAGCCACCTGCCGGCGCGATTACGCGGCCAGAACACGGCGTGCCTGTCCGAGGGCGAGATACTGCTGAGCCTGTCCGAGCTGGAGGAGCGCCATATCCGGCTGGTGCTGGAGAAAACCGACGGCAACAAATCCCGCGCAGCGCAGATTCTGGGCATCGACCGGACGTCCCTGTGGCGGAAGATGAAGCGCATGGGACTGGCGGACGGTGCAGTGCGCAACGGTGTTGCGTAATACCACAAATATAATTTAACATACTTATATATTTAGCAGAATGATATGTGACCCCTTTCACGTGTTGCACAATGCATCATGTGAAGGGGGTCACATGCATTGCGGTATATGGTGTTTGTCTTAAAAAACAGCATGTTAAGCAAAAATAAAATGTTTGGCACGGCTCTTGGAAAGTATGAGACATCGCGCACGTTAGCGCGGCGACGAAAATTTTCCCCAAGGAGTTGTACCATGGCACGTATCGTGAGGCGTTTCTTCCAGGTGATCGAGGATTACGAAGTGGCCATCACTTTTGCCCAGGCGAACGACGCCGAGGACGCCCGCTACTTCCTCGGCTGACAATATTGCAGGCGACGCGCCCGCCTCACCCGCAATGGTGCGGGAACCCCCTTCACGCCCGGAAGTCACGGGCGGACGCGTAAACTGCCAAAGCCCCGGAAGAAGGTCCCCAGCAAGACCACGCTTCCGGGGCTTTTTTCGTGCGATGACCTCTCGGCGCTTTTTTACGATTTCGCTCCAACCCCTGATACTGTTTCCCTTTTTCCTCGCTTTGCGCTAGGACAAGTGCGTGTTTATCCTGGCCAACTGCGCGGTATTCCTCGCTTCCTTCCTGCTCTTCCAGTTAGAGCTCGTTGTCTCCAAGGCAGTGCTGCCCGGCTTCGGCGGCAGCTACCTCGTCTGGGCGGTGTGCGTCATGTTCTTCCAGGCTGCGCTGCTGGCCGGGTACGGCTGGGCGTACTTCCTGGCCGGCCGCTCGCACTCCCGTCTCTGGACCGCACTCCATGTGCTGTTCTGCCTGGCGCCGCTGGCGTTTTTCCCCATCGACCAGACCATTCTCGCCCACCCCAGCTACGGCCTGGCGCATATCCTGGAGATATCGTGGATGCTGGCGCGCACCGTGGGGCCGGCCTTCGTGGTTCTGGCGGCCATGGGCCTGGCCACGCAGCAGCGCGTGGCGCTCTCCGGCATGGGCAAACGGGTCAACGCTTACGTGCTCTACGCCACGTCGAACCTGGGCTCGTTCGCCGGGCTGATGAGCTACCCCTTTGCCGTAGAGCCGCTGCTGGGCCTTGGCGATCAGCTCACGGCGTGGCAAATAGGCTTTGCCGTGGCCGCGGCAGCGCATCTGGCCGTGTACTTCGGCTGCCCGCCTGCAGTTGCCGAATGTTACGATCCGTCTAAGAATATAGACAGGCGCACGCCCTGGCGGAAGCGGCTGACGTGGCTCGTGCTCTCCGCAGCCGGCGCGGCCATGTTCCTCTCCGTGACCAACGCCGTGACCATGGATCTGGCCGCCGTGCCCCTGCTGTGGACCGTACCGTTGGCGCTCTATCTGCTCACCTTCTCCCTGGCTTTCCGGACCCGGCCGTGGTGCCCGCAGGCGCTCAGGGACAGATTCCCCCTGGCCGCGGCCGTGGGCTTTTTCCTCTTCCTGCTCATCCAGCAGTCGTACTCGCTGCCCGTGGCGGTGATGGGGCTGGCGCACATGGCCGTGCTGCTGGTGGTGTGCACCGTGTGCCACACGGCGCTGTACGAGTCGCGGCCGGAAGACCCCGGCCGGTTGTCGTCCTTCTACATGCACCTGGCATTGGGCGGGTTCCTGGGCGGCGTGCTGGTGAGCTGGGGGGCGCCCCTGGCCGGGGCGAGCCTGGTGGAGTACCCCACGGCCATTGTGCTGGCCGGCGTGGGCCTCGCACTGAGCGCCTGGAGCCGCGGCAAACACCCCCTGGGCAGTGTGCGCTCCGTTGGGCTGCGCATGGCCGGGGCGTTCATGCTGGCTTTGGCCTGGCCCGCGGCACTGGATCATTTCAAGGCCGTGGACACCAGTCTCATCGCCGTGGGTGGCGGGTTCCTGCTGGCTCTGCTGCTGTATAAGCTGGAGCGCCGTAGCGCCGCCGTGGCCCTGGTGGGCGTGGCCGTGATTCTGGCGGTGCAGGCGCGGGATCTGTACGGCCCGGCCGGTGGCTACCTCATGCGGCTGCGCAACTTCTACGGCATCTACAAGGTCTATGACGAAGCCGACACGCGCTACCTGCGGCATGGCACCACCCTGCACGGCATGCAGCATCTCGACGCCGCACGGCGGGACATCCCCCTGGCCTACTACCATCCCTCCACGCCCATCGGCCGGCTCCTGCGGCAGGGGCAGAAGACGGTGCCGCCGCTCGTGCGCAATGCCCCTGTGGCGTTGGTGGGATTGGGAGCCGGCAGCCTGACCATGTACGCAAAGCCCGCCCAGCCGTGGGACATCTTCGAGCTGGACCCGGACAACCTGACCGTGGCGCGAAAGTACTTCAGCTACCTGGACCAGAGCGCCGGTGAGCTGCGCTTTGTGTTCGGGGACGCGCGCCTTTCCCTGACCAGGGAGCCGGACGGCCGGTACGGCGTCATCATCATCGACGCCTTCAACTCCGACTCCATTCCGGTGCACCTGCTCACGCGCGAGGCGTTTCTCGAGTACTTCCGCTGCCTGAGCGGCGACGGCGTGGTCGCCATGCACCTCTCCAACAAGTACCTCGACCTTGTGCCCGTGGTGCAGGCCACGGCGCTGTCTGCGGGCTGCTCCGTGCTCATCGACGAGTACATCACGGATGTCGACCCTGACGCCCGGGCGTGTATCTGGGCGGCCTTCACCCGCAACAGGGACGACAGGGATGCGCTGGTGCAGCTGGGCTGGCGGGATATCTCGGACTTTCCGCCGCAGGTGGCCGCCTGGACGGACGACTACTCCAACATCTTTTCGGCTTTGCGGTAAAAGCCTGGCTTTCCGCGCCCTTGGCGGCAGGGCCGGTCATGAAACCGGCCCGGTGTTGTGTTGGGCGGGCGCTACTGCCGCTTGACGATGTAGGTGTAGCGCAGGTTGTGGTTGCGCCAGAGGTCGTACTGCAGCTCTTTGGCGCCCTGGAGCGTTTCACGCGAGCCGATGAGCACGCGGTACCACATGCCTTTCTCGGTCTGGACTGGCCGGATGAACGCGCCCCGGATGTGCGTGCTCTGGAGGTAGGCGAGGCGCTCCTTGGCCAGCTGCGGGGTGTGCCATGTGGATTCGAGCACGTTGTACTCGGTCTGGGCGGTGTCGTTGGCCGAGGTCTGGACCTCGCAGACGGCCGGCGGTGCGTCGGAGCCGTAGCAGTAGCCCTTGGCCTCCATGCAGTCCTTGATCTCGTCGCCAAGACCGCCGCCGGAAACGCCGCGGCCGGTCTCCAACAGGAACTTCGCAGTGTCCCGGCAGTCGGCGAAGTCCTCGTCCCACACGGACGCAGGCTTTTTGGGGTGATAGTATGCGGAGCGTGATCCGCAACCAGACAGGATCGCAATGCATACCAGACCGAGCACAAGGAGGGAGAGGCGCGTAGTCACTATGTGTTCTCCAGAGAGTTTAGAGATTCTTTACACAATATATATCTCTAGTTGAGAGTATTCAAGCAGTAGATATCAGTCAGAATACACCGGCAGGACGCCGGAAGGCGACTACTCGGAATCAGAGAGATGTACAGGCTGTCGTCTGAGCCGGATCATGCGGATGAGGCTGTCGGCAATGGATGCGAGCACGGCCAGCGTCGTCCAGGAGGCGATTTGCGATGCCTGGCCGGGCTGGATCACGCCCTGGGCCAGGAGCAGACCGGCCGCCCCAGGCAGGGCCAGATTCACGCCGAGCAGGGACCAGCCGAGAGCTTCGCGGCCCTGGAGAAGCTGGGGAGCGCCGGGGCATATCCAGCCCAGTACGGCCAGCCCCAGGCAGCGCGCCCAAAGGGCGGCGGTCCAGTGTGCGCCTTCCTTTGCGAGCACGGCGCCCAGCGCACCGGGCACCGGCCCCAGCGTGGCGCAGTACAGGGCGATGGAGACGGACTTGACCATGTCCTGCGCCACCCGCGGAAAGCTCAGCTGGATGCGCGCCGAGATCTCCTGCGCCAGCTCCATGGCGAGGTCCGGTCGCGAGAGCAGCTGCCCGGCGCTGCCTGCGGCGTGATCGATGACAACGCGCAGCCCGGAGAGCGCCGGCCCCAGCGTGGGGAATATCGCGACGTAAAGGCCGAGCAGGATGAAGCCCATGGGCAGCCGGCCCAGGGATATCTGGCCTGCGCCGGGACAGAGCCAGCTCATGGCTACGCCCCACGCCGGATGGATCTGCGGCGGATCGCCTGCCGCCTGCCGCCTGCGCACCGCGGCCTCCACGGCGCCGGCCATGCCCCAGAACCACAGCACCAGGGCGATGAAGAACGCCGCGCCAAGCTGGAACAGAGGCAGCGGTTTGTCCACAGTCGCGCCCAAGGCGAGGTCCAGCAGCGCGCTGACCGTGACGGCGAGCTCCCAGGAGCCCCAGACGAACACGGCGACAAAGGCGGTGAACACGGCGGCGCCGCGGATGCGCGCTCCGGCGTACCACTCCCCGAAACCGGGAGCCATGGCCGCGTAGACAAACGCGCGGTGCACGCTCACGGGCACGGCCGCGTCATCACCATGGACACCCGGCGGCGTGTCGTGCGGCTCCGGCGGCAATGGCTCTGGGGGGATGGGCGTATCGTCGTACACCGGCGCATCCTCGCAACGAGGGAGTTATTGAAGGCTGGGGCGGTCGGGCAGTTCGTCCGCGTTGCCAGTATGCAAACCGGCGGTTATGCCGGCTGCACGTTCGGCAGCCAGGGCCTCGCGGAGGCTGCCTGCCGGCAGCAGTGTCCAGGATTCCAGACGCTCCACCACGCCGTTCGGAAGCTCCACCCGCACCGGCAGGGGCGTGCCCTGGCAGACGGTCATGCGCACGCCGGCCAGATCCGGACACGGAACGGCGGTCTGCTCCACCGTATCATCTTTTGCAGTGGAGGGGGCTGCGGCAGGGGGCGCGGGCAAATGGCCGCCGGATGGGGCGTCGTCCGTGGCCATAGCCGTATCCGCCGGAATTTCCCACACGGAACAGGTCGCGTTGCCCAGAGGCGTCTCGCCGACAACCACGGCGCCGAACCTTTTGGGGGCGAACTCGCCAAAGAAGAACGCACACTGCGGCGCGAGGTCGAGGTCGGCAAGCTCAATATCCCGCCGTTGTCCGTCGGGCGTCTGGAAATGTAGCGTCTGCTGCTCCATATCTACAATCTGGACGCCTGCGTCGTCTTCCGCGCGGAAGTACGGCGGGTCGTACTGGATGCGGCTGACGCTGCGCGCGCCGTCCGGCGTTTCCCGGATGCGTACGGCCTGGAGCGCGTTGCGCGGCGGGGCCGCGATGTCCGGACGGGTGCTTGTGGAACGGGAGCCGGAATCATCCTGCGGAGCGGTCGTCGTATCGGCCGTCGCCGGCGCATCGGCGTTGCGCTCCGGGGTCGAGTACGCGTGATAGATCAGCAGCGCAGCGAGCAGGACCGCGGCTGTCGCCGCGATGGTCAGACGGAATGTTTTGGAGGTCGTCAAGGGAAGGAGGAGCCGCGGCGGTCAGAGCCGCGTGTCATGGAAATGGCGGCCGGACTCCCCGAGCGGAGAAGCCGGCCGCGCAGAAATGGAACCCAGCTAGAACGTGACGTGGGTGGTGTCGGTGAAGTGGATCTCGTGCAGGTCGATGCCGAGGATGAAGCCGACCTCTTCCTGCCTGGTGATCTCGTTGTAGTAGCGCATCTCGATGTGCTTCATGTTGGTCAGCGCATAGGCGAGATCCTGGTCTATCACGGCGTGGTACTCCCCGCAGTTGGCCTTGATCCAGACGCTCTTTGAGAGCGGGTCTTTGCGGATGTCCGTGATTTCCCTGACGGGAATTTGAGTGAGAATCCGCTCGTGGTCGCAAATGAAGTGGCCGAGCTTTTTGGGTTTTTCCGGGAAATAGACGTCGCGGTAGGCGCTGAAGGTCTTCCGCACCATGTCGCCGCGTTCATCCTGATACAGGACATAGCCCTTGGCATTGATCCATTCCTTGTCGGCGGCGACTGCGGATTGGACGAACAGGAAGCACAGCCCCGCAAGCAGGAGCAGAGTGGTCGCAGAAACGCGCTTCATGGGTGGTCCCTCCTGAATTTTTGCGCGTCGGCATACGTCGCGCAAGGCGTCGTAAGCGATCGTGTTGGCGTGCCGGCGTTCCGGCTCGCAGCGTGTAGGTTCTGAACAGGCCGCACGGAACGTCGGGCACGCAGGCGGACGCCTTTCACCGGGCAGCAACCCATAATACCGATGCCTCGCATGAATGCGCCGTTCCTTGTTGCCGGAACATGGATTCCGGACACAGACAGAGTCCGGCCGGACGATCTCCATGCGACCGGCGTCCATGACGCAGGGCCTGGAGACGTGAGCGCGGCGCGATACATCATCGAATCATCGTACTGCAAAGACGTGATCCCCACCTGCTCCAGCAGATCCGTTCTGTGGGCAAGGTGGCGTGAAAATTTACATATCCCTTTACTATGCTTTGCAGAAATTGGCAATAGCGACGAGCAATTAAGATTGTGTCCCGCAGAAAGGTCGCGTGGACGTTCCGGCGGGTAGCAGTGATGCGATGCAGATACCCACGGCAAGGGCCTGCCGCAGACTGTTGTAGGCCCGGCCATACATTCCAATGTACGGTGGATGGTGAGCGTTGCGCAGGAATCGCAAGCCGGTTCGCCGTGGCGTGCACGTTGTGCATGACGCGCGCCCTGCAGGGTCAGAATGCCCGGCGCAGGCGTTTTGTCCGCGTTCCGGCAGACTGCTCCGCATGCATGCTCCGCTTGACCGCATACATGTCATGGTCCGCCTCGCCCAGCAGCGAGGCCAGATCCTGCTTGGGAGCGCGGACGGCCACGCCCACCGACGCGCCGATGGCCCGGTGCTCGGCGCCGGGAACGATACGCGCCAGGTCCAGCTCGGAAAATCCTTCTTCCAGACGCCGGCGGAATGTGCCCGCGCCGGGCAGGTCGGTCTGCGGCAGCAGCACCACGAACTCGTCGCCGCCCAGGCGCGCCACGATGTCGTCCTTGCGCGCATACTGTTTGATGGTGGCGGCCACGACCTTGAGCACGGCGTCGCCGGCGTCATGGCCGTACGTATCGTTGATGGGCTTGAAGCGGTCGAGGTCGATGAAGAGCATGCTCAGGGGGATGGAGTGGGCCTCGGCTTCGCGCACCAGCCGGGAGCCCTGGCGCATGAGGTGCCCGCGGGTGAAGACCCGGGTGAGGTCGTCCAGGGCGTGGGTCAGGGTGGTGAGCTCCTTGTCCAGGAGATCGATGATGGACTGGCCCAGCACACAGAGGAAATGTTCGAGAAAATCCGTGGCCTTGTCCGGGGCGTAGCGGCTCGGGTCCTGGTCGAGCAGGGTGATGTAGCCAAGGATCTTGTCCGGCTCGCCGGCGTGGATGATGGGGTAGATGAAGCAGGAGCCGGGGCTGCCGGCCAGCTCGCCCAGAAAGCGCTCCGGCTGCTGCAGCTCGGACGGCGCCCCCATGTAGTAGGGCCGCTCGCAGCCCGCGCCGGTCAGCTCGGAGCCTGCGTCCCGGAGCTCGGCCTCGGTGCAGGTGTCAAAGTGATCCGTGGCGATCTCGCCGTAGGCGTCGCTGGAAAGAACGAGCCGGAAGACCTGCAGGCCGAAGATTTCCTGGAGCCGGAGCAGGAGGTGGGGCAGCTCGGTGAAGCTGGCGGTCTTCTGGATGATGGCGATGGACGAGCGGAAGCGGTTGAAGGTGCGCAGCGAGTCGCGGTAGTTGGCGGCCATGCAGTCGGCCGAGGCCCGCAGGTTGCGGATGGCTCGCGTAGGGCTTTCGGAGGCGGCGATACAGGCGGCCGCTGGGGCCGGTTTGTCCGCGCCGGCATCCGGCAGGGTGCGCGCCTCTACCATGATCCGCTGGGAGGCCTCGTGTATGAGCGAGAGCTCGCGCTGCATGGCTCTCTTGTCATTGCGCTTCATGGCCTCGTCCATGCGCTTTGTGGCCGCGCAGACAGCAAGTGCGTCCCGCATCAGCTGTTCGGCGCTCATGCGTGACCTCCCAGAAGGCGCCCTGTTGATACGGAGGCGGATGCTGCGGACAGCCGTACACGCACGGTTCGAGCCATGAGAGCGGAGCTAACGGAATGGATGGCGGTAGCACGCATCGTGCAACAGACGGCGTGATCGGAGGCGCTGTGGGAGAACGAAGGAGTGCGGAGCATATCCATGGGCAACCGGCTGTCTCGGAGAGACCCTGTGGCTTTCCGTCCCTGCTTCGCAGCAGGTTTGGCTTTGTTTCCAGAATATATCATTGCATATCATCGTGAAGATTGCATTGCAAGTTACGTTGTCGCAGTGACAGACAGAGTATATCACCATGCAGTGTGGGGTGAAAAGTGCATCCCCAGACGTTTTGCAGCGGCGTATACCGGAAAGAAGCCCAATCGGTTTTCCTGCACAGCGTTGACAGGTAGATGACCTGATCAGTAGACTATATTTTTTGGTCAAGGTGAGGGGGCTTTATTCAACAAGGGCAGTCGGTTGCCCGGAGGACAGATGCAAAGCAGCAAGATGGATCTGAAAATCAAGCAGTATGAAAACACTGTTGTCGAATACATCCGCAAGTCGCATGGCGCATTCATAGTCGCTTCTCAGGATACGACGTTCCATTCCGTACTTCGCAATACGATCAACAAGCAACTCGCCGTGACCGATGATTGTATTATTTCCGTCCTGGATGAGAACAATATCCTCAAGGCGCTTCGGGATACGATGCATCGCCGCAAGAACATCGTCGTCTTCATCGAACGCGTGTTCAACAACAAGGAAACGGCGTTTCTGGTCAAGCAGATCAAGAACGCGTTCAACGACGTCAAGGTCGTTATCCTGACCGGAGAGACGGATCGGCAACGCTTGGTCCTGCTGCACGAGATCGGCGCGGACAACTTTATTTCCAAGCCCATCTCCATGAACATCCTTATCGAGAAGATCGCCTTCACCATCAAGCCGCAGGGCAAGATCGGCAAGCTTATCGACAAGGGCAAGCAGCTGGTCAGCCAGGAGCAGTTCGAAGAGTCGCTGAAGATCGTACGCCAGATCCTGGACATCAAACCCAACTCCGCAGCCGGCTACCTCATTCTCGGCGACGCCTACAAGGGCCTGGGGAAAAAGGAGAAAGCCGTGGAGGCGTACGAGAGCGCCTGCGAGCACGCCTCCATGTACATGGAGCCGCTCAAGAAGCTCGCCGAGTTCTACGAGGAGGAGGGCGACCACGAGAACCGGCTCCGCTACCTGGAGAAGCTGGACAAGCTCTCGCCCCTCAACGTGGAGCGCAAGGTGGACATGGGCGGCATTCACGTGGAGATGGGCAACGACGACAAGGCCGAGGTGCTTTTCGACCATGCCATCAACCAGGCCAAGCGAGAGGCCATGAGCTACATTGAGGAGATTTCCTCAAAGATCGGCGGCATCTACGAGAAGCGCGACCCGGACAGGGCCGTGAAGTACTACCGCAAGGCCATCGAGCTGAAGGGCGACATGCTCGACAAGTCCGACATCAAGATATTCAACGCCCTGGGTATTGCCTTGCGGCGGCAGGGCAAATGGCGCGAGGCTGTGGACGAGTACCACAAGGCGCGGACCGTCTCGCCCGAGGACGAGAACCTGCTGTACAACATCGCGCTGGCCTATGCCGAGGGCAAGGAGATGCGCAAGGCCACTGAGCATCTGGAAAAAGCGCTCCAGCTCAACCCGGAGTTCCACATGCAGGACCCGGTCATCGCCTACAACTTCGGGCTGATTTACACCAAGGCGCGCAAGAGCGACGAGGCCCGCCAGTTCCTGGAGGCGTCGCTGACGCTGAACCCTGGCTTCGACAAGGCCAAGACGCTGCTCGACTCATTGTAAAAGCGTCCCGCTGTTCTGGTTGTGCCGGGGGGCGTTGTCCCTTGGACAACCCTGCCAGGGCTCATTGCTTTTGGTCCCCGATCGGGGTCACATTTCTCTAAAATAGAAGAACCGGGCCGGCGGGCAATGCGAACCGACCAGAGGTGAGCCTGGGGTGAGCCCAAAGGCAGGGCGCATCAGTTGGGCGATGTTCTCGGACCGCCGGGGCCGGCGTGACGGCGTCTACTCTTCTTCGGTGGGGTTCAGGACCTGATCGAAGTTGTAGACGTCGTCCTCGAAGTCCTTGGTGACCTCGAAGCCCACGGCTTCGGCAAGGCCCACCATGCCGGCGTTCTCAGCCAGGGCCTGACCAGCAATGCGGTGGGTTCCCCGGCTTCTGCAGTACTCGATGATCTTCTTCATCAGCTGCTTGCCCAGGCCCAGGCGCTTCAGGTCGGAGCGCACGAGGATGGCGAACTCGGCTTCCTCGTTGTCCGGAGAGGTGGAGGCGCGCACCACGCCCAGAGTCTTTTCCCCGCCTTCTTCGTCCCCGCAGACCTCGGAGCCCTTGGCGATGAAGGCCATCTCGCGGTCGTAGTCGATGTGCGTGAGCTTGGCCATCTCCGTGCGAGGAAGCTCGCCGATGTTGGAGAAGAAGCGGTAGCGCATGTCCTCGGCGCTGACGTGCTCCAGAAACTCCCAGTGCGCCGGCTCGTCCTCTGGCCTGATGGGCCGCAGGAAGACGCGGCGGCCGTCCTTGAGCGTGACGCAGACCTCGAGCTCGCGCGGGTAGGGCCGGATGGCGAGCTGGTCCTCGCCGCGCTCCACCTCGGCCTTGGCCACGTGGATGGCGCAGTCCAGGGCCATGACGCCCTCGGCGTCGGCAAAAAGCGGGTTGATGGAGAGCTCGAATATCTCCGGGATATCGACGATAAGCTGGGATATCTTCACCAGCGTCTGGCAGATGGCGTCCATGTTTGCGGCCGGGAACTCCCGATGCCCCTTGAGGATGGAGGCCACCCGCGTCCGCGATACCAGCTCGTGCGCCAGGCCCAGGTTCAGGGGGGGCAGGGCCACGGCGTGGTCGTCGGCGATCTCGGTCAGGCTGCCGCCCTGGCCAAAGCGGATGACGGGCCCGAAGACCGGGTCCGTGACAACCTCCACAAAGAGCTCATGGGCGAAGACCCGGCGCATCATGCGCTGCACCACAAAGCCGTTGATGCGCGCCGAGGGCTGCTGCTCCTGCACGCGCTCCACGATGCCGGTCACGGCCTCGCGCACCTGGGCGTCGGTTTCCAGATCCAGGGCCACGCCGCCGGCCAGTGACTTGCGCAAAAGGTCGGGCGAAAGGACCTTGACTGCCACGGGGTAGCCGATCTCCTGCGCCGCGTGCACGGCGCCGTCCGCACCGTCCATGTCCGAGACGAGCCGCGTTTCCACGGCCGGAACCTTGTAGGCCGAGAGTACGGCCATGGCCTCGGTGCCGTTCATCAGCTGCCGGCCGGACTCCAGGGTGCGGGCCACGAGCTGCTTCACCTCGTCCGTGTCCGGCATGAACGACTCCGGCATGGAAGGCGGCACCTCCACCAGCAGTTCCTGGTTGCGGCGGTACTGCACCATGTTGCGGAAGCCGCGGATGGCCTTGTCCGGCGTGGAGTAGGTGGGCATGCCGGCCTTGGCGAACACGGCGCGGGCCTCCTCGGCCGCTTCTTCCCCCAACCAGCTCGTGAGCACGTTGCGTTTGGATTTTTTCGCGGTCTTGGCCACGGCCTCGGCCACTTCCAGGTCCGGCACGGCGTGGGTGGGCACGTGCATCACCAGCACGGCGTCGGTGTTTTTGTCCTTCAGCAGATAGGAAAGCGCCTGGGAGTACAGCTCCCCGGAGGCGTCGCTGCGCAGGATGAGCGGGTTGTCGAAGGACCAGGAGCCCTCCATGGTCTCGATGAGGTGCTGCTCGGTCTCCACCTCCAGCGTGGCCAGCCTGCCGCCGGCCATGACCAGGCTGTCTGTGGCCAGAAATCCGGGGGAGCCGCCGTTGGTAAGGACGGCGAGCCGCTCGCCGCGCAGGGGCCGCGATCGGGCCAGGGTCTCCACGGTGTCGAACAGGGTGTCGATGTCGTTGACTCGCAGCATGCCGGCCCGGCGGAAGGCGGCGTCGTACACCTCGTCCGAGCCGAGGAAAGCGCCGGAGTGCGCAGCGGCGGCGCGGGCTCCCTGGATGGAGCGGCCTGCCTTGAGCACCAGCACGGGCTTGTTGCGCGCCACGGCCCGCGCGGCGGACAGAAAGTTGCGGGCGTTGACGATGGTTTCCAGGTAGAGCAGCACCGCGCGGGTGTTGGGGTCGCTCATCAGGTAGTCGAGCACGGTGCCGAAGCGGATGTCGTAGCGGTCGCCCAGCGAGATGAAATGCGAGAAGCCGATGGACTGCGACGTGGCCCAGTCGAGCACGGTGGCGAAGAGGGAGTCGGACTGCGAAACAAAGGCCACCTTGCCGGGCAGGGCGTGGCGGTGGGCCAGGCTGGCGTTCAGGCCGATGGACGGGTTGATGAACCCCAGGCAGTTGGGACCCAGGATGCGCATCTCGTGCTTCTGGGCGATGTCCAGGAGATTGCGGGTGAACCCGTCGCGGGCGTCGCGGTCGAAGCGGAACAGGCCGCGCGAGAGGAGCACGGCCGCGTGGCAGCCGCGCTTGCCCAGATCTTCCAGGTGCCGCGGCAGTTCCTCGTGCCTGGCCAGGATGCAGGCCATGTCCGGCGTGAGCGGCAGGGTGTCCACGCTGCGGGAGCTCTCTTGGCCCAGCACGGGCTGCATGTCCTCGCGGACAGGCATGACCGGGCCGAGGAACGTGCCCGAAAGCAGGTTCTCCATGATCTGGCGGCCGGGGGAGCCGGGCTCCTCCGACGCTCCGATAACGGCGACGGATGTGGGCTTGAAGAGCTTGTCGAGTTTGGAAATTTTCACGTGGCGACCATGGAATAGGGTGCAGGGCGTTCCGGGAAAGCCAGGGCAGCGCCTGCAGATATTGTATTCCTGTGATTTTCGGGCAAGTCAATGGCGAAGAACCCGTGAACGGTGTGTACGCCACGGCGAACGGCTTTACTTTTATTCGCCGGTATTCCATATCATAAAGAAGGACGCCCTTCGATCGTGCCCCGGATATCCCTGGGACGGCCGGATCCGAATGAGCTGATCGAGCGCCTCCATTCCAGAAATTCCAATCAAACAGACGGGGAAGCGCATGAGCCACGAAGACATTGAAAGCATGATGAGGGAGAAACGTACGTTCGAGCCGCCCAAGGAGCATCGCGATAAAGCCTACATTACCTCCATGGAGGAGTACGAGAAGCTCTACAAGCGCTCCATGGACGATCCCGACGGGTTCTGGGGCGAGCGGAGCGAAGAGCTCATCCACTGGTTCAAGAAGTGGGACACCGTAGCCGATTACGACCTGCACAAGCCCGAGGTGAAGTGGTTCAGCGGCGGCAGGACCAACATCGCCTACAACTGCCTGGACCGCCACGTGCAGAACGGCCGGCGGAACAAGGCCGCGATCATCTGGCAGGGCGAGCCCGAAGAGGACGTGCGCGTCTACACCTACCAGATGCTGCACACTGAGGTCTGCCGCTTCGCCAACGTGCTCAAGTCCATGGGCGTGAAAAAGGGCGACCGCGTCTCCCTCTACCTGCCCATGATCCCCGAGCTGGCCATCGCCATGCTGGCCTGCACGCGCATAGGCGCCATCCATTCCATTGTCTTCGCCGGCTTCTCGGCCGTGAGCCTGCAGAACCGCATCCAGGACTGCGAGGCCAAGGTGCTGGTCACCTCGGACGCCGTGCTGCGCGCCGGCCGGACCATCCCGCTCAAGCCCAACGCCGACGAGGCCATGAGCAAGTCCCCCTCGATCCAGAAGTGCGTGGTGGTCAGACGCGCCGGCAACGAAGTGACCATGCAGGACGGCCGCGATGTCTGGTGGCACGAGGTTATGGAAGACGAGTCCATCTCCGGCGAGTGTGATTGTGAAGAGATGGAGGCCGAGGACACCGCCTTCATCCTCTATACGTCCGGCTCCACGGGCAAGCCCAAAGGCGTTGTCCACACCACGGGCGGCTACCTCACCTACGTGGCGCACACCACCCAGTGGGTCTTCGATCTCCACGACGAGGACGTCTACTGGTGCACGGCGGATATCGGCTGGATCACCGGCCACTCCTACATCGTGTACGGCCCGCTGGCTCTGGGCGGCACCTCCCTCATGTTCGAGGGCGTGCCCTCCTACCCCTCGCCGGCGCGATACTGGAAGGTGGTGGAGAAGTTCAAGGTCAACATTTTCTACACCGCGCCCACCGTTGTCCGCGCGCTCATGCGCGAGGGCGTGGAGTGGACCAGGAAACACGATCTCTCCAGCCTGCGCGTACTCGGCTCCGTGGGCGAACCTATCAACCCCGAGGCCTGGATGTGGTACTTCAAGTACGTCGGCAACGAGAAGCTGCCCATCTGCGATACGTGGTGGCAGACCGAGACCGGCGGCATCCTCATCTCCGCCCTGCCATACGCCACGCCGCTCAAGCCCGGTTCCGCCACCATGCCCATGCCCGGCGTGGAGGCCGCGATTGTCCGCGCCGACGGCTCGGACGCCAGCCCCAACGAGGGCGGCCACCTGGTGATCAAACAGCCCTGGCCCGGCATCCTGCGCGGTGTGTTCGGCGACCCGGCGCGCTACAAGTCCACGTACTTCGAGCGCTTCCCTGGCATGTACGAGTCCGGAGACGGCGCCCGCGTGGACGACGAGGGCTACTTCTGGATCATGGGCCGCCTGGACGACGTCATCAACGTCTCCGGCCACCGCATGGGCACCGCGGAGATCGAGTCCGCCCTGGTGGCGCACGAGGCCGTGGCCGAGGCCGCCGTGGTGGGCATGCCGCACCAGGTCAAGGGCGAGACCATCTACGCCTACGTGACCCTGAAGGGCGACGTGGAGGAGTCCGAGGAGCTGCGCAAAGAGCTGCGCGCCTGGGTGCGCACGGAAATCGGGCCGATCGCTACACCCGAGGTGCTGCAGTTTGCGGAAGGGCTGCCCAAGACGCGTTCGGGCAAGATCATGCGCCGCGTGCTGCGCAAAATCGCGGCGTCCAAGTACGACGACTTCGGCGATACCTCGACCCTGGCCGACCCCGGCGTCATCACCGAGCTCATCGAGGGCAAGAGGAGCCTGCTGGGCGAGGACGAGTAATTACGACACAACCAGCGTTCCTAGGATATTGGACATGCAGAACCCCCGTTCCCTTGTTGATGAGGGAGCGGGGGTTTTCTTTTCATATCGTGCGGGCTGCATGACGTCGGGCAGGCCGTCCTCTCGCCCAATCCCTGCGCTGCGAGCTGCGCAGGATTGCGGCATCCGGCTCCAGCAGGGCATCATCTTTTTGGTCGTCCGTTTTTGGATGCAATCTCCCCAAAAAAAGACAGGAAAAGCTTGCCAAGATGGGAGCGATTCAATAAAAAAGTCGAACCATCGAGCTTGGTTAAGGCAGAGAAGAGCTCCAAATCCTCATGGTGGGGAAGCGGGGTTCTTCTCGTGCGTCTTGTCTATTTTTTTAGACAGAAGCCAAGCGTAAGACGGTGCTGGCAACAGCACGATTCCGATTGCCTCAGAATATCCGCTTCAGCACTGCTTCCCGCGCCGCGGCTGTTGCCGCCTCGTCCTGGGCCGGGGCTTGGGCCGCAGTTTCCCGGCGTTCCTGCTGTGGGAACAATGGCAGGAAGTCCTGGCCGGGGGTGAGGCTCGCCACCATGAGGTCCTCGATGGGCGAGTACTCGGCCGGCGGCTCCGGGAAGTCCTCCCAGGCATACTCCTGCTCCACGGCCTGGCGGTAGGCCAGCCACACAGGCAGGGCGGCGCGCGATCCGGTCTCGCCCTTGCCCATAGGCGTGAGATCGTCGAATCCCACGTAGACCCCGGTGAGCAGGTACGGCGCAAAGCCCATGAACCACGCGTCGCGCTCCTCGTTGGTGGTGCCGGTCTTGCCGGCCACGGGGCGATCCAGCGCGCGAGCCCGGCGGCCCGTGCCTTCCTGCACCACGTTCTGCAGCAGGGTGGTGACGGTGTAGGCGTTCTCCGGCGTGATGGCGCGGGTGCGCTGCGCCCGAGTGCGCAGGATATCCACACCCCAGGACGACTGCACGCTGCGGATGAAGCGCGGCGCAACAGTAAGGCCGCCGTCGGCAAAGGCCGTGTACGCCTGGCAGAGGTTCAGCGGGCTGACAGCCTGCGCGCCCAGGCTGATGGGCAGGTACGGCGGGAACTCGCCCTCCAGCCCCAGGGCCCGCGCCCGGCGGATGACCCGCTTGATGCCGATGGCGTTGGCCAGCTTGGCCGTGACCACGTTCTTGGACTTGGTCAGCGCGGTCTTCAGGGTGATGGGGCCGCTGTAGCGGTCCTTGTAGTTGCCGGGGGACCAGGTGCCGAAGGTGACCGGGGCGTCGTCGATGACCGAGGTCGTCTTGAAGCCGGCGTCCAGAGCCGCGGAGTAGACCACCGGCTTGAAGGCGGAGCCGGGCTGGCGGTGCGCCTGGGTGGCGCGGTTGAACTGGCTGCGGGTGAAGTCGTACCCACCCACCAGGGCAAGGACCTCGCCGGTGCGCGGCTGCATGGAGACCACGGCCCCCTGCACCTTGGGGGACTGGGCCAGCTCCAGCTCCAGATGGCCATTGCCGTCGTTGGCCGTGACCCGGGCCATGAGCACGTCGCCGGGTGTGCAGCGCCGCCACGCCGGGGCCCAGGCCATGTCCTTTCCGTTGAGCTCGGACCCGCTGGAGCCCATGCGCACGCGCAGGCCGTGGTCCAGCTTCTTGATCACCAGGACCTTGGTCCACTCCCCCACCTGCGCGCTGCGGGCGCTCTGCGTTTCCAGGAACAGCTCGAACTCTGCCGGCTCGATATGCCCGACCGGCCCGATCCAGCCGCGGCGCTTGCTGGAGTCCTCCAAACCTTGCCTGAGCGCGGCCTCGGCAGCAGCCTGGTGAAAGAGGTCCACGCTGGTGTTCACGGACAGGCCGGACTCATACAGCGCGTCGGCCCCGTACTTTTCCAGGAGCACACCGCGGGCGCTGAGCTTTTCCTGGGAGAGCTCCTCCAGCAGCAGGCGGCGCACCTCCTCCAAATAGTATGCGCCCAGTCCCCAGGAGGGGTCGGGCATGGAGGTGTAGACCAGGGGTTGCTTCACGGCCGCGTCGTACTCCTCCTGCGTGATCCATTGCAGGCCGAGCATGAGCCGCAGCACTGTTTCCTGGCGCTCCTTGGCCGCTTCCGGATGGCGGAAGGGGTTGTAGGTGGACGGCGCCTTGGGCAGACCGGCCAGCAGTGCGGCCTCGGCCAGGGAGAGGTCGGCCGCGTGCTTGCCGAAGTAGGTGCGCGCCGCCGCCTCTATCCCGTAGGCTCCGGCCCCGAAGAAGATCTCGTTCAGATAGATGGTCAGGATCTCGTCCTTGGTGAGGTACGACTGGAGCCGGTAGGCGAGGATGGCCTCCTTGAGCTTGCGCTCGTAGTTCTTGCGGGAGGTGAGCAGCAGGCGCTTGATGATCTGCTGGTTTATGGTGGAGCCGCCCTGCACGATGGAGCCGTGCTGCATGTTGACGAAGAAGGCGCGGATGATGGCCGAGATGTCCACGCCCTCGTGCTCGTAGAAGGTGTGGTCCTCCATGGCCAGGAATGCCTGGCGCGCGTGCTCGGGAATCTGGTCGAAGGAGACGAGGAAGCGGCGCTCCCGCGCGAGGTAGCCCAGGATCTGTCCGTCGCGGGCGTAGACCGTGGTGACGAGCTGGGGCCGGTAGTCCGTGAGCTGAGTAAAGGCCGGCAGGTCGCGCGCGGCCCAGAGGTACATGCCGTAGCCGACGGCTCCGGCCAGACACGCCAGCAGGGCGATGAGCACAAAGAGTGCGACGATGATGTAATGTTTCGTGCCCATGCGGCGTACTTCCTGCGCACCGGCTTACGAAGCGGGTGGCGCGATAACGTCTATATCGGCAGATACGGCCAAAGGATCATGGGATGCTGCCGTCATACCATGCACAAGGCGTTCCGGGAAAGGGAAATACAGGAAAGGAAGCGCGGGCAGGGGGAGCGGGGAACGCGGTAGGGCAAGGCGTCGAAAAGAGCCCCGGCCGCGCGGAGACGGCCGGGGCCCGACACATTGCGCATGTGGAGGCGCCTACTTGAAGACGATCTTCTTCACTTCCTCGGCGGTCACCTCGCCGCGGCCGATCTTGCCACGGGTGCGGTCGTAAAACTCGAAGGTAATAGGCGAGGAGAGGTCGCCCACGAGGAGCTGGATGGGCGCGCCCTGGAAGGACTGGCTCACGGTGCCGCGCACCGGGCGTTTGCCGCGCACAGTGACCATGACCTTGTTCAGGCCGCGGTTCTCCACGCACTTGAGCTCCTTGGCCGGAATGCGACGCTCCACGCCGTCGTGCACATAGACATAGTCGTGGAAACCGACGTTGAGGAACTTGGTGACATTCTGCCGCTCGCCGTTCAGCGTGTACAGGTACCCTTGCAGATAGTTTGCATCGTCGGCCTGCGCTATGGACGCGAAGGCGAGTATAAACGCGGTGAGACAAAGAACAGTAAGACGAGCACGCATGATGCACCTCCTGGAGGCCGTATGATGTCTGTTCGTATCAAGCAAAGTTCAGCGCCACAGACATGCATGGCGCAGTCCTGCAATGCGAATCCGGCAACAGGGCTTGCGACAGTCCTGTTGCATAACAACGTAATGAGCCCTCCTTTCTATATAAAAGAAGTACAATCCTGGCAAGAAGTAAGCGTAAAAATGGGGGGTTGGAGCATCCGAACGCGCAGAAACTGGCCAGAGGCCGTCCGGGGTGCTATGATTTTGGCATGAAACTGGGCGTTTTTGCACGCTGTACACAGAAGCTGAAAAGGACTGATTCCCATGCACGAGCCGCCGATTATTCCTGATGAGCGCGAGGGCGACCTCCTCGGGTTCGAGCTCCGGCACAATCCGGACCTCGCCGTCTTTCTGGCTGGCAACCAGTTCATGGCCGCGCCGCACATCCTGAAAGCCTTTGCCGCAGAACGGCCGGACTTGGCGCGGATATACTGCGAAACCCTGCCCCCCGGCCTGGAGCTCCGGCAGATACTGGCCGGCAGCGCCGTGTTCCGCGGGGAGATCCTGACGGTGCGGCCGGATTTCTACGCGCCGGTCTCGCAAAAAGGTGTGGACGCCGTGGTGCAGGCCGGGCTGGCGGATCGGGATGCCTGCAAGCCGTATGTGCACAACCGCATCGTGTTGCTGGTGCCGGCCGGTAACCCCAGGAACATCGCCGGGCCGGCGGATCTTGCCAGGGAGGGCGTGCGCGTGAGCCAGCCCGACGCCGCCATCGAGGACATCGGCATCCACATCCGCGCCATGTACGAGAAAGCCGGCGGCGCAGCCCTGGCCGCGCGCATCCTGGAAGACAAGGTGCGGGCCGGCGAGACATACGTGACCACCGTGCACCATAGGGAAACGCCGCAGCGCCTGCTGGACGGCGAGGCCGACGTGGGGCCTGTCTGGGCTACCGAGGCGGCCCATGCCCGCGACCGTGGCCTGGCCCTGGAGATGGTGGACCCAGGCCCGGAGCTGGACATGCACGAGGTCGTTGCCTACATGGCCTGCCCTCTTCGCGGCGGCGGCAATCCCGAGGGTGGCCTCGCCTTTGCCCGGTTCCTCCGCAGCGCAACGGCGCGGGAGATTTACTCGCGGTTCGGGTTCATTCCGGCCTGAGCTCGCCGTAGAGCCGGGCCCCGGCCGGATCGCTGCCGGAAGTCCGGCCAGTCCTTCGGGCCGAAACATACCCGATTTGTGCGGGCATTTCCTCAACACACAGATTTTACAACAGAAATCAATATTCTTTGACCAATTTTCGCGCCGCTTCTCCTGGTACGGACTTTCATTCGCCGTGGGCAGTGGTATGCTGGCGCTGTTTTTTCGTGCCACGCACGGCGCTTTTGCCATGCGTCCGCGCTGCGAGCTTCGCGGTGCGGACGTATTTCATTGCATACAAGCGAATACGAGCAGAGAGGAATGAATTATGGATTATCACGAACCGGTTGAAGAGCTGCAGCAACAGGACAGGAACTTCGTGCGAGCCCTGAGCAGCCTCAAGGAGGAGGTGGAAGCCATCGACTGGTATCACCAGCGTGTGGCCACCTGCCAGGACCCCCAGCTTAAAGCCATCATGGCGCATAACCGCGACGAAGAGATCGAGCACGCCTGCATGACCCTGGAGTGGCTGCGGCGCAACATGCCCGGCTGGGACGAGGAGCTGCGCACCTATCTATTCACCTCCGGCGATATCACCGGGCTGGAGGAAGCAGGCGGCGAGGGCGAGGCCCAGGCGGAAGGGGCTCCGGAACCCTCGGGCACGCCCGGCCCCCAGAACGGTCTGGGACTGGGCCGTCTGAAACGCTGACACTCGTGTGAAGTGCATCAACAATTCACTGCAATATAAGGAGTTTCTCCATGGATATTTTGAAGCGATCATTGGCGCCGATAACAGAAGAAGCGTGGGACGAGATCGACTCCACGGCGCGTGACGTACTCTCCGGGCTGCTTTCCGCCAGACGCGTGGTGGATGTGGAAGGCCCCATGGGCTGGGATTACGCGGCCGTGCCTCTGGGCCGGCTCGTGGTGCCGGAAGGCACGCAGCCCGATGGACTGGAGTACGGCCTGAACACCGTGCAGCCGCTGGTGGAGGTGCGCGCACACTTCGACCTCGACATCTGGGAGGTGGACAGCATCATCCGCGGCGCCAAGGGCATCAACCTGGACAATCTGGAAGATGCGGCCAGAAGGATGGCCTCGTTCGAGGAAAACGCTGTCTACAAGGGCATGAGCACGGCGTCCATCACGGGTCTCATGGAGTCCTCCCCGTATGGCACCCTCCATGTGAGCGGCAAGGCCGAGGATATTCTGCACCAGGTCACGCGCGGCATCCAGGCCATGATGGCGGAGTCCATTGAAGGACCGTACGCCCTGGTGGTCAACCCGCAGATGTGGCTGTCCATGTCCACGTACGTGCAGGGCTACCCCTTGAAGAAGCACCTGGAGGAGCAGCTCGGCGGACCGGTGCTCATCTCCTCGTTCCTCGATGGCGCCTGCCTCGTCTCCACCCGCGGGGGCGACATGCGCATGGTCGTGGGCCAGGACATGGCCATCGGCTACTACCGCCATGACAAGACTACGGTGTCGCTCTATTTTACGGAGTCATTCACCTTCCAGGTGTTTGAGCCGCACGCCATCGTGACCTACAACTGGACTGACTAGCAGAGCGTGCGTATGAAGTGATGCCGCAGGCCGGCGGGGCGCGATCGCGGACCATGCTGCTGTGGACCCATGCGCAACGGGCGTTCAAACGGACGCCCCGCCGCCCCGGACAGGCGTTTTCCCGGTGTTGAAAAAAATCGCCCCGGCATGTAGAAAATAGGTTGACGGCAACGCGCACTACGCATACAAGACGGATTCCACAACGCCGCGTCCCCATCGTCTAGTGGCCCAGGACTCCGGCCTCTCACGCCGGCAACAGGGGTTCAAATCCCCTTGGGGACGCCAAAAGAAAATCACAGGGTTATCCGAAAGGGTAACCCTTTTTTTGTGCATCAAGCCTCATCCCCCCGTCCCTTGGCCGTGGCAAGTGTCTTGCGGTCATTATTCGCGGCGCCCGCCTGGATTGTTGATCGCATTGCTTGTCGAAGTGCTTCAGAGCCAAAGGTGGCGTGATCTTTTCTATTTCCACGCCGGAACCAGGAGTCTTTTCCTGATTCCGGAGGCTGCTTTGGCCTCGGTGTAAGTGGTCTTGGCCTCCGGCGCAGGACCATTTCCAGGTAGGCGGTGGCCCATCCACGGATGGTCAAAGCCGCCGGCGGCCACCCACTCCAAAGCAGCCTGCTTTACGTTGTTTCACCCCACGCTCCCGCGAGGGGGAGCGACTGGGGTGAGACACGGCCTCGGCCGGGGTTCAACGTTTCAATCCGCGCTCCCGCGGGGGAGCGACCCCGATATCGGTGCGCCTCACGAGCCCGAGTATGTTTCAATCCGCGCTCCCGCGGGGGGAGCGACTGGCGCGAGATCGACATGCGCGAGATCAAGCGGTTTCAATCCGCGCTCCCGCGGGGGGAGCGACTCCATGCTTCGTTCTGCTTCCCAGGCTCCGCGATTTGGTTTCAATCCGCGCTCCCGCGGGGGGAGCGACTTCTGCCTCCAGAGTCTTTCCTTACGCGCATCCTGTTTCAATCCGCGCTCCCGCGGGGGGAGCGACGCGTAGTCCTGCAAGGTCATGACATTCGTAGCGAGTTTCAATCCGCGCTCCCGCGGGGGGAGCGACCCGCAGACAATATGCCCTCCTCGGCAATATCGAGTTTCAATCCGCGCTCCCGCGGGGGGAGCGACGTGGTGTGCGCGGACTTGTGCAACGCCACCTCTTTGTTTCAATCCGCGCTCCCGCGGGGGGAGCGACCACGGCGTGCCTTGCCGCCTGATCAGCCGCGATGTTTCAATCCGCGCTCCCGCGGGGGGAGCGACCCCACACTAGACGTAACCCGCTGGATTCACAGGTTTCAATCCGCGCTCCCGCGGGGGGAGCGACCTGACCAAAATTTTGGCCGGACGCTCCATGGATGTTTCAATCCGCGCTCCCGCGGGGGGAGCGACGAGCGGCCAAGCTCCTGCTGGTCAAAACGTTCGCGTTTCAATCCGCGCTCCCGCGGGGGGAGCGACGCGCATAGGTGGTGGATATGACGTCGATTCGTTCGGTTTCAATCCGCGCTCCCGCGGGGGGAGCGACATCCCATTTCCCTGGCGCGTCTCCGACAACTAGGCAGTTTCAATCCGCGCTCCCGCGGGGGGAGCGACCGCCAGCACCGGGCGTGCTCTCGGTCACAATCCAGTTTCAATCCGCGCTCCCGCGGGGGGAGCGACCGGAAGTGATATCCTGGCGGGTGACAAGGGACGTTTCAATCCGCGCTCCCGCGGGGGGAGCGACGATGATGCCGGCGCCGTCATTGAGCGACTTAACAAGTTTCAATCCGCGCTCCCGCGGGGGGAGCGACACCCACATTCCTGAACAGGCGGACCAATCGCAGGGTTTCAATCCGCGCTCCCGCGGGGGGAGCGACCATCCAAAGCGCTTTGCGCGGATATGCCGCCAGTTTCAATCCGCGCTCCCGCGGGGGGAGCGACTTTTCCGCAACATCGGCCTCGACTACTTCATGGAGTTTCAATCCGCGCTCCCGCGGGGGGAGCGACTGATGCCGGCGCCGTCATTGAGCGACTTGATGAAGTTTCAATCCGCGCTCCCGCGGGGGGAGCGACCATCCAAAGCGCTTTGCGCGGATATGCCGCCAGTTTCAATCCGCGCTCCCGCGGGGGGAGCGACGCGTCGGTTTGAGAAGCGCATGCGGACGGACATTGTTTCAATCCGCGCTCCCGCGGGGGGAGCGACTGGCCGCATATGCGAAGATGTTGCAGCGTTGGGTTTCAATCCGCGCTCCCGCGGGGGGAGCGACCGCAACCACCCCGACGTGGCCGGCTGATGGAGGGGTTTCAATCCGCGCTCCCGCGGGGGGAGCGACATGACTTTCATGGTAGATCATCCCCCCACGATCCGTTTCAATCCGCGCTCCCGCGGGGGGAGCGACATCTGCTGCGGTGTCAAGGCCATATCATCCTCGCTTGTTTCAATCCGCGCTCCCGCGGGGGGAGCGACGCGCTGGGATCGTTGTAGCGGGCAGTGAGACCCAGTTTCAATCCGCGCTCCCGCGGGGGGAGCGACCACCGGGACCGCTGGAAATGTTGGCGAACACCATGTTTCAATCCGCGCTCCCGCGGGGGGAGCGACGACGCATCACCATACAGCTTGACGATGCAGTTTTTGTTTCAATCCGCGCTCCCGCGGGGGGAGCGACCCACTCGATTTGCTGCCCTTCTTCGGTAGGCGTGTTTCAATCCGCGCTCCCGCGGGGGGAGCGACGAGCTTGCGCGTGAACGCCAAGCCAAGAAGTTTGTTTCAATCCGCGCTCCCGCGGGGGGAGCGACTTTTCTTCTCCAAAGCCTCCTTGCACTCGATGATGTTTCAATCCGCGCTCCCGCGGGGGGAGCGACCCACTCGATTTGCTGCCCTTCTTCGGTAGGCGTGTTTCAATCCGCGCTCCCGCGGGGGGAGCGACGACATCGCCCCTCCTCGGTTGTTGATCCGTCAAGGTTTCAATCCGCGCTCCCGCGGGGGGAGCGACATCTCGCGCCGGTCTTTCCACTGCATGCCCTCGCTGTTTCAATCCGCGCTCCCGCGGGGGGAGCGACCGGGCCAGGGCCATGATGATGGCGTGCTTGCGGTGGTTTCAATCCGCGCTCCCGCGGGGGGAGCGACGCCGGCCGAATCGCACCACGGCGCGCCGGCCGTGTTTCAATCCGCGCTCCCGCGGGGGGAGCGACCGTCCTCGCCCATGCCCGCGATGGCGTGGCACGTTTCAATCCGCGCTCCCGCGGGGGGAGCGACTTCGCAAGCAATGAGGTTCATGCCCTGCTGCCCGTGTTTCAATCCGCGCTCCCGCGGGGGGAGCGACAACAACTCCATCGATGTCATGCGGCGCCGGGTCGTTTCAATCCGCGCTCCCGCGGGGGGAGCGACTGGTGTGAGCACGGATAGCGTGGCGCGGGTTCTGTTTCAATCCGCGCTCCCGCGGGGGGAGCGACACCGTCTCCATACTCTGACAATCAACACGAGGGTGTTTCAATCCGCGCTCCCGCGGGGGGAGCGACGGCTCCGGCCGGCTCAGCGCGCGCATTGTCGGCGTTTCAATCCGCGCTCCCGCGGGGGGAGCGACAGGAGGTCCTGATCCAGGCCCGGCTGGACCGGGAGTTTCAATCCGCGCTCCCGCGGGGGGAGCGACCCGGCGAGGATCTGGCCACGGTGCATTGCGGCAGGTTTCAATCCGCGCTCCCGCGGGGGGAGCGACGGGCGGCTGCAGCCGGACCGAGCGCTGCGGCGCGGTTTCAATCCGCGCTCCCGCGGGGGGAGCGACCACCTCCAGCGCGAGCGCCAGCGTGAGCGGCGTGGTTTCAATCCGCGCTCCCGCGGGGGGAGCGACCGGAGCTCGAATTGATGGACCCGGGCGCGGGCCAGTTTCAATCCGCGCTCCCGCGGGGGGAGCGACGCTGGCTGCGCCATTTTGCGACCGTGGCTTTCTTTGTTTCAATCCGCGCTCCCGCGGGGGGAGCGACGCCCCCTTAGGCGTCCCCGGGCTGCACCCGCCGTGTTTCAATCCGCGCTCCCGCGGGGGGAGCGACCTTTCCTGTCGTTGCCATATGGGATGACGCGGAAGTTTCAATCCGCGCTCCCGCGGGGGGAGCGACCGCGAACGCCCAGCGTGGATGTGATGCCGGTCAGGTTTCAATCCGCGCTCCCGCGGGGGGAGCGACCGTTGACCTGTTTTCATACTACCTCAACGAGAAGGTTTCAATCCGCGCTCCCGCGGGGGGAGCGACGCTGTTCATCCCACGGGTCTACATCTAGCAGGTCGTTTCAATCCGCGCTCCCGCGGGGGGAGCGACGCGCTCCGCTGGGTTGGCTCTGGGGACCTTGTAGTTTCAATCCGCGCTCCCGCGGGGGGAGCGACGGCGGCTCGATTTCCGGCACCAGCATTTCGCAGGTTTCAATCCGCGCTCCCGCGGGGGGAGCGACCCTTGGCCCTTCTCTGTTTTAATCTCGGACAGTTCGTTTCAATCCGCGCTCCCGCGGGGGGAGCGACCGATTAGACGCTGCGACGATAACGTGCCCCGACGAAACCGTTTCAATCCGCGCTCCCGCGGGGGGAGCGACGCTTCCTTTCTTATCCCGTGCCAGTCCTCATATGGCAACGGCAATTCCGCGAACTTCTTCTTTTTCTGCTTTCGCTATGTGGTTGTCACAGAACGTAATTTCACAACAGTCTGTTTTCAATGCGTATTTCCAAGGCGCGACTGACCCGGCAATTCTGCGGACACCTCCTGTTCGCGCAAACACCCAGGGCCGCGGCAGCAACGCCCCTGCGCTCAAACGATCAGCGGCTCGTCCAGCTGCGGCGGCTCCCGCACGCCCACATGCTCCACGCGGCGTTTCCACTCCCGCCCCAGGTTGTAGAATCTGAGGCTGTCCTTGTCCGGGTTGATGACATCCAGCAGCGAGGCGCGCAGCGTTGTCCATTGCGCCGGGTCCACGTCGCACTCGAACACGGAGTACTGCACGCGCTGGCCGTAGTCGCCGCAGAGCTTCGCCACCTGCCGCAACCGCTTGGGCCCGCCCTCGTCGGAGGTCGCGACGTCGTATGATACGAGCATGAGCACGGGTCACCTCCAAATGAAGGGCGGATAGCCGTCCAGCTCCCCCCGCAGGTGCCGGGCCAGGAGCATGGCCTGCGTATACGGGACTAGGCCGATGGGGATGCGCTCTTCCAGAAATGGGTGCTGTACCTCCTCCTGCTTGCGTTTTTGCCAGGCGGTGAGCACGTCCTTGCGCGCGTCGTCCGCCAGGGTAACGCCGCCGGCGCCGTCGGTCTTGAAGTCGGTCGGCTTGACGTTGCGGCGGTTGATGAGAGTAAGGGCCATGCGATCCGCCAGCCAGGGCCGCAGTTCCTCCATCATGTCCAGGGCAAGGCTGGGCCGGCCGGGCCGGTCGCGGTGGAGGTAACCGACCTGGGGGTCGAGGCCCACGGTTTCCAGGGCGGAGCGCACGTCGTGCAGCAGCAGGGTGTAGAGGAACGAGAGCAGGCAGTTCACGGCGTCGCGCGGTGGACGGCGGTTGCGGCCGTTGAAGGGGAACTCCTCGCGGCGCAGCACGAGCTGATCAAAGACACCGAAGTAGATGCGGGCTGCGTCGCCTTCCACACCGCGCAGAGTCTCGTCGTCCGCCGCTGCGTCGGCGTGGTCCAGAGCGCTGTTGATGCCGAGGATTGCGCCATGCAGCGCCTCGGCGTCCAGCTCGTGCTCGTGGTCGCGCAGGGCGCGGCGGAGCACCGCGCGGGTGTTGACGAGCTTGCCGTGGACCATGAACCGGGCCAGCGCGGTCCGGGCTTCGGAACTGTCCGCCCGGCGGAACTGCTCGCGCCGGAGCAGGACGTTGCCGGACGTGGGGCCGCGCACCGAGGCGAGGTAGCGTCCGTTCTCCGAAAGGAAGCTCACGGTTATGTCGCTTTCGGCGCAGGCATGGAGTAGGGCCGGGCTGGCGTTGACCACGCCGAAGCAGACCACGCCCTCCAGCCCGATAAGCGGCAGCCTGAGCAGGGTCTTTTTCTCCGCGCGGACGCAGAGAGCCTCGCCGTCCTTGGCCAGGTAGGAATCCTGCCGGGTGACGTACAAGGTGTTGAGGAGCTTTCTCACGGGGCGTCCTCCTGTTCGTGGTCGCGGTCTCGGCGCATCTGGCCCAGGTAGCGGACGGCGCTTTTGGTGCCCTGGGAGCCGTCGCCGCGGAAGATGTCCGGCAGGCAGAGACCGCGCATGGAGCATGCCTTGCAATGCGGCCCCTTGCGCGGCGGGGGTGTGACGGCGTCGTCCATCATGGCGTGAAGCTGTGCGGCGAGCTCCTCCACGCGGCGGCGCAGGGCGTCGTCTATGGGCACGGTCTCGCGTTGCCGGGTGGCGCCGTACCAGAGGGCTGCTTCCGGGATGGCGGCCCCGGTCATTTCCTCCAGGCAGATGGCCTGGGCCGCGAGCTGCACGCGGTCAGCGTCGTGCGCCTTGGCCTTGCCGCGCTTGTACTCCACGGGGCAGGGACCGGAGGCCGGGAACTCCACGGCGTCCGCCTTGCCGAACAGGCCGAGCCGGCGGGAGGCGATGGGCACGGCGAACTCGGTGCGCACACCGCGGCGTGTTTCCTTGCCGTGGCGGTCCGCCCTGTGGTGGAGGATGCGGCCGTAGGCGGTCAGGGCGTTCTCGTTCCAGGCCTGCTCCAGGTGGATAAGACCGCACTGCCGCTCGCAGAAGGCCAGATGCTGCAACGCGGAAAGCGACAGGAGGTCAGCATCGTCGTACATGGCGCGCTCCTATAGCGGGAAGGCGCCGCAACACACGGGCCGGCGCCTTCTACGCATGCGGTCTAAATCATGGAATGCAGCGTCACCCCCTGGGGCATATTGGCCTCGTCCACGGTCACGGCGTAGTCCTCGAAGCTGCGCGGCGGCGCGCCGTCGCCGTTGGCGCGGGCTATGTCCACGAGGCTGAAGAGGGTATGCGCCGGGGCGTTGCCCATCTTGTTCTCGTGCTCGAAGACGTACAGGCCGCGGGAGGCCATCTCGCCGCGGGCCGCGGAGTGGTCGTGCTCGAACATGTTCTGCAGCGCCTCCCAGAGCAGGGCGAGGTCGTCGGAACCGAAACCGGTGCGCTCGGCCAGGGGCGCGGAGACAAAGCCGTGGCAGCGGTACAGGCCGTAGGGGACGATAGCTTTGCGGCCCATGGTGCGCTCCTTATCGATATCTTCTTCTTTGGTAACGGCCATGCGAGTGATGGAGATATCTAAAGGAGCGATAGGGTCAATAGAGTGGGCGAATGCTAGTTGTACTGGGCCGCGGACCTGACCGCAGTTTACATCTGTAGTCATAACTGCACCGAATGTGCGGACGTCGAAGAAATTCTTGCACATCCACGAGGTCAATTCGCGAGCCTTTTGTGCATCTTTAGGCAGCTTCCTGGGTTCGGGTTTTAAATCGAGGGCTAGATAGGCGCGTTTGTTCTGATGATTCAGAACGGCCTTTTCCTTCACATAGATTTCGAATGGCGGTGTGCAATCGTGCTTGAGCCCAACATAGTTGCGGATCTTGCGCTTGAGGCAGACGTCGGTGACCAGGCCGCGGCTGGTTTCCGGGTCGATGCGGGGCAGGTTGCCGGCGTCGGGATCGCCGTTGGGGTTGCCGTTGGCCACGTCGAAGAGGAAGACGAAATCGTAACGCTTGTCGATGGCGGACATAGTGTATCTCCTGTATATAAAGATGATTAGGTTGATTATTCGGCTTCGGTCGCTTCCTGCGGGGTTTCCTTCTTGCGCCACAGGGCGTTGCGCTGGTGGTAGTAGCCGAGCGCGAACATGACCTGATCGTCGGAGGAGAGGTGCGCCGGGAAAGGCGGCGTGCCATCGGCAACCTCGAACCCTTCCATGATCTCGGCGATGTGGCGGTCCATGACGTAGCCGTACTCGGCCTTGGCAATGTGCTTCTGACCGAGGTCCAGCAGGCGCGGGAAGACCGTGGCCGGCGTGGCCATGGCGCTGCCAAAGAAGCGGTCCTTGATGGTGGCGTTTACGTTGCCCAAGGCTTCCATCTGGGTTTTTTCCAGCACGGCGAAGAGCCGGCCCAGGCGGTAGCCCACGTTCTTGCTCTCTGTATTGAGGGACATTTTGACCTCCGATTCTTGAATGTTCGAGCTGAGCGCGCGGCCTTTGCGCAGGGCGCGACGGTGGTGCGCGGCAAGCAGGGCCATACGGCCGTGGGTCACGCGGCCGTCGCTGCGGAAGCGGCCGAGGATGCGGTTGACGATGCTTTCCGGATACGTCTCGCCGGTAAAGACGCTGCGCGCCAAAGCGCCGGCGTAAACCGGGGGGACGTCGTCCATCTTGCTGGTGTAGCGGCCCTCGGCATTGGGGCGGGCCGGAGCGAGCTCCAGCACGAGTCGCCAGATGCCGGGAAACTCGGACTCGAAGTCGAACTGCGTTTCCATGGCCAGGTCGTCGAAATGCTGGGCCAGGCGCTCTGCGATGTCGGCCACGGTGGATACGAGCCAGAAGCGCACGGCCAGACGGCTGGCGTTGGGCGCAAGCCCCAGCACGTAGAAGGGGGTGTCCGGCTCATCACCGAGCAGGGTGGCGACAGGAGGCTCCTTGCCGTCGCGTACGGCCTGGAGCATGGCGCGGAGCTGGCCGATGACGGCGCCGTCGTGCGCCTCCTGGCCCTCGTCGTTCCCGGCTGCGCTCGGATCGATGAACATCTGGAGCACGCTTTCCATACGGGTCGGCGTCTCGGACCAGAAGACCATGGTGGCGTCGCCGAGCAGCATGCGCTGGTGATCCGCCGTCTTGGCGTTCAGCAGGTGGTTGAGGGCCGTGGTGTAGGCAAAGGCCGCGCGCTCGGAGACCGGGGCGTTGTCGTTGAACTCCTTGCCGTAAGACATGAAAGCAGAGGCGTTGAAGGAGACGATGTACGCGCCGGACGTCTGTGCACCGCGGACGCCTTTGAGGACAGGGTGGATGCGGGCCTGCGGTTCATCCACTTGGCCAGATATGAGACAGACCCCTGTGGGTCTCTCCATGGTGCTGTCGATGTGGCCGAGCCATGCTTTGCGGACGGCAGGATGGTCGTGAATGAAGCGGTCCGGTTCGCCATAGAGCCGAAAGACGCAGTTTTTGCCGATGAACTTTTCATCAAACTTCTCGATGTCGTTGACCTGGCCGGATTCTCTGGCATCAAGGAACGTGAGTACGGCCTTGGCGCCTTCGTCTTCCACACCATCAAGCACCTCGTGAGCGAGAGAGCGAAACGCCTCGAACTGCTTGACGATGCGATCCGGTTTGCCCTTGTCCTGCGCGCCGAGCACATAGCCCGTGTTGTCCCAGAGGAAAAACGCCGCAACACCGGATGTCCTGCCCTCCACGAATGGCACCTTCACCATCTTCGGCACGATCCTGGTCTTGGGTTTGCCCTTCTTGTTCTTGGGCGGGATCGTCTCCTCCTGCTGGATGTCGTTCATCGCCACGAGGTTTCCCTCCTTGTCCAGGACGATCGCGGCGTGGATCTTCTGCACGCTGAAGCCAGGCTCGGGCACGTCCTGGTCCGGGTCCTTCACCAGACGGTCGTAGTAGTTGGCGAGGGCCTGGAGGATCATGCGGTGGCCTCCGTCATGGACGGCGGGCGGACCACGCCGTCTTTCATCTGGGCGCGGAAGAAGCGCGCCTCCATGTTGTTGTCGTAGTCCAGGTCCAGAAGCATCCAGCCCAGGTCCTTGTCCTGCGGGACTCCAGGCAGGGGGCGCGCGCTCTCGGGGCCGCCGCTGGGGAAGACCGGGTCCGGGCAGTCGGCCGGGCCGAAGTGGGCGGCGAACTCCCGGCAGCCCAGGCACGGCCGGTGGAAGCACTGGCCCCTGGCCAGACGGCGGTTGAAGATATCGAGGTGCTTGCCCTCGTTGGTGTCGTCCTTGCCGGTGAACTCGAAGTGGGTCTCGATGATGTAGCGGACATCGCGCAGGACCAGGGAGGCGCGCTGCTGGCGGTCGCTCTCGATGAACTTCTCCACCGGGGAGACGCCGTCACTCATGGCTTTGGTGACGTTCTGGTAGGGGAGCTTGCCGGCGAGCTCGTTGCGCCGGATGTTTTCGAAACGGATGGGGTTGAGGATGGTGATAGCGTCCACGACCCAGCGGATGGCGGGTTTCCAGTAGATCGCCTCGATAATGCCGCGGGCGGCCGATGGCGTCATGACGTCGTAGCTGACGCGCTCGACCTTCATTTCCGGCCGGGTGAAACAGGCGTACTCACCCCAGACCTTGAGGGACACGCCGAATGGCATAGGCGACTCCTTTTTCGTTGGAGTTTTATGAAAACGAAGGGAATCGAGCTCAAACGATTGAGCTCTCGGATTGCTCGACGACTCCTAACTCGTCGGAATAATTTCTATCTCCCAGCACAAACCATTCATCCTCCACCACCTCGATGGCGCCTTGCTCGAAGAGCTCTTTGAGCTGGTGCTCGTAGACCTGCACGGTGTAGCGCTGGAGTGCGCGCAGGGCGCGGACCGGGGACTCTGACCAGCGAAGCTCGTTGATGAGGGCGTCCACGGTGTCCGACTCCGGCCCCCAGCGGACGATGAGCGAGCGCATGTCGTTCTTGATGATCTGGAACTTGCCGGCCGCGTCGCGGAATGAATACTCTGAAGCCCTCCAGCCTTCGCTGAGATCAAGCAAGATGTGCTGATCGTCGAGCTTGTCGCCCTGCATCCAGAAGAGGTGGCGGAAGTAGTGCTCCACGGCGTCCGGCGCGAGAACGTCATTGTACTTTCGGAGGACTTCCCCGGCCGCGTTCCAGGTCTGCGTGAAATGCCCTCGCGGCAGGGCGTGGTCCGCCGGTGTGAAGATGTAGACCCGCCCGGCGGGCGCTCCGGCCGCAGCCGTCAGCCTGCCTTCCCGGTCGCAGCGGCCTGCGGCCTGGGCAATGGAGTCGATGCCGGCGGCGGCGCGGTACACGGCAGGAAAGTCAATATCTACGCCGGCTTCTACTAAGGCCGTGCTCGCCACGCGGCAGGGGCGCCCTTCGCGCAAGTGCTCCTTGATCGCTGCGATGACCTGCGTGCGGTGGGCCGGGCACATGGATGCGCTCAGGTGCACCACGTTTTCCGTGCCTGAATCCCGCAAACGCTCGAACAGCTCGCGGGCGTGGCGGCGGGTGTTGACGATGCACAGGGCCTGCTCTTCCCCGGCAAGGCGCTCGTTGAGCTCGTCGTCCGTGAGCGCGCCGAGGTTTTCTACGGTGACGCGTTTGAGCGAGGCGTGCAGCGCCGCCGTGTCCGGAACAATCTCGCGGACTTTCTCCAGCCCCTTCGTGAAGTCTTCGCGCTTCTGCACCGCCGGCTGTGTGGCCGTGCAGAGCACAACCGTGGCGCCGTAGCGCGCGGTGAGCTCCTTGAGGGCGGCAAGGCAGGGTAACAAGAAGGGCGGCGGCAGCATCTGCGCCTCGTCCAGGATGATGACGCTTTTGGCCAGGTTATGCAGCTTGCGGCAGCGCGAAGGCTTGGCCGCGAACAGGGATTCGAAGAACTGCACGGCCGTGGTGGCGATGATGGGCGCGTCCCAGTTCTCCGTGGCGAGCCTGGCGCGGCGGGTCATGGCGTAGGACTCGTCATTTTCGTCGGCGTCCCTGGCCTGGGCCGAGCTGTGATGCTCCACCACAGCGTCGTCGCCCAGGAACTCGCGGAACACCTGGGCGTTCTGCTCGATGATCGACATGTAGGGGATGACGTAGACGATGCGGTCCAGGTCGTGGGCGCGGGCGTGTTCCAGAGCGAAGGCTAGGGAGGAGAGCGTCTTTCCGCCGCCGGTGGGCACGGTGAGGGAGAAGAATCCGGGCTCGTCGTCAGCGTGGGCGCGGCAGGCGGCAAGGATGCTCTGGCGGATGGCGTTGACCGGCGTGTCGGGAGTCTTTTCCACCAGGGCGTCGAGGGTGGGGAAGAAGCGCGCAATGAGGTCGGCGAGGGTGGGAAAGCCACAGCGATATGCCGCGGTATCTTTTGCGCAGAACTTTTCGGTATCCAGCCAGTCCGCATCCACCAGGCAGGAGTAGAGCATGCGCAGGAAAAAAGAGATGGCGAAGCCGAGTTCGGATACGTTCGTCTGGAATGGAACGCTGCGGGGCAATTCTGAAATGCCGAGGTGATCGAGGAACTGTCTGGCGGCGTCGAGGTCGACCGCTTTGGGGGGCTCCAGCTTGCGCATCAGGTCGTCGGCGTTGGGCAGCCCGCCGTGATGGCCGGCCAGGATGTAGGCCAGAAGCTTGCCCAGGCCGGGGTCCATGCCGCGTGCCAGCAGCGCGCCATGGATGGCGTGAGGGACCTCGCCGCGGCGCGCCTTTCCGGCGGCGCTTCTGACGAGGTAGTCCTGAAACGCAGGAGTCGCCTTGCCGACGTCGTGGAGCAGGCCGGCGATGCGGGCCCAATCCCCGGCGTTGAAAGACGCGGCGAAACCGGCGGCGCGGTTGGCGACCTCTTCGAGATGCGAGCTGAGCGGATGCCAGTCTTTCTGGGGAAGCTGCTCCGCTGTGTGCGCGTAGTAATGTGTCATGGAAACAGGAAGATGGATGTCGATATTGCTCCAGATTCTTGAGAAAGCGGACGAAAAAATATCTGGCAACTTGTTTTTTGAATAACCGGCCAGATACGGGAGGACAGACTCACTCGATATGGGGAAAATATCAAGAGGGGTATCTCACTACCGTGCACGGGATTCGTAGAAAAATGGGACTGGGGCGTGTCGAAATTGGGCACACACGGCGCCGGCAGAGCATCCTCTGGTGGAGTCCCCGTTTTTGGCATACCGAAGAGGTATGTTGAGACAGAGTGCTAACGATTACCCGATGATGGAGGCGCTCAGCTTCGGCGCTGGTCACGGGCCTGAGCTGGGAAGGAGGTCCGCACCGTTGGCAGACCTAGTGGAGGGAACAAAGTGACGACCTGTTTCACCGCGGACACGCACTTCGGCCATGAGCCGATCATCGGGGCATACCGGCAGGCCGTTCGGCTCTATCCAGGCTATGGACGAGGCCATGATCCGCGCCTGAAACGAGCGTGTGCAGACCGGGAACAGGATCTACTCCTGAGGGACTGCGCCTTTGCAAATTCGGCGGAGCATCGTCATCGGCTGGAAGGCCACATCGCGCTCAGCCACGGCGATCACGCTCAACAGCGTCCTTCGGAGGAGCTCGGGGCAGCGATACGGTACTCCTTGCCGCCTTCCTTGCCGGCTCCGAATTAGGGGAGTGGCCTCGGGAGATTGGACCATCATTGAATAATCGGAAGAAGCCTGACTGAACTGAGATGGATATAACCTGACACTGACCACCAAAAGGTTGTGGTCATGCCGTCCCTGGCTGGGTATCGATGGAGTTGCGAAGCTTCATCCAACCCGCAGCGAGGAGAACGCCATGACCACGAAACGCAAAGTAGCACGAAGGAAGATGAGTCTGCTAGAGCTGGCTACCGAGCTGGGAAACGTCAGCAAAGCCTGCAAAATCATGGGCTATTCCAGGCAGCAATTCTACGAAATCCGGCGCAATTACCAGACCTTCGGCGCTGAAGGCCTGCTGGATCGTCTGCCCGGGCCGCGAGGCCCGCATCCCAACCGCGTTGACGAGGCTGTCGAGCAGGCAATCCTCGACTACTGCTTGGCCCACCCCACGTACGGCCCGCTCCGCGTCGCCCAACAGCTTGTCCTGCAGGGCGTTCAGGTCAGCTCCGGCGGCGTCCGCGGCGTCTGGAGCCGGCACGGCTTGCTCACCCGACACGAGCGACTGCTACGGCTGGAGAAGAGCGTGCGGGCGCAGCGCCTCGAACTCTCGGACGAGCAGATTCGCGTTCTGGAGCGCTTCAGCCCCGAGTTCCGCGACCGACACATCGAGACGCGCCACACCGGCGACCTCGTGGCCGTGGACACCTTCTTCGTGGGCACGCTCAAAGGCGTTGGACGCGTGTATTTACAGTCTGTTATCGACTGCCACAGCCGCTACGCCTGGGGCCGACTCTACACCACCAAGCTGCCGGTCACCGCGGTTCACGTGCTGAATGAAGACGTGCTGCCGTTCTTCGAGGAGCACGCCGCGCGCATCTCCACGATTCTGTCGGACAATGGTCGCGAGTTTTGCGGTCGACCGGACAGGCATCCGTACGAATTGTTCCTGCAATTAGAAGGTATTGAACATCGCACGACACAGGTTCGGAGGCCGCAAAGCAACGGTTTCGTGGAGCGGCTGCATCGGACGCTGCTCGACGAACATTTCCGCATCAAGGGCCGCGAGAAGTGGTACGAATCGGTGGAGGAAATGCAAGAGGATTTGGATAGTTACCTGAACCACTATAACCGGGAACGCACCCACCAGGGTCGCGGCATGAACGGCCGAGTGCCCTACCAGGCGTTCCTGGACGGCATCGTAAACGACGAGGCAGAGGCAGAAACAATCGAAGAAGCAGCATAACCATCACCCCGCCAGGGGCGGAGTGTCAGGTGAATACTATCTCTGTACAGCCTGACAACCACACTACAGGGTATCTCAACTTTTGGTTGCGCTGGCTTGGAAGGTTTACAAAACGATAACCGCTCAGTTAAAAAACTAGTTTTTACAGCTTGCCCATTTAGTCCTCAACTGACTTGCCATACTAATTTTATGAAATCATATAGATGTGTAGATACTAGCACGCATACAGGCAGGGAAAAAATGCTTGTTGCCTCTGCGCCTCACGGTATCATACTTGTCGCGTTGGGTTTTTCTCTGGTGGTTAAGCTCCTGCTCATGGCGCTTTTTTCCTCCGCCTATCAAGACGATCTGTTTATCCCCTTTGTAAAGCACTTTCTCGACACGTTGGATAATCCCTGGCAGTATTTCTACGTCAATCCGTCTGGGGTAGAATTCCCATACCACCCTTTAATGCTTTATGTTTTAAGTCTTTGCTATGCGCCTTACAACGCCATGGCATCTTCGACTTCAGCCTTAGGCAACATTTTTTTCCAGCTCCCCACAATTGTGGCGGATACGGCCATATTTTATCTGCTTGCGCGAATTTTCCCCAGGCGAGTGCTGGAGATTATTGGACTGTATTTTCTGTCTCCAATACTCTTATATGCGGCGTACATGCACTCGCAGATAGACATTATTCCAACAGCACTCCTATTTTACTCAGTATATAAGCTTGTTCAAAATAAGTTTGATACGTCAGCGTTGTTGTATGGCGCGGCCATCTGCACCAAATTTCATGTTGTTGCAGCGCTTCCGTTAGCACTTATTTACTTGTTAAAAAACAACGGGTTGCAGAGCACAGTCCGCTATGTTGGAATAATCGCGCTGGTATATCTAATTGTATGTTTCCCGTATCTGACGAGCGACGGATTTATGAACCTTGTCCTGGCCAACAGGAAGCAATCGCTAATTTTTTCATCTGTATACGAAATAGGAAGCATGCGGATCTACCTGCCTGTCCTGGCCATGCTCCTCATTTACAGCCGGTTCGCCCTTTATAAAAAAATAAATCATGACCTGCTGTATAGTTACGTCGCCATCTTGCTTTCCGTGTTCGTGCTTATCATTGAACCCTCGCCCGGGTGGTATCTTTGGATCCTGCCATTTTGTTTCATCCTGTTCTTGCGGTTAAGCAAACAGGAGTCCCACATTTACATGGCCTGGCTGGCACTCAATGCCGCGTATATAGTGTTCTACCTTTTTTTCTATGTCGGCGAGTTCACGGATTTGACCTTTCTTGGGCACGCTGTGAATCTGAAAAGCAGCGATCCAAGGCTTGCCAATATTAGCTTCACCGCCTTGGAGGCCGTGCTGTTGGGCAACATCTTCATGTTGCACAGGTACGGCGTACGATCTAACGCCATATACAAACCGCATTACGCCACAATCATCGGTATCAGTGGAGATAGCGGCTCAGGCAAATCCACTCTGTTGCGAGACATCCGTGACGCCATTGGTGCAGGTATTTTCGACAGTGGGGAAGGACTGTTGGGATTGGAAGGCGATGGAGACCACAAGTGGGAGCGGGGTCACGATATGTGGTCCAGGTACACACATCTTAACCCGAAGGCTAATTACCTGCATCAGCAGGCGGACAATTTGATGGCGCTCAAGCGTGGTAGCCGCGTGTATCGTTCGGACTATGACCACTCTACCGGGACTTTTACCACGGCCTGCGCCGTGGATCCTCAACAGTATATTGTAATGTCCGGACTACATACTTTGTATTTGCCCAAAATGCGCAAGCTTCTTGATGTTAAAATATTTCTAGACACAGACGAGAAATTGAGACGCCATTGGAAAATATCGAGAGATACAAGCAAACGCGGTTACGATTCCGAAAGGATCGTCCGCCAACTAGAGTTGCGCGAGGAAGATTCCAAACGCTATATTCAACCTCAGAGGCGCTTTGCGGACATGGTGCTTCGGTATTTTACAGATGACGACTTTACTTTGGGAGATTCTGTGGCCGAACCGCGCATCAAACTGCAGGTGGATGTGGATGCAAGTCTGCCACTTGAGCAACTAGTGCTTGAATTAGAAGATGCTGGCACTGATATTACTTGGGAATACTCTGAGGATTTGCAAACCCAATGCCTTGTTGTATCTGACTTTATTGACAAAGATACCGTGGAACGGATCAGTCGTACACTCATCAGTAACATAGAGGAAGTGGCTAAGTCCGCTCCCAAGTGGGCCTCAGGGCACCGTCGTCTGGTGCAACTCCTTTTGTTGCTGGTACTCAGCGAAAAAATGAAAGCAAAAGGATACGAGTCATAGAACCCATTTTTATTAGTGGTCTTCTTCTCGACCTGGATGACACCCTATATGCTTATTCCCCCTGTCACGAGGCAGGCTTGGATGCAGCTCTTGCCGTATTGATCCGGAAAACTGGTCGGGCCCCCGACGTGGTCGCAGATGCAGTCGTGCATGCCCGCAAGCAGATACACCGCGAGCTTTTCGGCGTTGCGGCCTCGCATAACCGATTGCTTTACTTTCAACGCACGTTGGAGCTGCTGGCCGCCCCAAGACTTGATGCCGCTTTGCCTGCCTATGAGGCGTACTGGACAGCCTTTCTGGACCGGATGGAACTGCGTCCCGGCGCCATGGAGCTACTTACCAAGCTTCCCCAGCAGTGCATATGCATCGTCACGGATCTTACTGCGCACATACAACATCGCAAGTTGCACCGGTTGGGCCTTTTAAGCATGATTGGCCACCTGGTGACCAGCGAGGAAGTAGGGCGGGAAAAGCCGCATCCCGCCATATTCCAGAGTGCACTTCGGAAGCTGGGTCTACCACCGGATGGATGTTGGGTGTTGGGCGATAACCCGGCCAAGGATCTTGCCGGGGCCGAAGCCGCCGGGCTATCATCCATCTGGCTGAATATTGGCACTGCACAGCGGGATCTGCCGGTGCCATGTTTGGAGTTTTCAAGCCTGTTGGATGTGGCCCGTTGCATAACGCACCAGTCGTGATCGCTGAGACCGAATACATAGGAACGCAATGCATAATTTTTTGAGGATGTCCAAAGCCGCAGGTGGTCGCTTCGACCTGGTGCAGGCCGGTGGAGGGAACTCGTCTTTCAAGCCCACTCCGTCCACCATGCTTATCAAGGCTTCGGGCACGTCTTTGAGCGATATGACCACAGGCTCCGGTTATGTGGAGGTGTTTTTGCCTCCGCTTCTGGAGCTGCTTGAAGACCAGACCCTGGCCCAGCTGGAACGCCGCGAGCGGGATCAGAAGGTGGCGCAACGCTTAGGCGCGGCTATGACGACAGTGGACGCACCCGCCCGGCCTTCCATCGAAACCCTGATGCACGCCATGCTAGGAACGTATGTGCTACACACGCACCCCATCGCCGTGACTACGGTGGCGTGTCATCCAAGCTGGCGGAATATCCTGGCCAGTAGTTGGCCCGAGGCGATGTTGGTACCGTACTGCACACCGGGTTTGGATTTGGCGCTGGCCATGCGCCAGGCCCGGGAGGCGGCTGCTCCGAAAGCTCACAGCACCGAGGTTTTTTTTCTGCAGAACCATGGGCTCATTGTGGCTGGCGAAAAGGTTGAAGAACTCCAGAAAATAACAGACCGTATCTCCTTTCAGCTAGAGGCGGTGGCCGGTCTGGACTTGAGCCTGTACCGCTTGGCCGGCCGGGTGGCGGAAAGCATCACGAACCTGGGAGGGGAGCCGGTGATCTGTCAGGTGTGTCGCGATAAGGAGATACTGGACATCGTGGCGCGGCGGCCGGAGCTGTTGATAAAGCGGCCCATTTTTCCGGACCAGCTGGTATATAATGGCATTTGCGCGACGGAAGTGCCCGACCTGGATGATACGGCGCCTTTGCAGGACTACACCGAGCGCTTCGGCAAGACTCCTTGTGTTGTTCTCCATGTGGGTCATGTTTTTCTGATTGCCCCGAATATTCGCAAGTGCCAGGATATGGAGAGCGTGCTTAAGGCGCACCTTATGGCGCTGGAGTCTCTCGGCCCGGAAGCTCAATGCCTATGCGATGAGGAGCTGGCCTACCTGGGCGATTATGAGCTTGAGAAGTATCGCAAAAAGCTATAGGCCGACATCATGCATATCGTCATTCCTATGTCAGGCAGGGGCCAGCGCTTCCTTGATGCCGGGTACACCGATCCCAAACCCCTGATCGCCGTGGACGGCAAGCCCATTATCGAACACGTGGTGAATCTCTTCCCCGGGGAAGACAAGATGACCTTCATCTGCAGCCAGGATCATCTGCAAAGCACCCGCATGCGCTCCGAACTGGAGCGGATCAAGCCCGGGGCCAATATCATAGGTATCGCGCCGCATAAAAAAGGGCCGGTGTATGCCGTCTCCCAGGCGTACGACCTGCTGGAGGACGAAGAAGAGGTCATCGTCAACTACTGTGATTTTGCCGTGTACTGGGATTACAAGGATTTTCTTCACCACACTCGCTCGCGCAAAGCCGGGGGCGCGGTGCCCGCCTACAAGGGATTCCATCCGCACATGCTGGGGACCACTAATTACGCCTTTCTTCGTGATGATCGCCAGTGGATGCTGGAAATACAGGAGAAAAAGCCTTTCACGGACGACCGCATGCAGGAATTTGCATCCAGCGGTACCTATTACTTCCGCACCGGCGCAATGGTTAAGCGCTACTTTGACGAGTTGATGCACCGGGATGTGAATCTGAACGGTGAGTATTACGTCAGCATGGTCTACAATCTGCTGGTGGAGGCGAATATCCCAGTCTCAATCTACAATGTGCAACACATGCTGCAGTGGGGCACGCCCTCGGACCTGGAGGAATACCAGGGCTGGTCCGATCTGTTTGCGGATTTGCCGAATTACCAGCCTGGCCCGGAGACCGAACCCGGCTCCATGAACCTCATACCCTTGGCCGGGCTCGGCAGCCGTTTTTCTCGGGAAGGCTACGAGACGCCCAAACCTCTTATTCCCGTAAGCGGACGGCCTATGGTGGTGCAGGCCGCAGCATCCTTGCCGCCTGCTGAGCGTCACACCTTTGTGTGCCGTAGCGAGCACTTAGCCGAGCACCCCTTGGACCAAGCTCTGCGCGGAGCCTTCCCAGACACCCGGATAGTGAGCTTGGACGAGGTGACCGAGGGCCAAGCCATAACCTGCCGTCTCGGGCTACGGGAAGAAGACTTTGACGCGCCGCTGTTGATTGGCGCTTGTGACAACGGCATGCTGATCGATGCAGAGGCGTATGCGGTTCTGCGTGCTGACGCCAAGGTGGACGCCATCGCCTTCAGCTTCCGTGGTAACCCCACCAGCGATCGCAATCCACATATGTATGGTTGGTTGGACGTCGATGCGGACGAGACCGTTCTCCGGGTGTCTGTTAAGGAACCTATCTCTGATACTCCGCTCAAAGACCACGCCATCGTGGGAGCATTTTATTTCCGCACGGCCGGAATCTTTTTGGAAGGATTGGACAAGCTGGTCGCGGACAACGTCCGCATCAACAACGAGTTCTATGTGGACAGCATCCTACAAATGCTGGTGGACCTCGACCATACGGTAAAAGTTTTCGAGATCGACCACTATGTGTGCTGGGGGACCCCGGACGATTTGCGCACCTACGAATATTGGCAGAGTTTTTTCCACAAGTGCCCCTGGCACGGGTACACTTTGGACAAAGATCCTTTCATGGAGCAAGGGGCGATACAGGAATATGACGACCGCTACAGAGGATTCAAGCAGTCCTGGGAGTAACAGAGCGGTATGCCTATTTCTGGCAGGCAGGCTGTCTCGGCTCAAGGCCACAAGCTGTTCTTGTTACGGTGCCAACCCTGGTGGCCTGCATGGACTGCTACCGGATACTACCGGCGTATGTACCATCTCTCGGTTTGCTGGATGAATCTCCGATTGTATAAATATATTTCGGATTTGTGGCGTGCACAAGAAGCCTTGCTGTGAGACCGTCTATTTTCGGCACGCTGTACAAGGCCTGCCCTGGCCGCCAGTGTGGGCGCATGTCAGACCATGTAGTTAGTGTCCTGAGCCTTGTATATATGAACGTCAACGCGATGCTCAGCAATGGTTGTGGACCTTGGCGTTGTTATCCCTCCGGCGGCGTCATCGCCAAGACCAGACCTGTGAATCTGCCTATGGTCCTTTTGAAGGCTGTAGGGCTGCTGGATGATTTTCTCGTTCGGATCAGCCCTAATGTTTTTGCCTTGGGATGCTTCGTAGTGCTAAAAAAAGAACTGAGTGCCAGCCGCTCGTAATGTTTGAAAATAAAACCATGAAACTATCGCTCGTCATCCCCTGTTACAACGAGGCCAGGAACATCCCCTTGGTTTTGAAGCGGTTTGCTGCCGTGCTTACCCGGAAGGATGTTGAATTGATACTGGTGAACAACGGCTCCAAGGACGACTCCGCCCGGGTGCTGGCCGAGCAGACCCCGCAATTCCCTTTTGCAAAAGTGGTTACAGTGGACGTCAACCAGGGATATGGGTTTGGCATCCTCAGCGGACTTCAAGAGGCACAGGGCGAGTTCCTTAGCTGGACCCATGCCGACCTGCAGACTGATCCGCGGGACGCGCTCCGCGCACTGGAGGTAATAGAGAGCTCCAGCCGGCCGGAGCGCACCTTTGTCAAGGGACTCAGAAAGAATCGCCCCGTGAGAGACACGTTTTTTACGGTCGGTATGAGCATTTTTGAGACCCTGTATCTACGTACGGTCCTGTGGGACATCAATGCCCAACCCAACATATTTCCTAGGTCTTTATTTGCTGAATGGCAGAATCCGCCCAAGGATTTTTCCCTGGATCTTTACGCGCTTTACATGGCGAAAAAACAGGGCCTCGATATCGTGCGCCTTCCGGTTGTGTTTCCAGAACGTATCCATGGACAGTCCAGCTGGGACACAGACCTGCGCGCCAAATGGAAGTTCATCGATCGTACGCTACGGTACTCTATCCGTCTAAAAAGGGAACTTTTGTAAGGAGCTGTCATGACGACGTTCATATCGCATCGGGTAAACACCCTTACAGAACTGGAGGCCACTCCAACGGAATATGGGGTGGAGATCGATCTGCGGGACCACGGCGACAGGATCATTCTGTCTCACGATCCCTATTGCGGCGGTGAGGACTTTGAGGATTATCTTGCCCACTACAAGCACGGCCCGATGATATTGAACGTGAAGAGCGAGCGCATTGAGCATCGGATTTTGGACATGGTCCGTGCGCACGGCATAGAGGACTTTTTCTTTTTGGACTCTACGTTTCCGATGATAATTCAGTTGTCCGGGCTGGGCGAGCATCGTTTGGCGGTCAGGTATTCAGAATTCGAAGGCCTGGACACGATCCTGGCTGTGAAAGATCGTGTAGAGTGGGTGTGGGTGGATTGCTTTTCGCGTTTTCCACTAACGCGGGAAACTTACGATACTTTAAAGGAATGCGACCTCAAGCTGTGTCTCGTATCTCCGGAGCTGCAGGGGCGTCCGGAAGACATCCTTGGCTACAAAGATAAGTTGCAAGCAAACGCCATGGTATTTGACGCCATCTGCACCAAACTGCACAATATACCCTTATGGCGGAGCTCCCCTTCCTAACTTCAAGCTGGGCCTGCCTGAGAGGTCTCTTTGGACCTGATCCGCATTATCATTCGCTTAGGAATTACCTATCTAAACGTCATTGACTGGAAAATTGTGAAAAATGGATATGAAATCCCAGACATCCAGAACGAACCATTGGATGCTTTTTGGACGCCCGTTCCTGGCGTCTGAAGTGGGTTTTTGACTGATACTGTCTAGTTGGCAAACTACACTTCGCACAAAGGAAACATGGCTTCCATGTCAAGATTTAGCACTATATCTCAGAGAATAATGATTGTGTTTTCTTTGAGCGCAATATGTTATGTATTGGCTTTGATGGTCTGGGCAAATATAGATTTTCTTGTGCCGCATGCTATTTTCATGGACGAGCAGTTAACTTTTGACGGAATTAAAAAAATTCATGCTTCACAATCAGTACATTTACTTATAGAAAATATTGCATCTGACGACCAGTGGTACGGTAGGGTTCACTGGTATATTCCAGCTCTTATTACTATGCCATTTGCCAGATATATTGGTGATTCTGGCATACTTTTATTTACAAGAATACTATCTGCTCTGTATCTCGTGTTGGGGTGCATTGTTTTGTCACGTGTCTTCATTAAGAATAGAGTGCGGCGATATCTGTGCGCTGCAGTGTTGCTGTATATTCCTTTTACCCCATATTACATGACCATGCCGAAGCCGGAGCCGCTGCTGGTATTGCTCTTGGGCGTATTTTTCTGGTTGGTTTCATCCCGACCGGAGAGGCCGAAACGGTGGGCTTTTTTGATGCTGGGCGTCGCCTTGGGCACAAAAATATCTGCTCTGCCATTCGTGCTGTTCTGTTGGTGCGCTCTGTCCGTAGCTGACGCAGTAGATGGTAATCCAGGATCTAATGGAAAGAGCGTCCCCGCAGCAGGAGAAAAGCCAGGCGAAGCAGCCGTGGCGAGGTTTAGCCCCGTGGTCCTCGCTAAAAATCTGGCCACCTACCTGCTTGCCATCCTGCTCGGCTTGGCTATTGCCAACCCGGGACTCTTCTATGGCAGGGCTATGAGCTATCTCAAGGCCACACTACTCCACACCAGCCACGGCCAGGATGATGCCTCCATAAACTTTTTTACATGGGTTGCCTACTATACTGGAAGGTTTTTCAGTGCGCCGGAAGCTTTCATCCTATTATTTCTTAGCGCCGTCGTGGTGTTGTTCTTGATCTACAGTATTCATTTCCTGTTTGTCCGCAGTACACGTTCGTTCTGTTTGTCAGTGGCCACACTTGTAGGTGACCCTCTCTTTCTACTTTTTACAGCGGCGTACTCCTTCCTTTTGCCCATCATGCTTTTTGTGAAGCGGCTGTGGGGGTTTTATCTGTTTATTGGGACGATCCTACTCATGGTCGGCTTCATTGCCACTTTAGAGCGCGCATTCTTACGCAATGCTCCCTGCGCCAAGTGGCTTTCCATGGCGGTCTTTGCTTTTTCTGCCTATTTCATTTTCTGCCAGGGTGGTATCACTTATTGGTACTTTGCAAGGGCGGCAGGCCGTTCGGCATCTCAGGAGCACTTGGCCAAAGAGGAGGAACACCAACAAATCATGTCTTTTTTGGAATCCGCCAGCCATGATTGGCAGGTTCCACTCCAGGTGGCGTACGACCCCCATCTTTATATCTTGCCCTCTCGGAAGGCTGTGTCCATTGATCAGTACTGGGGGCCGTTCTCCCTCTGGCAGGATGGTTACGATATCATCATAATGCTGGAGGAATATGATCCGAGGGTTGTCCTCAAAAATCTTAACAAAACAAATCTGCATTATGACGAGGTGGCACAGTCTGCGGCTCGGCTTGAGGAAGCGTTGTCCCCGGGATGCAAGGGCATCTGCTATCAGCGTGTGCCCTTTGTACCGGAGCGGGTCCGAATATTTACTCGCCGCTAGCCGTTCGTTGCCAATGTAGAAACCAGCGGGAATTTTATATCGCCCCAGTTTGAAGAGTCCTTGATTAGAGGAAGTACTCTTGGCTGCTCTCCAGCACAAGGACATCCCTATGACGTTGAGGGGGCTCCCCCATTTTTACGAGACCTAAAAAAAGAGGTTATGTATAATTCCCCAAAGCGGCCTCACGCGGGTTCTCGTGTGCACGACCATAGCTTCCGCTCCTGCCTTGTCACACACCGTGCATCTTCAGGCCGGTGAGATAACTACCGGGAGCTAGGACCGCCGCGGGGAAGCTCTCAACGAAGCGCATTCACAGAGGGCATCAACAACCCAGCCATTCAGCTCTCGGGTGGTCGTGCACCGCCCCTAGCACGCACAGCTCTCATAAAAATCAATGAGGTGGGAGATCATGCGCTGCTCGTTCCAGTATGTTTCCATGAATGTTCGGGCGTAGTGCCCGTACGCCATACGCGTCTCGTGGTTCAGGATAAGCTCCCGCAGGTCATCCTCCAGCGTGTCGAGGCTGCTGAGGAACCAGGGCAGTCTCTCCGCCCCTGTGATCTCAAGGATGTTTCTCCTGTTCCAGTCATCGAGCCCGGCCACGACGCAGCGGCCCTGGCTGAGCGACTCCAGGCTGCTGATTCCGAAGTACCCCTGCAGGTGATCGAAGATGATGTGTGCGCGGCGCTTGATTCGCAGGCACTCCGCATGGGTTTTGTTTTCGATCATTGTGAAGCCGAAAGGCAGGCCTTCAGCTTTGAGTTTCTCCAGAACGTGCAGCAACTCGGCTGTATTCTTGAGCTCTTTCCGGGTGGGTGCGTGTGCGATCTGTACGGTCTCATCCTTGATGTCCGGCATGGGGAGGTACAGAACATCATGGATTGGCACGATATTGGGCTGCCAGCGGGAGCCGGGGAGTAACTTGAGCAGGTCGGGTGTGCTCACAAGGCGGTTGATGCGTGCGCGTTCGTCGTACTTGCGTTCGAACTTCGCAGGGTCACCGCGGAAATCAGGGTGTCCATGGTGATGGTGGACGATAATCGTACGGTCCATGAAGTCCCGGGGAAGGAATCCGCAGAAAGGTGTGTCCTCATCGCAGGTCATGTGGAAGTGGAAGATGTCCGCCTCTTCCATGAGGACGCCAACCTCTTGCTTCTCTGCCGCATCGAGCCATTCTTCATGCAGATCCTTCTCGAACATGCAGGTGTAGCGCAGCTCTTTGGTGACAAGACGGCACGTGTGCTCGGTATAGCGGTTGATGGCGTTGGTAAAGGCAATGGCGGTCCCGGCCGGGTCGTTGATTGCGAGCATCAATATGTTCATGGTCTGTAGGGGCTCCGGGTAATCGCGCGGCAACGGCTTGGCGTCATAGAAGAATAAGAAATATCAATCATGGAAAGCCAGAACAGGTTCCGGGTGTCGTCAATCGTCACCGCCGTGTTGCGGCCTTGTCTGGTTCTGCCTTCCCTGCCTTTTGTACACGTCCCCACTGCCTGTGGGAATATCGCACGAACCGCGCGATGTTAGAACGCTGCGCCGGCTGGCTCGTCCGGGGCGTGTGGCCCGGGACGCGCGGCCTCTGATTGGCTCCGCATGAGCCGTTCGGATCGATTCGCCCACGACGGTCTCTTTCATGAAGCGCAACCGCGCTCAAATCAATCGATAGCCACAGGTAGGCGGACCGGGCTCGATCGTTCGAGGTCGCACGGCTCGATACGTGTGCCCGCGGATCAATATGTTGTGGCACGCTGTGTTGCGCTTCCCGTGTATATTTCTTCTCTTGGTTGCTGATTCTCCCCCAGGCTGGTTGCCCCAGACTTACAGCTCGCTTTTGTATGGATTCCCGTGGGCTGGGCACGGATGGAACAAATCCTGCGCTGCGTCACCAGACGTATAAAGGTGCTGCACTGTGCGAGCAGAAAATACGACCACAGCGGTGTAGAACGATATTTTCAGAGTGATTATTGACAAAAGTTAATGAATGTGGAAGCTGTATGCGGCAACCGAACATTCAGCATATAAATTTGTTCGAAATCGCACAGAACTCATTGATAGAGAGAATAATACATTATGGAATGAGAGTAGTCAGTCAATAGAGTTCCGAATGTGCCGCATGACTCATGATTGTGTTCATTTTGGCAATTTAATCATTCGTTCAGCTATTGGGGGGAAGCCGTGAGGAGTGTCATATCCTGCGTCGTGCTGTGTGTCGCCTTGTGTCTGACTGGTTGCGGTGTTCAATCCCGCGCAAAGACGTCTGATTTCAACAAGCTCTACGAAGAAGGCCAGTACGAGGAGGCCTTGAAGGTCGCTACCGACGGCGCTGCCAATGCGACGGAGGCCAGCGATCCTCTGCTCTGGAACCTGCACGCCGGGGCGTGTTATATTGCCGAGGACCGCTTCGATAACGCCATTACAATTTTCGACGAGGCCGAAGCATACTGCAAGCAGGATGATCTGGAGAACGACGCGCTCAAGGGCGCGCAGACAGCCGGCGAGATTCTCACCAACCGGTATCTCCTCGACTACGATCCCACCCAATACGACAAGACGTTCGTCAACTACTACAAGGCGCTCTCCTTCATGGCGCTGGGGGATTTCGACAACTCGCGCGTCGAATGGAACCGCGTGTACGAGCGGCAGCGCATGGCCGTTCAGGAGTTCGAGAAGGAGATAGCCAAGACCAGGGAAGAGATTGAGGCCGAGGCTGAGCAGCGTGTTGCGGAAGCCCAGAACGCCACCGAGGCCACCAATGCGACTGCCGTCGAGGCCGAGCCGGACGCGGAAGAGACCGATGTCGACATGGATCGCATGGTCGAGGCCGCCAAGGCCAAGATGGACGAAAAAAGCGAAAATCACCGCGCCTGGAAACCGTACACAGACTATGTGAACCCGTACCCCACCTACATCGGCGGCATATACTGGCTCGCCAAGGGAGAGGACAAGGGCGACTACGAAAAGGCTCTGGACAACTTCAAGCGCGTCAAGGGCATGACCGAGTGCCAGCTGGTGGACAAGGATATCGAGGCCGCCACGGCGTGCCTGGGCAAGGCCGGAGGTAAAGCCGCGCAGAAGAATGTCTGGGTCGTGTTCGAAAACGGTATGGGCCCGGAGCTCAAGGAGGTCCGGCTCGACCTGCCTATCTTCGCGGTCAGCCAGGATTCGCCCATCAAGACCGTCTCCATGGCCCTGCCGTACATGGCGTTCCGCAACAAGGCCTATGATTATCTGGAGATCGAGGCCGGCAAGGCCAAGGATCGCACGATCCAGCTGGCCGACATCGACCGTGTCGTCGCCACCGAGTTCGACGTCTACTATGACTCGATCCTCGCCAAGAGTATCGCCTCCACCATCACCAAGATGCTGACACAGGTCGTGGCGGAGAAGACTTTGGGCGATACAGGCGCTCTGATCATGGGCATTTTCAACTCGCTCACAACGCAGGCCGACACCCGGATGTGGACCGCGCTGCCCAAGGAAGTCCAGGTTGCGCGCCTTCCCCTGCCCGAGGACGGCCATCTGCTTCTCAAGTCGCCGCAGGGCGTGGTCCTCTCCGAGATAGAGATACCTGACTGCAACGACTGCATCGTCTACGTCCGCATTCCGAAAGCCAATGTCCCCGCCGCGGTTGCAACCATACCGCTGTAGCCGTCGCGGGATTGAATTCATTTCACCGAGATCAGGAGTCAAACCATGAATCGTCTTCGTTTGTTCAGCGTGGCGGCGTTGCTGCTCGCTCTCGTCGTCGCCTGTGGATGCACCCCAAAGAAAACGGTCAAGGTCGACCCCATGCAGGACTCCGTGACCATGGGGCTGGACTATCAGGACTTTGCCGGCGCCGCCGATGCGATGATCAACGACATGCTGGCTTCGGGCGCCGTGGATCGGCCCGGCGGCGGCCGCTATGTCCTGGCCATCTCCCGCGTGACCAACGACACCATGCAGCGCATCGACACCGACCAGTTGACCAAGAAGATCCGCGTGGCCCTGCTGCGCAGCGGCAAGGTCGTCACCACCACGGCCATCGGCCTGGGCGGTCCGGAAGACCCCATGGCCGCCGAGGTGCGCAAGCTGCGCAAGTCCAAGGAGGTCAACCAGGGAACCGTGGCGCGCAAGGGCCAGATCGTCGCGCCGGACCTCAGCCTCTCCGGCAAGATTATCCAGCGCAACTACCGCGTGGACTCCGAGACGCAGCAGGTGGACTACTACTTCATGCTCTCGTTGACCGACGTGAACACCGGCCTGGCAATCTGGGAATCGGAAAAGCCGATCAGCAAACAGGGCACCTCGCGCAGCGTGTCCTGGTAGGCAGGGAGAGAGCATGAACAAGATATTATGCATGGCGATCGCCATGGCGATCATGATGTTGTCGGCGCCGCTGACCGGCCTGGCGAATGATGGACAGGCGGCTCCGGCTGAAGAGGCCCAGGTCGCCGGGGAGGCCACCGATGCTCCCAAGGCTGGTCCGGCCATCCCCACCGAGCTGACCCAGGCTGTCCAGCAGCAGGTGGGTGCAGCAATGCAGACGCAGCAAGAGCAGGCCGCTCCGGCGGCAGAAACGCAGGCCGCCCCGGAAGCTGTGGCCGAACAGTCGCAAGCGCCCCTGCAGGAATCCGAACAGGCTGCCGCCGCCATTCCGGCGCCGGCCCAGACCACCGGCACGGTAGTCAACGCCGTGCAGGAGGTCATGGCTCCCACGCCGCCGCCTCCGGCCGAACCCCGGGAAGAGGCTGCCGCCGGTCCCGTTTATCTGGACTCCATGCCGAGCGACGAGGTCACTGCCGAGATCGCCGACTCCAGCAAGCCCGAGCCGGTGAACCCGGACATTCTGCTCACGGAGCTCATCGACGAGTATCAGACCTCCGGCATGGGCCGCGTGTTCCTGGAGAAGATGGACCGGCAGGAGCTGTTCTACACCACGGCCACGGCCATCGTGAACGTCAAATCGAACAGGAAGAACTGGGTGGACCACAGGGTGGAGGCGTACCGCGAGGCAATCCTCGACGCCCAGGCCCAGTACATCGAGTTCCTCAGCTCAAGCATCGGCGCCACGGTCAAGAAGACCTTGATCGAGGACAACCAGTTGCCGCAGTTCACTGACGAAGAAATCGCCAACCCGTCGAAAGTAAAGAGCCTCGTGGACAAGCTCGTGGCTCTCGGCGGCACCTACCTGGACAACAAGCTCGAAGAAATGGGCGTGGACCCCAAGGAGTATGATGCCGCGCCGCCGAGCAAGAAAAAGCTGCTGATGATGAAGGCCATCCAGCAGGAGACCATCACGCGCTCCATGGCCGAGCTTTCCGGCGTGGTCCCGGTCAAATCCTTCGAGGCGCACGACAAGGACGGGAACTACAAGGTGGCGGTGGCCATCGTGGCGTCTCCCAAGTTCCGCAGCTTTGCCAAGGAGGTCCTGGAGAGCCGTGAGAACGTCAAGCCGAACGCGCGCAAAGTAGGCGGTCCCTCGGTTCGCGCGCAGATCCTCGGCGACAAGAAGGCCCTGCTGCAGGAGTTCGGCATCCGCAGGATCTACGACCAGGACGGCTACCCCGTCCTCGTCTCTTACGGTCAAAGCGGCATGGGCTATGCGGGCGACAACTATCAGAAGAAAGAGCTCTATCGCCAGGCGTCGTTCGACCATGCGGAAAGCCAGGCCAAGGCCAACTACGCCCTGCTCATGAACGCCTATGGCCACACCTCCAGCCAGACGCTGGAAAGCTCCGTGGTCAAAGACGTCGCCAAGGTCACGCTGCGGGATGGCGAAGAGGTGCCGTCGGAAGAGTTCAGCACCGACATGATAAAGTCGGAGATCCAGAAGATCGAGGTGCACGGCTCCATCAAGAGCTTCCCCGGCATCCGGGAGCTCTACCGCTGGACAATCACGCATCCCGAGAACGGCCAGGAGGTCAACGGCGTGGTCTATGCCTGGTCTCCGCGCTCCGCCGCGCTGGCCCAGGAGATGAAGAAGACGCCTGAGCAGAAGGCGGCCAAGGCCCCGGCCCAGCCGAAGCACGAGGGCTCTGCCGGCGGCAACGTGAGTAAGGACGTCATGTCCCCCAACGACTTCTAGGACGAGCTCATGCATACGACAGCAAGTGCAGGAATACGATACATCGCAGGCTTCCTTGCCGTTCTGGCCTGCCTCCTTCTGGCCCCCGCCATTGCGGGCGCCGTGGAGTACCATGTGGAGGTGCAGGGCTATGGCGTGACGCACTCCGACGCCGTGGTGGATGGGCTCCAGGAAGCATCGCGGCAGGTGACCGGCGTCTCCATCGACTCGCAGGAGATCGTTCGCAGCCAGTCCGCCATGGTCACCGTGGACACGGATGACGGCGACAGCTCTACAGCCATGGTTGGCAAGTCTTCCGACAGCGCCATCACCATAGGCACCTCCGGCATCATCAAGCGATACAGCGTGCTCGACTCCGGTCAGGATGGCGGGCAGCACGTGGTCACCCTGTCTGTGACCATCGAGAAGTACGAATCCCCGGGGCTTTCCACGGACAGCCGGCGCAAGCTGGCCGTCATGCCGTTCCGGCCCGGCCGCGGCGTTTCCGGCCGCGCCATCGATCTGCTTTCGCAGTCCTTGGTCAACGAGTTCACGCAGAGCCGCCGCTTCGCCGTGCTCGATCGTGAGTACGAGGAAGTGATGGCTAAGGAGCGCAACGTGTGGGCCAGCGGCGACGCCAGCGTGCTTGAACGAGCCAAGCTCGGTCAGCGCCTGGGTGCGGACTACCTGGTGTACGGCACGGTGAGCAGCCTTTGGGTGAACACGAAAAAGACCTACATCGAGATGACGGACGAGACCGTTGTGGAGACCTCCGGCGGCGCGTCTGTGGAGTACCGGCTCATGGTGCCGGCCACGGGCCAGGTGAAGTGGTCCGATACGGTCTCCACCTCCTTCCACCGGGACGGCGGGGGCGGCGGGATGGAATCGAGCATGCTCAAGACGCTCGCCACCAAGATCGTGCACGAGAGCATGGAGGTCATCTACCCCATCCGCATCATCAACATCTCGGGCTCGAAGATCTACATCAATCAGGGCGGCAAGACCGTGTCCAAGGGCGATCGGTTCGACGTCTTCTCACTCGGCGAGGAGCTCATCGACCCCTACACCAACGAGTCCCTGGGGCAGGAAGAGGTCAAGATCGGCGCCATCGTGGTCAAGCAGGTGAAGCCCAAGTACGCCATTGCCGAGGTCGTGTCCGGAGACAAGGGCGCCTTTGAGAAGAACTACATCTGCCGCCGCGGCAAAGCCGTGAAGAGCGCGAAGCGAGCCAAGCCCAAAGGCAGCGCCTCCAATGTGAAGACAACGCAGTCTGGAGGCGTGGTGCTACCGTTTGATAAGAAGTAGGCGAACGTGCACGCCGGCGACGGGGCGTTGCCCCCAATGTGTGCATAGTGATTACAAAGGGTTGCCCTGCGGGGTGACCCTTTTTTATGTCCACGGGAAACCGTGCCCGCCCTTCGTACGGCAAAGGCCACGCCGCACAAGGGGCGCCTCCCTCGTTGCCTGTCTGTCCTAACGCTTGGATAATTCACGGAATGGTCGTATTATGCATTGGATAGGTCGCACGGGCGACCACTGTGCAGATTGCCAGACACGCACGTCCATAGAATATTCGCATGCAACAACCCCACGACACCCCCACGTTAGGCAAGCGGGCCGCGCTCTCCATTGCCGCTCTCGGCGTCGTGTTCGGCGATATCGGAACGAGCCCCCTCTACGCCATCCGCGAGTGTTTCCACGGCGAGTACGGCATCGCCGTCACTGAGAGCAATGTGCTCGGCGTGCTTTCCCTGGTCTTCTGGGCCTTGCTGCTCGTCGTCACCATCAAGTACCTCGTCTTCATCATGCGTGCGGACAACGACGGGGAGGGCGGCGTGCTCGCCCTGACAGCCCTGGCCAAGCCCAAGCAGGTGCGCATGGGCACGCCGTCCTGGGTGCTGGTGGCCTTTGGCCTGTTCGCGGCGTGTCTGCTCTATGGCGACGGCATGATCACCCCGGCGATTTCGGTGCTCAGCGCCGTGGAAGGCCTGGGGCATATCGAGCCGGTGTTCGCCCCGTATGTGATCCACGTCACCCTCGGCATCCTGGTCGGGTTGTTCCTGCTCCAGCGCCACGGCACGGCCAAGGTGGGGACGCTCTTCGGGCCGATCATCCTGGTCTGGTTCTGCGTGCTCGCCGCACTGGGCCTGCCGCAGATCATCGGCAACCCCAAGGTGCTCTCCGCGCTCCTGCCCTGGCACGGCATCGAGTTTCTGGTCGAGAACCGAGCGCACGGCTTCGTGGTGCTCGGCGCGGTCTTTCTGGTGGTGACCGGAGCAGAGGCCATCTACGCGGACATGGGCCATTTCGGCAGCAGCCCCATCCGGCTGACCTGGTTCGCCGTGGCGTTTCCCGCCCTGACGCTCAACTACTTTGGGCAAGGCGCGCATCTGATGGCGAACCCGCAGGACGCCTTCCACCCGTTCTACGCCATCGTGCCGCACTGGGCGCTGATACCTCTGGTCATCCTCGCCACCATGGCCACCATCATCGCCTCCCAGGCCGTGATCACCGGAGCCTTCTCCCTGACGAGCCAGGCCATCAACCTGGGCTACCTGCCGCGGCTGCGCGTGACGCACACCTCCAGCACGCACATCGGGCAGATCTACGTGGCGCCGGTGAACTGGCTGTTGATGATCTGCACCGTGGGGCTGGTGCTCGGCTTCCGCTCGTCCAGCAAGCTGGCCGCGGCATACGGCGTGGCGGTCACGGCCACCATGCTCATCACCTCGATCCTCTTCTTTGTGGTGGCGCGGAAGCGCTGGAACTGGTCGCTGCCCGCCGCCGGCGCGCTCACCGTGCTGTTTCTCATGGTGGACAGCTCCTTCTTCGTCTCGAACATGACCAAGATCTTCCACGGGGCGTGGTTCCCGCTGCTCATCGGCGGCGTGTTCTTCATTGTCATGATCACCTGGGAGGAAGGCCGGGAAATCCTCGGTGCGAAGATCCAGGGGCTCACGGAGAGTCTCAGCGCGTTCATGGATCAGGTCCTCGCGGACAAGCCCCAGCGGGTGGAAGGGCAGGCCTTCTTTCTGACCGGCAGCTACGACCGTGTCCCCATGGCCATGGTCCAGAACATGCGCCACAACAAGATCGTGCACTCCGAGGTCTACTTTCTGCACATCCGCATCGAGGAAATTCCCAGGGTCCCGAACATGGAGAAGATCGAGCTGGAGCGGTTCGGCTCGGGCATCTATCGCATCATCGCGCACTTCGGGTTCATGGAAGAGCCCAAGATCGCCACCATCCTGGAGCTCTGCAAAGGGCTCGGCATCGAGGCGGATCTGGAGACGGCGAGCTTCTTCCTTGGCCGCGAGAAGCTGATCCTGGGCGACAAGCCCGGCATGGGACGCCTGCGGGCGCATCTTTTCCTCTTCCTTTCGCACAACGCCATGGACGCCGCCGGGTTCTTCGACATCCCCTCGGAGCAGGTCATTGAGGTCGGAGCCCAGCTGGAGCTCTGACGGCCGCGGCCATTTTATGCACCTGTCTGGTCCGGGGCCGGCCGGGAAGCATGCGCGCCAACGCGGTGTGGTCGGGCATTCTTCGGAATATCCTGACAGTTTCATTCTGTGAAAAATGCTGTCATCGTGGAGAATGACGTGGCTTGATGCACTCCCGAGGGCGTCCCGGTGTGCTGAATGTCTGCCCGATTTCTGGCAATTTATTCGGCCAGCAGAGCGTCTTGTCGGATCGGGCGCCGGCAGGGTGGCAGAGGTGTGCAAGGAGTAGGGTTGTAGACGCCCCAATGACTATGAGCTATCAATACGATTTGAAATATCGGCAGGTCGAATTCTCGGATCGTGCGGGATATCTATAGTAAGCCTCTATCTGGAGAGCCTCATGGCCAGACCGGCAGTCAAGGTCTCTCGTGAAGTCTTGCAGTTTCCCATCGTCGCCATTGGCGCTTCTGCCGGTGGGCTTGAGACGCTGACGGCTCTTTTCAAGGCGCTGCCCGGAGACACCGGGGCCGCCTACGTGATCATCACCCACATGCAGGCGGACCATAAAAGCATGCTGGGGGAGCTGCTTGCCGGCCACACCGATATGAAGGTTCTTGCGTCCAGCCAGGACCTGCTCCTGAGGCCCGACACCATCCACGTCATCCCGCCCGGCCACTGCATGACCATCTCCGGAGGCAGGCTGCAGCTCTGCAAGGGGGTGGACGAGCCCCTGCACCGCACCATCGATACCTTCATGTCCTCCCTGGCCAGAGACCAGGGCGACAACGCCGTGTGCGTCATCCTGTCCGGCACTGGCTGCGACGGGGCCGGCGGCGTACGCGAGGTCCGGGAGTCTGGCGGGCTTGTCATCGTCCAGGAGCCGTCCACAGCCGCCCACCCCGGCATGCCGGCCTGCGCCAAGGAAACGGGCCTGGCAGACCTGAGCCTTAATATTCATGAGATCGCGGCCCGGCTGGCGGAGCACCTGCGTTTGTCCCGCCAGGAGGCCCTCAAGCCCGGAGCCGAGGAGGATCAGGAGACACGCGAGCAGGTGCAGCGGATTCTGGGGAGCCTCAACCACGAGACAGCCCATGACTTCTCGGCCTACAAGACGAACACCATCATCCGCCGCATCCATAAGCGGATGCTGCTTTCCGCCATGTCGTCGCTCGGCGATTATGCGGCTTTCGTGGAAAAGGACAACGACGAGCGTGCGGCGCTGATCGGGGATCTGCTCATCGGCGTGACGCGCTTTTTTCGCGATGCAGACGCCTTCTCGCGAATTCGCAAGGAGGTCCTGCCCGAGATTTTTCGCGGCAAGGGGGAGGGCGAGCCCGTGCGCATGTGGGTGGCGGGCTGCTCCACCGGCGAGGAAGCGTACTCCCTGGCCATGCTGGCGGCCGAACGCGGTGAGAAGGCCGACAAGGCCCACGACATAAAGATATTCGCGACCGACGTGGATACGCGATCGCTGGAGACCGCAAAGCGTGGGTTCTATCCGGCCACCATCGCCGAAGATATCTCGCCAGAGCTGCTGAAAAAGTACTTCAAAGCTACCTCCGGCGGTTTCGAGGTCGCCCCCCGTCTGCGGGACCTCATCGTCTTTGCCGAGCACGACCTGCTCAAGGACCCGCCCTTTACCAACCTCGACTTCGTGTCCTGCCGCAACCTGCTCATCTATCTTGTCAACGACGCGCAGGCCAAGGTTGTTTCCTTTTTACACTATGCCCTGCGGCCCAAGGGGCTGCTCTTCCTGGGGCCTTCCGAGAGCCTGGGCGGCCAGGGCGGGCTTTTCGAGCCGCTGGACAAGAAGTGGCGTATCTACAGGCGCAAGGAAGGCATCAAGGACAGAGTGCGGCTGCCACACATTCCGCGCCAGGCGCTGGGCAACAGATTTACAGTACAGGATCTGGACAACCAGAGGCCGGAGCCCAGGGAGCTTCTGGGACAGGCGCTCATCGATCTGTATGGCCGGCCTTCCCTTCTGGTGGATCTGGACCTCAATGTGCTGCACATCCACGGGGACGTGAACGCCTTCCTCAACTTCACGCCGGGCGGCATAACCAGCCATTTGTACAAGCTGGCCCGCAAGCCCTTGCGTCTCCAGCTCCGGTCCGCAGTAGGCAAGGCGCTGAAGGGCAAGGAGGCAGTGGAGGTGCGGGGCATTCGCCTGGAGGAGGGCGCTGGCCTCGTCGACCTCATGGTCAAGCCGCTGGAGATGTACGGCGGACAGTACCTGCTCATCGCCTTCGAAGAGGTCCAGGGGATCGAAAATGTCGATCCGAATTTCCAGCTCGAAGGGTGTATAGACCGCGCTTTGGTGGAGCAGCTCGAAAACGAGCTGGACAGCTCGCGCAGCCAGCATCAGGAGGCTGTGGATGCCTACGAGGACGTCAACGAGGAGCTGAGAAGCTCCAACGAAGAACTCCTCAGTATGAACGAGGAGCTGCAATCCAGCTACGAGGAGCTGGAGACGGGCAAGGAGGAGCTGCAGGCCCTGAACGAGGAGCTTTCCATCTCCAACTGCGAGCTGCAGGCCAAGATCGACGAGCTCGCCCTTTCCCAGACGTTTCTGGGGAACCTGCTGGAAAGCACCAAAGTGGCCACGGTTTTCCTCGATCGGGACATGCGCATTTTCCGCTTCACGCCGGTGGCGGCGGAGATCTTCCGCATTGTGGACACCGATGTGGGGCGCCCCATCGACCATGTGGTCAACATCCTGAGATCCGAGACCATCAAGGAAGACTCCCGCCGCGTGCTCGATACGTTGCAGCCCCTGGAGCGCGAAGTGCAGAGCCGCCAGGGAAAGTGGTATCTCAAGCGCATCATCCCTTATGTGGGCCCAAAAGGTGACGTGGACGGCGTGGTCATCACCTTTGCCGAAATCACGGACCTGAAGCACGCCCAGGAGCAGCTGGGCCAGCTGAACGCCGAGCTGGAGGCGCGAGTGGAAGAGCGGACGGCCCAGCTCGAAGCATCGAGCAGGAGAGCCGAGCGCCGCGCCGCCGAGCTGGACGCGGCCATGAACGCCATCACCGAAGGGGTGGTGGTCTTCGGGCCCGAAGCCGAGGTGCAGCGGATCAACGCGTCCGCCGAGACCCTGGTGGGAATTGCACCAGGCGCAATCGCAGCGGACGTGAACCAGCGGATCAGGTCGTTGAATATCTCCATTCCAGGCCACGGGCCGGCGAAGAGGGAAGATCTGCCCAGCTGGCGGGCCGTGCATGGCGAGGTCGTGCATGGACAGGATCTGCTGTGGCAGACTCAGGACCATGAGGAGCCCATCTACCTCTCGGTCAGCGCAGCGCCCATTCGGGGGGCCGATGGCCCAATCCTGGGCGCCGTGGTCACCTTCCGCGACTGCACGCAGGAGCGCGAGGCGGCGCAGGCCCTGCGCGATCGCGAGGAGCGGCTCAAGCTGGCCCTGGAAAGCGGGCGGATGGGCATGTGGGAGTGGAACATGCACACCGGCAGCTCGCTCTGGAGCGACAGGGAGTACGAGCTGCTCGGCCTCCCTGCTGGAGACGGGCGCGAGAGCGCTGAGAGGTTTTTCGAGAGGGTCCATCCGGACGATCGGCCACAGGCCAGGGCGAGCCTGGAGGCTGCGGTGGAGCAGGGCGGCGATCTGCAGGAGGAGATGCGCATCATTCGGCCGGACGGGGAAATCCGTTGGCTGGCCGCCGTGGGACGTATGTACCATGACGAGAAGGGGCACCCCCTGCGTGTGGTCGGGGTCCACTACGACATTACCGAGCGCAAGCAGGCTGAAGAGGAGATTCGGAATCTGGCCAGGTTCCCCGAGGAGAACCCCAATCCGGTCATGCGCTTCGATGGCGATGGGACCATCATCTACGCGAACAAGGCCAGCGCCCAGTTTCTCGAGCACTGGAGCTCCAAGGTGGGCGAACCGCCGTCCGATGAGCTCCGGAAGTTGATAGCGGCCACCCTGAAAGAGGGCAAGGTCAGCATGTCCGAGGTGGAGCTGCCCGGCCAGACATTCGCCGTGGGCCTGGCTCCGGTCCGTGACGGCGGCTACGTCAACCTCTATGGCCTGGACATCACCGAGCGCAAGCAGATTGAAATGGCCCTGCGCGAGAGTGAAGAGAACTACCGACAGCTTGCCTCGGTCTTCCCCATAGCCGTGTACACCTGCGATGAAGACGGGATTATCACCTACTATAATGACCACGCGGTCAAAGTCTGGGGACGCAGGCCACGATTGGAGAATGCCGATCAGCGTTACTGCACCTCCCTGGACATGTTCCGGCTGGACGGATCGGCCATGCCGCATGACGAGCGGCCCATGGTGCAGGCCCTGAGCAGGGGCGAGAGCTTCCGCGGCCGGGAGGTGATGATCAAGCAGCCTGACGGAATGCCTGTCATCATATCGGTCAACATCGATCCGATACGCGATGGCCAGGGACAGATTATCGGCGCCATCAACGCCTTTATCGACGTAACCAGGAACAAGCAGGCCGAAGAAGCTCTGCAAAAGACCGAACAGGCGCAGAGGAAAACCCTGGAGCAGCTTCAGTTTATCGTCGAGGCCACGGACCTGGGCATCTGGTCCAACCCCCTTCCCCTCGGGAAGCTCGAATGGAACCGGCAGATCAAGGAGCACTTCTGGCTCTCCCCTGATGAGGAAGCGGACCTGGAATTTTTCTTCGACAGGCTGCACCCCGACGACCGGGAGCCCACCAGGCTCGCCATCGAAGAAGCTTTGGAAACAGGCGGCATTTTCGATGAGAACTACCGCACCATAGCTCCTAATGGGCAGGAGAAGTGGATTCGGGCCATCGGTCAGGTCTCCTATGACGAAAAGGGCGAGCCCGAACGCTTTTCCGGCATTACCCAGGATGTGACCCTGCAGAAGCAGACCGAGGTCGAGCTCACCTACGCCAAGGAGCAGGCCGAGGCCGCCAACAAAGCGAAGTCCACCTTCCTGGCCAACATGAGCCATGAGATCCGGACGCCCATGAACGGCATTCTGGGTATGGCGGAGCTGGCCTTGATGAGCAGGCCCGGGGCGGAGGTGCGCGAGTACCTCGAAGTGCTGCGGAGCTCGGGTGATCATCTGATGGATATCATCAATGATATTCTGGACCTGTCAAAGATAGAGGCCGGCAAGGTGATGCTGGCCCAGGCTCCGTTCTCAGTCGAAAAAGAGCTCGGCAGCGTGCTGCTGCCAATGCGTCGCTCGGCCAGCGATCGAGGGCTGGAGCTGAACGTGTCGATATCGCCGGATGTGCCGCCGCAGCTCCGGGGTGACCCGGGCCGGCTCCGCCAGATTCTGGTCAATCTGATCGGCAACGCCATCAAGTTCACCCCTGAAGGCTGGGTGGAGGTCCGGGTGGCCGTCGATGAGACCGCCGGCAGCGACGTGCGGCTGCGCTTCGAGGTGGAGGATACGGGCGTGGGCATCCCCGGGGACGAGCTGGAGCAGATCTTCGAAAGCTTCGCCCAGGGCTGGGCCTCGGCGCATCCGCAATATGGCGGCACAGGCCTGGGCCTGACTATTTCCCGCGAGCTGGTCGAGTTCCTTGGCGGAGAGATCTGGGTGGAGAGCGAGCTTGGCAAAGGCAGCACCTTCTACTTCACAGCCCACTTTGATGTGGATACAGCGGAGCAGGAAGCGCACGACGCCGACGCGGCCGAGGTCACAGCCTCCGGATTCCGTCCGCTCAAGGTGCTTCTGGCCGAGGACAACCCGGTCAACCAGGTCGTGATGCTGCACATGCTCGAACGCGCAGGCCACGACGCCCTGCTGGCGGGCGACGGCCGCAAGGCTCTGGAGCTCCTGGCCGAAGGCGGTTTCGATGTGGTGCTGATGGATATCCAGATGCCGGAGATCAACGGCGACGAGGCCGTACGCCGCATCCGGGCTGGCGAGATCGAAGGCGTGGCCAGGGACATCCCGGTCATAGCGCTCACCGCCTACGCCATGGAGGGTGACCGCGAGCGTTTTATCGAAACAGGCATGGACTACTACCTTGCCAAGCCCGTGGAGTACGCCCAGCTCTGCAAGGCGCTGGATGAAGTGGCGAGCAAACCTGGATGCGCCAGGCAACCACCGGCGGGTACAGACGACTCATGACGAAGACGGGCAGGCCGGACGCGCCTGACCCACACCAACACCACGCCGTCGCCCGCATCGCCGGGTGAACGGATCGACATCGCAGGTCCCAAGCGACGGGGAAAACGGCGGTCGGGAGAGACAATCCCGGCCGCCGTTTTTCTTATGTGAACGGTGCAGGCGACCGGTTCCACGGTGCTCCTGCTGTCGGGCAGCACCATATTTCAAGGTAAAAAGGCCCCTGGCGCAGGGCTAATCGATTCGTGGAATAGGCGTAGAGGGGCAGGGCATAAGGATCTGTCGCAGAAGGCGATGGCAGGAGCAGGAATGCGCAGGAAGGAATAGATTGCTGTCGCGATGTTACGCAGTACACTATCTATTGCAAACGAGCGAATGAGTGAAATATCGGAAAGTTATTGTGAAAGTTATAACTATAGCATGAGCCGGGCAGATGCAGGAATTAACTACTCCATCAATAGGGATTGTAGCGTCATATGTTTTTGGAATGTATTTTTGGAGCAATACCGGCGTACTATTTGTAAAAATTAAAGAGGTAAAAAATTTTAGCATGCAGGACGAGTTTATGCCTTGACACAAAAAGGTGACTTCTCTACCCTCCGAGCTGTTCATGAAAAGGAACTCGGTTCATTATGATGAACCAAACAGTGCGATGATTACTCTACCGAGGACCGTAATGTGTAACTACGCCAAGCAAATTTCGCCCAAAGATGCCAAAGAGGCTCTTGTCAGGCAAAACTTTGTTCGTTATATTGAACTTGGTTCAAAATAACGAACAAGGAGCGGTTCTCATGGAAAAAGCAAAACAGAGTGGCCAGATTCCTGCAATTTCACGGGCTGTTGCAGTGCTCGACTTTGTCGGGCTCAAGCCCGGTTGCAGCTTCACTACTATTCATTCTGAGCTCGGCCTGCCCAAAAGCAGCGCCTACATGCTCATCAAAACGTTGGTCTCCCTCGGCCTCTTACGCATTTCTTCCGGTGGTGGCTACACCCTCGGGCTGCGGCTTTTCGAGCTCGGCGCGCTCTCCGTTCGGCATCTCGATGTCCGGAAAGAAGCGCTGCCGTTGATGCGGAAGCTGACAGACGAGGTGCAGCTGACCAGCCACCTGGGAATCCTGGAAGGGGCCGAGGGCGTATACTTGGCAAAGGTGGAGTGCAATCAGGCAATTATCGTCAACTCGTGGGAAGGCAAGCGCGTGTCGTTGAACACCTCGGCGCTCGGCAAGAGCCTGCTGCTTTCCGCAGGCCCCGAGCTGTTCAATGAGCTTGTGCGGACCTTGCCCCTCCATCAGGCCACGAAGAACTCCATCATCACGCGCGAGGCTTTTATCGAGCACATCGAGGAGGCCCGGCGCAAGGGTTGGACCATTGACGACGAGGAGGCCGACGCCGGCACGCGATGCGTCGGCACGCCGGTGTACGGAATCCAGGGACCGCCCCTTTCCCTGAGTGTGGCCGGCCCGTCGAACCAGGTTCCATACCGCCGCATGGAGGAGCTCGCCCACAGCCTCATGGAAGTATCACGACAGCTTTCGCACAGTCTGGGTGTGCGTTTGCCCACGAGATAACAACAACGAAGGAATTGAACGTGTTTGCTCTCGAAGGAATTTATCCAGCCATGCTCACCCCGTTTACGGAAGACCGGCAGATCAACGAGCCGGTCCTGCGTGAAATGGTGGAGTTCATGATCACAAAGGGTCTGCACGGCCTTTTCCCCGTAAGCTCGTGTGGTGAGGCTATCCACCTGAGCCATGAGGAGAAGTGCCACCTGATGGACATTGTGGTGGATCAGGCAGGGGGCAGGGTGCCTGTAACGCCGGGTGTTCCGGCCACGACGGCCGATGAGGCGATCAGCCTGGCGCATCATGCCAACAAGATAGGCTGCGCCGCAGTCGTTGCTTCAGCGCCGTACTATTACAAGGCCACAACATCCATGATGGAACAGTTCTTTGTCCGTGTGGCCAAAGAAAGCAACATGCCTGTGATCCTGTACAACATTCCGTTGTTCTCGCAGCCGCTGCCGTACGACGTCGTGGGGCGTCTGGCGTGTCTGCCCAATGTAGTGGGCATGAAGGACTCCAGCGGCAGCATCGTGGATTTTCTCCACTACAAGGACAGTGCGCGCGAGGCCGGCGGCGAGATCGCCATGCTCACGGGCCGCGAGGAAGGTCTGCTGGCCAGCCTGCACATGGGCGGGAAGGGCTGCATGACGGCCACCTCCGGGATCATGCCCGAGGTCATGACCGGGATCTACGGCGCTTTCCAGGCTGGAGAGTATGAAGCAGCCAGAGTCCTTCAGGAAAGCATTCTCGAACCCATCCGCGCCATGATGTTCGGCGCCGCTTTCCCCGTCGGCTTCAAGCTCGGTCTGGAGGCTCGCGGCTTCCCCATGGGACCGCCGCGCGTGGATCTGAGCGCGAAAGAGGCCGATGGCGTCGCACTGTTGAAGGAGCGGATCGCCTCTCTGCTCAATCCGTCGAATACGTCCTAACAAGGTAAGGTATCCAGTTCGCCAGTCTGCCTTGGCGTGCATTGTCAACGTCCCTTTAGCCCCTTGAGGAGCATCGAATGAAAGCGACGAAAGTATTAGCCCTTTTGGTGTGTGCTCTGCTTCTGGCAGTAACCGTACAGTCGGCTCATGCAGAAAAAGTCATCAAGGTAGGTCATGCAACGCCCGAGACCGACGCCATGCATCTCGCGTGGGTCTTCTTCAAGGAAAAGGTCGAAGCCAGGACCAACGGCGACATCCGTGTCGAAATCTATCCCAATGCGGCCCTCGGCAACGACCGCGAGCTGTACGAAGCCGTCATGCTCGGCGACGTGACCTGCTGCTCCGGCTCCAGCTCTCCTCTGGCCGCTTTCGTTCCCGATCTCTTCGTTCTGGACGTACCCTTTACGTTCCCCTCCCGCGAGGCCGTGTGGAAGGCGCTCGACGGTCCGCTGGGCCAGGCCCTGGACAAGAAGATGGCCGCCAAGGGCATCGTGAACCTGGGCTACTGGGAAAACGGTTTCCGCAACATTACCAACAACATCCGCCCCATCCGCGAAGCCAAGGACCTGGAAGGCATCAAGCTGCGCACCATGGAGAACCCCATCCACATGGCCGCCTGGAAAGCGCTTGGCGCCAACCCCACGCCCATGTCCTTCGGCGAGGTCTTCACCGCGCTGCAGCAGGGCACCGTGGACGGCCAGGAAAACCCCTACGCCCTGATCTACAACTGCAAGTTCTTTGAAGTGCAGAAGTATATCTCCAACACCCGCCACATCTTCACCTCCTACATTCCGGTCATCAACAAGGAGTTCCTGGACGATCTGAGCGACGAAGAACGCGAGATCATCCTCACCACGGGCAAAGAGATGCGCGACTACCAGCGCAACCTGGCCGTCGAGCTGGAAGACAAGTGCCGCAAGGGCATCCTGGACAGCGGCATCGAGTTCGCCGACCTCACGCCCGAAGAACGCAGCACCTTCCGCATCGCCATCGAACCTGCCCTCGAGATGGCTGAAGAGCGCGTCTCTCCTGAGACCATCGAGATCTTCCGGAATACAGTGCTGAAGTAGTCCGCACGACTTCTGTTCCCGACCTTTGAATTGAGCGAAGACTTCTTTTGGAGGGCCTTCGATTGGAAACACCGTGCCGGAGTATCTGGCTCCGGCACGGATGGAGGCGGACATGCGTGTCTTAAAGATGGTGGATCAATATCTGGAAGAAGTAATCGTTGTAATTCTTCTTGCAGGGATGACATTCCTCGTCGGACTTCAGGTCATCATGCGGTATGTGATGCAGGACTCTTTGTCCTGGTCCGAGGAGCTCGCCAGGTATCTGTTTATCTGGATGGTAAACATCGGCATCAGCTACGGAGTGAAGAAGAAAAGGCACATCAGCATCGATGCCATCAATCTGTTCCTGACGGAAAAGAAAGCAGCCTATTTATCTGTTCTCGCAGATGTGCTGTTCTTAACGTTTGCAGTCATCATCGTGCGGTATGGTGCAGAGGTTGTTCAGCGAATAGGTATTACAGGTCAAACGACTCCAGCCCTGGAAATATCAATGCAATTAGTCTATTGCGCACTGCCTGTCGGATTTACACTGGTGTGCTTCAGGCTATTGCAGTCGATATACAAGAAGGTGAAGCTGATTCAGCAGGGCAACTTTGGTGAAATAGAGAAAGCTGCGGGTTAGGAGTCATCATGACAACACTAGTACTTTTCGTCGCTCTGATTGTCTGTCTGCTGCTGCGCGTGCCGATCGGTATCTCCCTGGGGCTTTCCGCAGTCGCCGCGATCCTGCAATCAGATGTCGTAAGCCTGCGGTATCTCGCGCAGAGCATGACCACCGGGCTGGATTCCTTCCCGCTCATGGCCGTCCCCTTCTTCATTCTTGCCGGCGAGCTGATGGGCACGGGCGGAATATCGCGGCGCCTGCTCGGCGCGGCCAACGCCTTTGTCGGCGCAACCACGGGCGGCATGGCCCTGGTCACCATCCTCGGGTGCATGTTCTTTGCCGCGATCTCCGGCTCCGGACCCGCCACAGTGGCCGCCATCGGCGGCATCATGGTTCCGGAAATGCTGCGGCAGGGGTATGACAAGCGCTTTGTCTGCGGCCTTATCGCCACGGCCGGCGCCATCGGCGTGATCATCCCCCCCAGCATCCCGATGGTCATCTACGCGGTGGCGGTGAACACATCCATCTCCGACATGTTCATCGGCGGTATCTTCCCGGGCATTCTCATCGGTTCGCTGCTCATGGGCTGGGCGTACATCTATTCCCGCAAGAGGGGGTACCGCTGTGACGACCAGAGGGTCCCGTGGGCCAAGCGTTTCGCCATCTTCTGGGAAGCCAAGTGGGCCCTGCTCGTGCCGGTCGTCATCCTCGGCGGCATCTACTCCGGCGTGTTCACCCCCACAGAAGCCGCCGCCATCGCCGTTATCTACGGCCTGGTCGTGGGCCTGTTCGTCTACCGGGACCTGAAGCTGAAGGACATTCCGCAGATCTTGTCCCGCAGCGCCCTGACCACGGCGACCATCCTGATCATCATCGGCACGGCCACGGCTTTCGGCCGCATCCTGACGATCAACCGCGTGCCGGACACCCTTGCCAACGGCATCTCCTCGTTCTCCAGCAGCCCGCTCATCGTCCTGCTCCTCGTCATGCTCCTGCTGCTCTTCGTCGGCTGCATCATGGAGACGCTGGCCGCCATCATCATTCTGGCTCCCATACTCCTGCCGGTCGTGATGGGCGTGCAGGTGGACGTCATCCACTTCGGCATCATGATGGTGACCAACTTGGCCATTGGCTTTATCACCCCGCCACTGGGCGTGAACCTCTTTGTCACATGCGGCATAGCCGACATATCGCTGGATGAAATGGCCAAGGCCATCCTGCCGTGGATCGGCGTCATGCTGCTGGCCCAGGCGCTTATAGTCATCTTCCCGCAGATCACCATGGTCCTGGTGCATCTGCTCAATGCAAATTAACTGAGAAAAGGTGAATGATATGAGTAAGCTCGTTGTCCTGGACGGACATCATTACCCTGAAGGCGCGTACGCGGAAGTAGAAAAGCTGTGCAAGGAAAAGGGCGTGGACTTTGCGGTGCTGGACTGCAACAGCCCTGAAGAAGTGGTGGAAAAGGCCCAGGATGCGGACGCCTGTCTGTGCATCTACGTCAAGCTCGATGACGCGGTGCTCTCCAAGCTGCCCAAGATGAAGATGGTGGTGCGCTGCGGCATCGGCGTGGACAACCTCAACCTGGAGGACCACACCAAGAACGGCATCTACGCCTGCAACGTGCCGGACTACGGCGTCGAAGAAGTGGCCATCCACGCCCTGGGCGATATCCTGGCTCTGGAACGCAAGATCGTCTTCTACAGCAGCCGCGTGCATGCCGGCGTGTGGAGCGAGGACGAAGGTTACACCATGCGCCGCGTCTCCCTGCGCAAGCTCGGCCTGCTGGGCTATGGGCGCATCGCGCGCAAGCTGGGCGAGTTCGCCAAGGTGCTGGGCTACACGCTCCTGGCATACGACCCGTTCCTGCCCGACAAGTTCTTCGAGGAGACAGGCGCCCGAAAGGTCGATTTGGACACGCTGTTCCGGGAGTCCGACGTCATGGCCGTCATGGCCCCGGCTACCCCGGAGACCATCCACATTGTCAACGACGAGAACCTGGCCAAGGCCAAGGACGGACTGTTCGTGGTGAATACGGCCAGGGGCGCTCTGATCGATACGGCGGCCGTTCTCCGCGCCCTGGACAGCGGCAAGCTGGCGGGCATCGCCCTCGACGTGCTGGAAGAAGAACCGCCCAAGGAGCTCTGCAGCCAGCTCTTCGGACGTGACAACGTCGTGCTTTCTCCGCACATCGCCTACCGCTCGCTGGAGTCCTTCGAGGCGCTGAAGCGTATGGCCGGTGAAACCGCCGTGACGTTTCTTACCGGCGGCGAGCCCTACAATGTGGTCAACCGCGAGGTGATTGGCAAGGCAAAGTCCTAAACAAAGAGGGGCACGGTGGCCGCCGTGTCCCCTCTTCACGCAGAAAGTGCTCTGCCAACCCTCATAACTCATCAATATGAAGGAAGTCTTCACATGCTAGAGAAGAAAGCATTAAAAGAAAAGCTCAAAAAAGGACCGGTATTCGGCAGCTTTATCAACATTGCTGCATCCTGTATTCCGCAGGTGCTTTCGAACGCGGGCATGGATTTCGGCATCATTGATCTGGAGCACGCCGGCATCGACGACTCCCTTGCCGAGGCCATGCTCGCCGAAGGCGACGCCTGTGGTCTTTCCCTGATCATCCGGCCGCGGATGCTCAATCGCGCGTACATTATGCGTGCGCTGGACCAGGGCGCTTGCGGCGTGGAAGTTCCGCAGATCGACACGGTGGAGGAAGCCGAGCTGGCCGTGAAGTACGGCAAGTACCCGCCGGCAGGCGCGCGCGGCGTGGCCCCCACCCGCGCCACCGGATTCGGAAAGAACTTCGAATCATACCTCAAGACGGCCAATGACGACCTGCTGACAATCGTCCACTGCGAAACCAAGGCGTTTCTGGACATCCTGCCGGACGCCGTGAAGGTGCCTGGCCTGGATTGCATCTTCCTTGGCCCCTACGACCTGTCCGTCTCCCTGGGCTACCCGGGCGAGCTGGACCATCCGGTTGTCAAGGAGGCCATTGCCCACTTCGCCAACATCTGCAACGAGGCCGGCATGTGCACGGGCACGTACGTGCGCAACGAGGAAGACGCAAAGCTGCGGATTTCCCAGGGCTTTAAGTTTATTGCCTATGCTGTCGATCTCGTGGTCCTGACGGAACGGTACAAAACCTTCATGGCCGCGATGTAGATTGCCTCCCCACAAACGGAGCGGGGAGTTCGCATAATCCCCGCTTCGTTCCCACACTTTCACTTTTTTTTGATGCGAAAGCCGCCGGCGCTGGGAGCAGGTGGCGTTCAATAAATCGCTGCCAGGTGTTGAAGGATGTCGACGCATGACGCGCCCCTCCAAAAACGGCCCCCGGCCAGAAGAAAAGCCCTGCCAACCAGCCGTACACTGGGAAGCAGGGCTTTTTCGGTGTGCTGTCCGGCCAGGGGATTTTGACGAATACCGGGAATAGGGCTACGACCCGGTCATGATCACGCTCCTGTATGCTCCACAGATGGAGGCGCTGGCCAGGCGCATCGCCGAGGGCGACTCGCGGTTCGTCCTGGGCTCGGTGCAGTGGAAGTCCTTTCCCGACGGCTACCCCGATCTGTGGGTCGAGCACATGGAGTGCCTGCGCAACAACGACGTGGCCATGCTCGCCTCCTTCGATTCGCCCGCGGACATCTTCCCGCAGCTCTCGCTCATCTACGAGGTGCCCAGGTACGGCGTCCGCTCCTTCAAGGTGGTGCTGCCGTACTTCCCCACCGGCACCATGGAACGTGTGGACCGCGACGGCCGCATCGCCACGGCGGCCACTCTGGCGCGCATGCTCTCCGTGGTGCCCATGACCATCTCCGGCGCGCCACAGGTCCTTATCTACGACATCCACGCCCTGCAGGAACGGTTCTACTTCAGCGATCAGGTCATCCCCAGGCTGGAGACGGCGCTGCCGCTGGTGAAGAAAGAGATCGAACAGCTCGAAAACCCCATCGTGGTCTTCCCGGACGACGGCGCCTACAAGCGGTTCGGCAGCATCTTCGAGGGCTTTGGCCAGGCCGTGTGCATGAAGCGGCGCGAGAACGGCACGCGGAAGATCTTCCTGCGCGAGGGTGATCCCAAAGGCCGCCACGCCGTGATCATCGACGACCTGGTCCAGTCCGGCTCCACCCTCATCGCAGCCAAGGACATGCTGAAAAGGGTGGGCGCGGCGCAGGTGAGCGCCTACGCCACCCACGGCGTCTTCCCGAATCAATCCTGGGAACGGTTCATCGACGCAGGGTTCGAGCACTTCTGGCTGACCGACTCCTGCCCGCGCGCCGTCCGGGAGATCGGGTGCGCCAGGCCGTTCAAGGTGCTCAGCCTGGCCGAGTCCATCCGCACGATTCTGGCTTCGGAGATGCAAGGCTGAGCGCGTCGTTGCCGGCCGGCAAAAATGCCGAGGTATTGTTGAGCGATTTCGCGACGTGCGCCCGGCTTGCCGCGTGGGGCTGATGCGTTCCCAAGGAACAAAGGAACATCGGAAAGCGCGGAACGGGTGCACAGGCGCCAGCCCTGGTAGAAAGGCGATTGCTCTCCACCAGGGCCATGGCAAACGGGCGCCGATGCGTATGCGGAATCCAGAAGCAGCCGGGGTGCCGGTTAGCTGCTCAGCCTGGCCATAAGCGTGCTCAAGTCATTGGACATGTCTGCCAGCTCCTGGACGGCGATGGCCGACTGCCTCATGCTCTCCGCGGTTTCGTTGGTGATCGTGCTGATTTCGTCGACGGCGCGGCTGATCTCTTCCGAAGTGGCGGACTGCTGCTCGGCCGCAGTGGCGATGCTCTCCACCTGATTCGCATTGATCTCCATGAACTGCACGATCTCCCGGAGCGCACTGCCGGATTGGACGGAAAGGTCTGAAGCCTTCCCGACCTCTTCGGAGGCTTCCTGCATGTTGGCGGCGTTCTTGCGGGTCGCGTCCTGGATCGCCTGGATGCTGGCGCCGACCTCGCCGGTTGCGGCCATGGTCTTCTCTGCCAGCTTGCGAACCTCGTCGGCAACCACGGCGAATCCGCGGCCGGCTTCACCCGCGCGAGCCGCCTCGATGGCGGCGTTCAACGCCAAGAGGTTGGTCTGGTCGGCGATGTCGGAAATGACGTTCATCACCGAGCCGATCGATTCAGAACGTTCCGACAGGGTCTGCATATTGGCGAGCAGCTCCTCGGTCGAAGCGCTTACCTTGGAGATGGCGGCCATGGACTGCTGAACGATGTCTGCGCCTTCCAGGGCCTTGTCTCTGGTCCGGGACGAGTTCTGCGAGGTCTCGCTTGAGTTTTTGGCGACCTCGATGACCGTTGCGTTCATCTCCTCCATGGCCGTGGCGGTCTCGGATACGCGGTCGCGCTGATTTGCCGTTCCCTGGTTGATCTGTTCCACCTGGGCGGCAAGCTCGTCGGCCGAGGAGGCCAGGCGGTCGGACAAGCTGTTCGCTTGCTCGACAACGTCGAGAATCCTGCGTTGTGTGTTCTTGATTTCGGTCTGGTCCACCATGACCTCGATGGCCCCGATGACCGAACCGTTCTCCATGATGGGAATGCCCGTGTAGGCAATATCGAGATTCAGATCCGCCGGCCTTGCCTGTGTCTCCCTGGACGTTTTGTCCATGGTGTCCATGGCGTGCTGGCAGGCGCAGCTTCGGGTTCCGCAGTCTGGCGTCCGGAAGATGTCGCTGCATCTGGCGTTGAGGATCGACTTTTTGTCGGTCCGGGCCATGTCGAGGCCGGCCTTGTTCATGTACCGGACTTTGAATGATTTATCGATGGTCATGACCGGAGTCGGGACTTCGTCCAGATAATGCGAGTACGCATCGGCGATGTGGTTCGTTGAAGCCACGATTTCCGCAAATGAGCCCTGGAACGGCGCCGTATCGCCGCGTTCATACAGATAGCCGTGCCGGATCTTCAGGCTCACGCGGGAGAACTCGTCCACAACCTTGTTCAAGGTCTCAGGAATCATACGCATTGCCTGGGCCAGCCTGGCGACCTCGTCACGGCCGTGAATGTCGAGCGTGGCGCCAAAGTCGCCGGCGGCGATGGCCTGGGAAAAGCGCATGGCCCTGCCGAGTTGGCGGGATATCGTGAGGGACAGGAGAATGGCGATGCAGGCACCAAGTGCCAGTGCGATCACACTGACAATCAGGATGGTTCGGTTCAGCTTCTGATTTCTGGCCTGAAGAACCGGGCCGAGCTTGTCCTGCTCGGCAATCACGGAGAGCTTCACCTTTTCGAAGTCGTCGGCGATGACCGGGCCCAGCCGGTCCAGTGTCCCGTCAATGACGGTCTTGCGCTTCTCGGCCAATTCCATTTCTGCGTAGCTTGCTGCGAGATACTCCTCTGAGGAAGCAAACAGCGTCTCGTAGAGCGCTCGCACGTTTGAGCTCTCACCGGAATCGTCGCGCTCTTTGATAAGCTTCTGAAAGGTTGCGAGCTCCTGGTGCGCCTTCTGGGCGTCGGCTGGATTGTGGGTGTTCCAGAGATAAGAGGCCATGGCGAGACGGCCTTGCATCAGGTGGTTGTTGATCTCGGAAACAGTGTCCAGACAGCTGAAGAGTTCGTATTGCGCGCAGTACTCGGCGATCTGGCGGATGGCGTTCGTCATCTGTTCGCCCGACTTATCCATGGCGGCGACGTGCTCGACCATGGCGGCGCTCATCGACTTGAGCTCTTCAAAGCCCGCCAGGTATTCCTCCAGCTTTGCCTTGGCGTCGCTGACCAATTTTGCCCGCTCAGGGTCCATGATCTCCGTCTCGGCGGTCTGCAGAAACCCCTGCAGCAGGTCCATGCGATGGCGATATTCCTCCAGGGACTCGTCACTGGCGGAAATCATGTAGTTTTTCACGCTCATTCGGGCCAGAAGGAGGTTCGCCTGCATCCGGCCGGCGAGGTTGGCGTCCCGCGCCATGTTTCTGTACCGCACAGTACCGTCGCGGGCTTCGCCGAGACCCATGTTCCCCACCCAGGCAACGACACAGAGAAGCAGCAGTGTCATTCCGAAGCCGATAAGGAGTTTGAGCTTGATGCTGATGGAATTGAGTAACGAACGGGTGCGCATCTCAGATACCATAAATCCCCCCTGAAGTACTGGTACAATTGCCCGACACATAAGAAAATGCATGGCGGAGACGCCCCGTCGTTCGGTCTGTAGCAGTACACGTGCGCGAAAGAGGTGAATGTAGTCAGAATCGCAATATCGGCACTGATGAAGTGGTGCAGTAGATAGTGCATTTCCCAGCCAAAGAACAAGTTCTGGAAAAAAGTTTCGTAAAGCCTTAAGACACGTATAACAAAGATAAGATATTGCTCCGCAGTGAGTTATAACATTAAAAACACGCGGACATCAGCCGTTGCGGGATGTAGCCAACGGAGAAGCGTTGTATTGTGCCCCAGCTAGATAGAATTGGTGCAGTTTGTGAAAGGTGGTTCTCCTGTGTGAAGGGTGGAAGACCCTTGTGCGAGGCGCTTGGATAGGGAAGGTTGCGGATAAAGTAAAGCGAATTGTTTGTGTCAATGCCGAAGCTGCATGCATTGAAGGCCCAATGAAAGTGTGTCGATTTCGTTAGCCTGGGCATATGCTGATGGGTCAGATAGAGAAATTCAATATGTAAAGGGCTTGTGTTTATTTTAACATACGATGCCTGTTGGACATTTTATTGACGCATTATGACCCCTGTGGCATCTCTGGAATTGCTATTATGTCAATTCTGACATAATAATTTTATGCCAACTTCCGGAGGGTGCGCATGTCAGAAACCATGGTCGGAGCGTATGAGCCCAAGTCCGCCGGGTCCTCCATCGGGCCGTACTCATTCGAAGAATTCATCGAGGCCGCGCGGGCATTTCATAATTACCCGGCCCCTGGTCTGCTGCTTGGCGGCATCATGGTGGACGAGGCCATGCGCCACATGCCCGAGGGCGTGCTCTTCGACGCGATCAGCGAGACCTCGTGGTGCCTGCCGGACGCCGTGCAGATGCTCACCCCATGCACCATCGGTAACGGCTGGCTCAAGGTCATCAACCTGGGCCGCTACGCCGTCACCCTGTACGACAAGCACACCGGCGAGGGCGTGCGCATCGGTCTCGATCAGGACGAGCTGGCAAAGCACAAAGACATCGACATCTGGCTGATGAAGAAGCTGCCCAAGCCGGAGCAGGATTCAGATGGGCTGCGCGAGGCCATCCGGCTGCACGGACGCTCGCTGCTCACGATTCAGCCCGTGCAGGTGCGTGAGAGCATGATGCAGCGCCGCGGCAAGGGCGCCATCGGCGAGTGCCCAATCTGCAAGGAGGCGTACCCGCTCAAGCACGGCGGGGTGTGCCGCGGCTGCCAGGGCGAGGCCCCGTATGCGAGCGAATCCGTTGAGAGCGCCGGACCGGCGCTTCGGGCCGTGCCGCTGAGCGAGGCTGTGGGCCGGCGCATCGCGCACGACGTGACGCGTGTGGAGCCCGGCGTGTCCAAGGGCGTGTTCCTGCGCAAGGGGCAGATGATCGACATCGGCGATGTCTGCCGGCTGCAGCAGATCGGCCGCGCCAACATCTATCTGGAAGAGAACCAGCCCGAGGGCGACTGGGTGCACGAGGACACGGCGGCCGAGGCATTCGCCAAGGCCATGTCCGGTCCCGGCGTTGTCGCCGAGGGCTCCCCGCGCGAGGGCAAGGTGAACCTCATCGCCGAGGAGGACGGCCTGTTCCTGGCGGATGTCGAACGGCTGGAGCGGTTCAACTGCCTGCCGCAGGTTATGGCCGCCTGCCGCAAGTCGGGCAGCGTGGTCACGGCCGGCACTCGCGTGGCCGGCACCCGTGCCATCCCCCTGTATATTTCAAGCGACCACTTCCGCACGGCCCTGGGCCTGCTGGAGTCCGGGCCGCTGTTCTCCATGCATCCTCTGGCCAAGCCCAAAACTGCGGTGCTGATCACTGGCACCGAGGTCTTCGAGGGCCGCATCGAGGACAAGTTCGCCGAAACCATGGCAGGCAAGCTGGGGGCCTTCGGTATTGAGCCCTTCCAGACGATGATCGAGCCGGACGACGCGGACCGCATCGCCGCGGCTGTGGAGCGGCTCGCCGCCGAGGGATGCGAGCTGCTCCTGACCACGGCCGGCCTTTCCGTGGACCCGGACGACGTGACGCGCCAGGGCCTGGTCCAGGCCGGAGTGACGGACATGCTCTACGGCATGCCGGTGCTGCCCGGCGCCATGACCCTGGTGGCCCGCCGCGGCCCCATACGCATTCTGGGCACGCCGGCGTGCGCACTGTTCCACAAGACCACCAGCCTGGACATCCTGCTGCCGCGGCTGCTGGCCGGGCTGGAGATCACGCGGGCGAATCTCTCCTCGCTGGCCAACGGTGGGCTGTGCCGCGAGTGCCGCGTCTGCGTCTACCCCAAGTGCTCTTTCGGGACATAGGAGCAGGAACCGGATCATGAAACGCCGCAAGCCTCGTCCTTCGCCTTCGCCGGGTGGCCGGAATAACGGCCCGCACCCGGTCGTCCGGCTGCGTCTGTGGCTGGAGACGGAGGATGGCGTGATGCTCGGCCTGGGCCGGTTGCTTCTGCTGGAGGCCATCCGCGACGAGGGCTCCCTGAAGAAGGCGGCGGAGCGTCTGGGCATGTCCTACCGCGCCGCCTGGGGCAAGCTGAAGACCACGGAGGAGGCGCTGGCCGAGCCCTTGCTGGAAAAGGTGTGCGGCGGCCGGGGCTATAAGCTCACGCCCTTCGCCGCGGATCTCGTGGCGGATTTCCGCAAGCTTTACGACGAGGTGGAGAACAAGGCGGCGTCGAGCGCGGCCATGTTTCCGTTCGCGGTGCACCGGTACGGGGAGTAAGTGGTTAAATTAAACAGGTATGCTTGTGTTAACATATTAAAATAGTTGAATTTATTATTGCCGGTACCGGGCTGAGGTGGTAGGTTTTCCCAAAGGCTGAGGAATTTTTACCGTACCACTGTGGACCGGCGGTCGCCGTGCATGTTCGGCGGGGTGCAGGCCAAGGAGGACATTATGGAGTTGAAACGGCGGACTTTTCTGAAGCTCACCGGGGCGGGCGTTGCTTGCGCTTCCCTGGGGCAGCTGGGTCTCAACCTGGCGCCTTCGGAAGCGTACGCGGCGGACCTGAAGATCGACGGGGCCAAGGAAGTCATCACGGTCTGTCCCTTCTGTTCCGTCAGCTGCCACCTTGTGGCGTACGTGAAGGACGGCGAACTGGTGGGCACCGAGGGTGATCCGGATTACCCCATCAACCAGGGCGCGTTGTGCGCCAAGGGCGCGGCCATGCTCAGCATGACCCGCAACGACGATCGGCTCAAAAAGCCGTTGTACCGCGCTCCCAATAGCGAGGAGTGGGTGGAAAAGGACTGGGACTGGACGCTTGAGCGCATCGCCCAGTTGGTGAAGAACACCCGCGACAAGAATCTGAGGGAAAAGAACGACGCGGGAGACACGGTCAACAGACTCGACGGCATGTTCGTTCTCGGCACCTCCCACGCCGACAACGAAGAGTGCGCACTTATCCATCAAGCCATGCGAAGCCTGGGCGTCGTCCATATGGACCACCAGGCCCGTATTTGACACAGCGCCACAGTTGCGGCTCTGGGAGAGTCGTTCGGACGCGGCGCGATGACGAATCACTGGATCGACATTAAAAATGCCGATGCCATTCTGATAATGGGCAGCAATGCTGCCGAACACCACCCCATCTCTTTCAAGTGGGTGCTTGACGCAAAAGCCCACGGCGCGACCGTGATGCACGTGGACCCGAAGTTCTCGCGCACCTCGGCCCGCTCCGATTTCCACGTACCACTTCGTTCCGGCACAGACATCGCCTTCCTGGGCGGCATGGTCCATTATATCCTGGAGAACGAGAAGTACTTCAAGGATTACGTGGTCAACTACACCAACGCCGGCCTCATCGTCGGCGATGGCTACGCTTTCAAGGACGGCCTGTTCAGCGGCTATGATCCCAAAAAGCGCAGCTACGACCGCTCCAAGTGGAACCTCGCCCTGGACGACAAGGGCGTGCCCAAGCGCGACGCCACGCTGCAGGATCCCCGCTGCGTGTTCCAGCTGCTCAAGCAGCACTACTCGCGCTACACCCTGGACAAGGTCTCGGACATCACGGGCGTCTCCAAGGACGATCTGATGCGTGTGTACGAGAACTACGCCAGCACCGGTACAGGCACCAAGGCCGGCACCGTGCTCTACGCACTGGGCTGGACCCAGCACACCGTGGGCGTGCAGAACATCCGCAGCGCCGGCATCATTCAGCTGCTGCTGGGCAACATCGGCATCGCAGGCGGCGGCATCAACGCCCTGCGCGGCGAGCCCAACGTGCAGGGGTCCACGGACCACACCCTGCTGTATCACATCATCCCCGGCTACATGGCCATGCCCAACAACACCTGGCAGACCTTGGACGACTACAACAAGGCCAACACGCCGGTGAGCCATGATCCGGAAAGCGCCAACTGGTGGCAGAACAAGCCCAAGTACTTTGTCAGCCTGCTCAAGGCCTGGTACGGCGACAAGGCTACCGCGGAGAACCAGTTCTGCTACGGCCTGCTGCCCAAGATCGAAAAGGGCGAGGACTACTCGTATATCTTCCTCTTCGATCGCATGTACCGCGGCGAGATCGAGGGTGGCTTCATCATCGGCCTGAACCCCATGCAGTCCATGGCCAACTCCAACAAGACCCGCAAGGCTCTGGACAACCTGGACTGGCTGGTGACGGCCGAGCTGCACCACTCCGAAACCACGGACAACTGGCACCGTCCCGGCGTTGATCCCAAGAAGATCAAGACCGAGGTCTTCCTGCTGCCGTCCGCGCACCGCGTGGAGAAGGAAGGCTCGGTGACCAACTCCGGCCGCTGGCTGCTCTGGCACTACAAAGCCATCGATCCGCCGGAAGGCGCTGTCACCTTCGGCGAGATGTTCGTGCCCCTTATGAACATCCTCAAGAAGAAGTACGAGAAGGAAGGGGGCGTGCTGCCCGAGGCGGTCACCTGGCTCGATTGGCCCGAGAAGTATGACGCCGAGGAAGTCTGCAAGAAGATCAACGGCTTCTTCACCAAGGACACCAAGGTCGGCAACAAGCAGTACAAGAAGGGCCAGCTCGTGCCCTCCTTCACCGCTCTGACCGACGACGGCGCCACCATGAGCCTCAACTGGCTTTACGCCGGCAGCTTCACCGAGGAGGACGGCAACAAGTCGAAGCGCCGCGATCCCAAGCAGACCGAGATGCAGGCCAAGATCGGCCTCTATCCCAACTGGTCCTGGTGCTGGCCGGTTAACCGCCGCATCCTCTACAACCGTGCCTCCGTGGATCTCAACGGCAAGCCGTGGAACCCGGACAAGGCGGTCATCGAGTGGACCGGCGAGAAGTGGGTGGGCGACGTGCCCGACGGCGGCTGGCCGCCCCTGGCAACCGGCAAGGGTAAGCATCCCTTCATCATGCAAAAGAACGGCTATGGCCAGATCTACGGCCCCGGACGTATGGAAGGTCCGTTCTCCGAGCATTACGAGCCGGTGGAAACGCCCGTTGCGAGTCATCCGTTCTCCACGCAGCTGCACAACCCCTGCTACAAGTCCGTCGGCAGCGACATGGACGTGCTGGCTGCGCCCGCCGATCCCAAGTACCCTGTTGTGCTCACCACCTACAGTGTGACCGAGCACTGGTGCGGCGGCGGTGAAACCCGCAATGTGCCCAACCTGCTGGAAACCGAACCCCAGCTCTATGTGGAAATGAGCCACGAGCTGGCCAAAGAGAAGGGCATCAAAAACGGCGACGGCGTTATTATCGAGAGCGCGCGCGGCAGGGCCGAGGCCATCGCAATGGTCACGGTCCGCATCAAGCCATTCCAGGTGCAGGGCAAAACCGTCCATCTGGTCGGTATGCCGTTCTGCTTCGGATGGACCACGCCCAAGTGCGGCGACTCGACCAACAGGCTGACACCCGCGGTCGGTGACCCCAACACCACCATCCCCGAGTACAAAGCCTGCTGCGTCAACGTCCGTAAGGCGGACTCGCTCAGCGAACTCGCTTAACCAGCGACTCCGGGCGGGCCATGACGGTCCGCCCGGAGATCACAGGAGACGCCAATGCCAAAAGCATTCTTTATTGATACGTCATTATGCACCGCCTGCCGCGGTTGCCAGCTCGCGTGCAAGGAATGGCACGAGCTGCCGGCCAACCATACGCTGCAGCGCGGCTCCCACCAGAACCCGCCGGATCTCAATCCGAACAACTACAAGATCGTCCGCTTCAGCGAGCACAAAGACGATAAGGGCGTGGTCAGCTGGAACTTCTTCCAGGACCAATGCCGCCATTGCGTGGTGCCGCCGTGCAAGGAAGTGGCCGACATGTATGTTGAAGGCGCTATCCTCAAGGACGACGCCACCGGCGCCGTGCTCTACACGGAAAAGACCGCCCAGCTGAGCGCCGAGGACGCCGAGGTCGTGCGCGAGGCCTGCCCGTACAACATCCCGCGCCGCAACGAGGAAACAGGCGTGCTGACCAAGTGCACCATGTGCTTCGGCCGTATCTCCGAAGGCATGCTGCCGGCCTGCGTGAAGGTGTGCCCCACGGGCACCATGAACTTCGGCGAGCGCGAGGCCATGCTGGACTTGGCCAACAAGCGTCTGGCCGAGGTGAAGAAGACCTATCCCAACGCCATGTTGGCCGATCCGGACTTCACTAGCGCCATCTACCTGCTCACCGACGTCCCCGAGAACTACTACACCTACGCTGTTGCCTCTGCGAGCCCCATGGACAGGAAACGGTTCCTGGCCGGACTTGCAAAACCGTTACGCCGGGTGTTCGCCAATCTAGGCTGAGCCTCCTCCTCGAGTGTATCGGCTCCTGCCAGCCGGCCCGCGTCTATCTGCCAGTGACGCGGGCCGGCATTTCCTCCACCTTCAACGGCGAGTGACGCATACTTATGATGACAACGCCTGGAGCAACCGAATCTGCACACGCGGTCCTGGACGCCATGGCCACTGCACGCCGCATCCGTCCAGCCCACGCCAGCCTTATAGACGCCTTCGAGCAACCGCTGGCCATTCGTGCCGGCCTTGCCGACCTTTTTGCAAACGATCCCATCCCGCTGCCCGAGATCAACCTGGAGCTCATCGCCCAGGGCGGTTCCGTGCTGACCGGGGACGATCTCGCACGGCTGGAGCCGTGGCTGCTGCATGCCACGCGCGAGCTGCTGCCGGTTCTGGAGTCCTCGTTCCCCAACGGCGAGCCGTTCCGGAAGCTCGCCACGGCGGCGGCCACAGGAGAGCTCTCCGTGCGGGAGGCGTCCCGCGCCCTGCTGGACGGCGACGCCGCGAAGCTGGAAGCCCTCGGTAATGCGGTTGGAGTCCCTGCAGGCTACCTCATGCTCTCGTTGCAGATGATCGCCGGAGCGGCCATTGCCGGGCTGGCATCGCAGCTGGGAGATCAGCTGGAAAGCACGAGCTGGTCGCATGGCTCCTGCCCGGTCTGCGGCTCCTCACCCAGTCTGGCCACGCTTTCCCGCAAGGACGATGTCCAGGTGGAGGCCCTGGTGGGCGGCGGCGGCAAGAAGCATCTCCACTGCGGGCTCTGCGGTCATAGCTGGCGGTTCCAGCGCAACGCCTGCGCGGGCTGCGGCAATGAAGATCCCCACTCCAGAGAGGTGTTCTACGCGGAACGAGCCAAGCACGAGCGCATCGAAACATGCAGCCAGTGCAAGGGCTATCTGCTGTGCGTGGATCTCCGCGAGTACGAGAAGGACCCGAACCTGCAGGCGCTGCCGCTGGCGCTGGTGCATCTGGACATCATTGCGCAGGAAAAGGGCTTCGGCCCCTTGTCGCCTGCCACCTGGAATACGTTCTCCTGACGGCTGTCAGATCGGAGGAGGGGGTATGGACGAGACTATTGCACGGCGCATTCACCGGGTGAACCAGGCCTGCTCAGAGAATGAGAGCGATCTTCTGGCAGTGGAGCTCCCTCTGACCATCGAGTCGGAGGGCCGCACGATCCTGCACACCCAGTGCTCGCCGGGAATGGTGGGCGAACTCGTGGTCGGCGCACTGTATACGGAAGGCATCATCAACCTTTCCAGTGACATCCGCGGCGTCATCATCGATCGCGGCGAACACGACCTGCGTGCGAGGGTCGGGCTCTCTCCCAGCTCCAACCGCCTTCTGGATATCCGCGCCAAAAAACCGGACGCGGATATCATCGGACTGGTGCGTCCACATCGCCAGCCCCCGCCCGAGGCGCGCTTCACGCCCTCGATGCTCAACACCATGATGCGCACCATGGAGGGCAAGCAGTCTGTTTTTCCGCAGACCGGGGCGACCCACTCGGCGGCGCTGTTCGACGCCCATGGCTTCATGCTGGCCCATGCCGAGGACCTGGGCCGCCACAACGCCCTGGACAAGGCCTTTGGCGCGGTCTTCGCCGCCGGGGATACGCACAAGGCCTCGGTGGCCATGGTCACCTCGCGCATCTCGTACGAGGTCTGCCGCAAGGCGGTGTCCGCGCGGCTGCGTTGCCTGGCGGGCATATCCGCAGCAACAAGTATGGCCGTGGACTGGGCCGAGCGCCACGATCTGACTCTGGTGGGCAGGCTGCGCGGCGGCCGCATGAACGTCTACTGCCACCCCGAACGCATCCGCCTGAAGGACGACTCGCAAGACGCCTGGGAGAACGGCGTGGCCTGATCGCTCCGGACCTCTCATAATTTCCCACCCGCATCCTTCTGGAATCCTGCTCGTTCCGCCACGACTGCAATCCTGTCGCGGCGGGTCTTTTTGCGCTGCACAAACAGGCAGCAGCACTGCCGCTGGCAAATCGAATCTGGCTCCGGCATTCGGCATCGGGTTTTGCCTTATTCCCGAAAGGGCTGTATTCACAAGCTTGGCGATCAAGGCAGGATGTTATTGTTGACTCGATCTGCTATGCGAACATACATGACCAGATAGGGAGCATATCGCATGAGCAAGGAGACCTATGAGACGTTCTACGTCGCCCGGCAGCCCATCCTGACGCTCGACAAAGAGGTGTATGGCTACGAGTTGTTGTTTCGGCAGAATCAGGAGGCGCGTACAGCCGAAATAGTTGATCCGCAGCACGCCACCATGAGCGTTGCCTCGGGCGGCTTCCTGCGATCCAGCGAAGACCTGATCGCCGGGCAGCGGCTGCTCATCAACTTCACGGCCAACCTGATCCTGGACGGCACGCCGTACGGCCTGCCACCCGACAGGGTGGTGGTGGAGATTCTTGAGAGTGTGGACGTAACCCCCGAGCTGGTGCAGGCGGTGGCCAAGCTGAAGGACGAGGGCTACAGCTTTGCCATCGACGACTATACAGGCGATCCGTCCTTCGACGAGCTGTTGCCGCTGGCGACTATCATCAAGGTGGACCTGATGGGCGTGGATGAGAAGATGCTCCCTGGCGTAGTGCAGAAAGCCCGCCACCCAGGGGTGACGCTTCTTGCCGAGAAGGTTGAGGACGCCAAAACGTTCATGCGGTGCAAGTCCCTGGGATTCGAGCTGTTCCAGGGATACTTCTTTTCCAAGCCTGTGAATCTGGAGGGCCGCCGACCACCGGCTGCCTCCGCCGGCAAGCTGCGCATCCTCCAGCAGCTCAACGAGGAGCTGAGCCTCGAACAGCTCACGGAGCTCGTCCAGTCCGATCCGTCCCTGGCATACAGGCTGCTGCGTTTTCTGAACTCCTCGGCGTTCTCCTTCCTGCACGAGATCACCTCCATCAGCCATGCGGTGCGGCTCATCGGCATAGGGCAGGTGAAGCACTGGCTCAGGCTGGTCGTGGTGGCGGAGCTCAAGGCCAAGGACGCCTCCCCCGAACTCCTGATGATGAGCATGACGCGGGCAAAATATCTGGAGCTGCTGGCCGACGAGAAGGACAAGGACTCCTACTTCCTGCTCGGGCTTATTTCGCTCATGGATGTGGTGATGCAACTTCCCATGAGCGAGGTGTTGTCGCGGGTGTCGTTGGAGCAGCGCCTGGCTGACGCTCTGGAGGAGAAGCCTGGCCGGCTGCACGAGTATCTGGAGAGCGCGCGCTGTCTGGAACGGGCGGAGTGGTCCGCCGTGGACGCGTTCATCCAGGAGCACGGCCTGGACCCGTCGCATGTGAAGCAAGGTTGGGCCGAGGCCCTGGTCTGGGCCACCCGGGCGTTCAGCGGCGTGTGTTGAGCGGTTTCAGCGGTCAGGGCTGAATCGTTCATACTGTGAGGGAGACAGCCCGCTCATAAGCGGCGAGCCGGGCCGTATGTTCTCGATGGCGCGACGCGATGACGCAGTTGCCGGGAGGAACGCCTGCCCACCAAGAATGACCAGGCGAGAAACCAACAATGCGAGAAAGCACGCATAAACGTGCTGCCGTTATAGTTCTTGAGTTGCGAAAGTGAGAGTGCTAATAGCCAAGTGGTGACGATGTATTGAGGCCGTTTGTCAATGTAGGCTGTCTTTAGAGCAATAAGCTAATGCTTTTTATGGAAATGCAGGTTGGATGACGCGATAGTGTATGGCAAAGCAGCAAAATGTGTTAGCAGAATTGTTAAAATGAACACCATATGAATAAATAGTTCAAGAGCATTCCAGACGCAATGAATCGGATTAGTGCATCGTGGATCATACAACATACCTAGCACTCGGGCATAACATTGCGTTGTTATTGGGGGCCGCGCTCATCTTCGACGTGCTGGGCGCCAACTGGCATCAGGGAAGGAGTCTGGCCAGGCAGGTCGTTGCCGGCCTTGCCCTGAGCGCCATTGGCATGATGATCATGTCCACGCCGTGGACCCTTCAGCCGGGTCTGATCTTCGATACCCGCTCCGTTCTCATTAGCCTTTCTGGCCTGTACTTCGGCGGGCTTTCCACAATCATCACCCTGGTGGCCACATCGGCGTATCGTCTGCACGTGGGCGGCATTGGCGCGTACACAGGCGTCTTGGTCATCATCGCCTCGGGAGGTATCGGCATTGCCTGGCGATGCGTCAGGCGCGGCTCCCTGGGGCGATTCTCGTGGGGGGAGCTGTACGTCCTGGGCCTTGTGGTCCATGTGGCTATGCTGGCCATGATGCTGACGCTGCCCTGGGAAGCGGCCAGGCAGACGCTGTCCACAATATCCCTCCCGGTCCTCATCATCTTTCCGCTAGGAACGATGCTGACCGGCAAGCTGTTGGACAACAGGCTGCGCAAGACGCAGTCGGTGATAATCACCCGCGAGAGCGAGAGGGCGTACCGCCGTCTGGCTGAGTACTCGGCGGATGCGATCTACCTTGCCGACAAGAACGGTAATATTATTGATACGAATCAGGCGGGATGCGCCTCCACCGGGTATGACAAGAGCGAGTTATTGCAGATGAAGATCTGGGATCTCGATACGTCAACAACACCCGAGCGCTTTTATAGATTCTGGAAGGACTACGAAGAAAATGAGCCGGTGCTTCTTGGCGCTGAACATGAACGGAAAGATGGAACGAAATTTCCAGTCGAGATAAAGACATTGCAGTATATGGAGGATGGAGAGCGATATTATTATGGGATCGCACGAGATGTTTCGGACCGGAAGCGACATGAGTACGAGGCCTCCATCATATTGGAAACGTCGTTTGACGGTGTGTTGGTCATGGGCAGTGACAAAAAAATATCACATTCCAATCCAACTGCATCGGAGATGCTCGGATATACACCATCTGAACTGGAGATGATGTATGTTTGGCAGATTGACGTGTATTTTGATAAACAACGCATAGATGAAATAGTTTATTCATTGAAGCGGGAAGGCGGCTCTCGATTCGAGACAAAATACCAGCGTAAAGACGGCAGAATAATCGATGTGGAAGTAAGCGCCTCGCACATAGACTCCGATGGTGAGAAGATCGTGAGCTTTTTCCGGGATGTGACGGAGCGCAAAGAAATTGAGCGGCAGCTTCTGCTGACAAAGGAGTCCATAGACAAGGCGGCGTTGAGCATATTCTGGATCAAGCCGGATGGATCTGTCGTCTATGTCAATGATATCGCATGCTCATTGTTGGATTACTCGCGCGACGAATTCATGCAGCTGTCCATCTGGGACATCGCGCCAAGGTTCCCTGGCAAAGTTGAATCCAATGCTGAAAGCAAGAGCATTCCGCCAGATATATTGCAGTTCGATATCGATATCATACCGAGAAAGGGCTATCCCATCCCGGTTCAGATCACATCCAGCCATATCGAGTACTCAGGACAGGAATATATCCTTGTATATGCCCAGGATATCTCCGAGCTCAAGCAGGCAGAGAGTAAGATATACCGCGCCACAAAGCGCCAGGAAGAAATTTTGTCCGCAGTGCCGGCCGTGGTCTATGTCTGCGATGTGGATAGTAAATTTTCCGCAACCTTCGTCAGCGAGAACATCCGGGAGGTTACAGGGCACACGCCGGAGGATTTTATATCGATCCCAGGCTTCTGGATTGGGTGTCTCCATCCGGACGACAAGGACCGAGTCATGTCGGAGATGGACCAGCTCCTGAAGACCGGTGTGCTGCAGCACGAGTATAGATTCCGGTGCGCGGACGGCTCCTACATCTGGGTCTACAACTCGGTCCGTCTGAAACGGGACGCCAACGGCAACCCGCTGGAATGCCTGGGAAGCATGCTGGATATCACCGGAAGCAAGAAATCTGAAGAACAGCTCAAGGCCGAGATGCTGCGCCGTAGCGTGCTCATGGAGCAGAGCAAGGACGGCATTTTGTTCATCAACCAGGAGCACCGCGTCATCGAGTCGAACAAGCGATTCGCCGAGCTGCTGGGCTACACCCAGGAGGAGGTTCTTGAGCTCTACACCTGGGAGTACGAAGCCACATTGACGGAAGAGGACGTCAGGCGGGACTTCGCCAACCTCAGTGAGATAAGCATGGTGTTCGAAACCATGCATCGCCGCAAGGACGGGTCGCTGATCGACGTGGAGGTAAGCGTCAGCGGCACCAAGCTTCTGGGTGAACGGATTGTCATGGCCATTGTCCGCGACATTTCAGAGCGTAAGCAGTTGGAAGCGCGGCTCATCCAGGCCAAGGACCAGGCCGAATCCTCCAACAGGGCCAAGTCCATGTTCCTGGCCAACATGAGCCACGAGCTCCGCACGCCGCTCAACGGCATCATGGGAGTGCACCAGCTGTTGATCACCACCAACCTGAGCCAGGAGCAGCAGCACTACGTCAACATGGCCATCCAGTCGGCCAAGCGGCTGACCAGTCTGCTGGGGGATATCCTGGACCTGTCCCGCGTGGAGGCCGGCCGGATGGAGATACTGAGCAGGCCGTTCCGACCGGCCGAGCTCTTCGATACGGTGGACCAGCTCTTCAGCCCCATGTGCAGGCAAAAGGGAGTGGACCTGCGCTTCCACCCCGATCCCAAGGTGCCGGCAGTGCTGGCCGGCGATCCTTCCAGGATGCAGCAGATTCTGAACAATATCGTGGGCAACGCAGTCAAGTTCACGGAGTCCGGCAGCATCGACGTGTCCACCTACGCGCTTCCGGCCCCAGACAAGGGCACGGCGCGCGTCCTGTTCTCCATCAGCGACACGGGGCCCGGCATCGAGGACGAGAGCCTGGAAACGCTCTTCGACTCCTTCACCCAGGCCGACGACAGCTTCACGCGCCGGTATCAGGGCGCGGGGCTGGGTCTGGCCATCGTGAAGCAGCTCGTGACGCTCATGGGCGGGAACATGGCCGTGGAGAGCGAACCCGGCAAAGGGACCACGTTCCATATCGGCATGACGTTCAGCGTGGTGGAAGAGGACGCTCTGGACAGGGGCACCGCGTCGCAGCCGATCATGCATCCCGGCAGGGAGGGATTGCGGGTGCTGGTGGTGGATGACGACATGATCAGCCAGTTCAGTATTGAGGTGATACTGAAGAAGTGGGGCCACTCCGTGGCCACGGCGATCAACGGGAAAAGCGCCCTGGAGATGCTGGAGAAGGGCGTCTACGATGTCGTCCTGATGGACATCCAGATGCCCGTCATGGATGGTGTGGCCGCGACAAAGGTCATACGGGGCGGGGAGGTCGGCGAGGGGAACAGGAACATCCCCATAATAGCACTGACCGCCTACGCCATGAGCGGCGACAGGGAACGCTTCCTGGATGCGGGAATGGACGGCTACCTGTCCAAGCCGGTGCTGGTTGATGATCTGAAGATGTGCCTGTCCGGCATGTGGCGTCCGGAGGAGGGGAGATCCTCCTGACGGCGCTCCGGCAAGGAGTTGGAGCCGCTTACTGGAAGTGCTCCGGTCCCTTGCGGCGCCATTCCGCGGCGTGTTTCTTCGCCGCCTCCAGCTGTTTCGGGTTCATCTCCTGCGCCTCTTGCTCCTTCCATTTTTTCGCGCTCTCCTGGCCGTTGGCCTCCGCAACGCTCAACCACATGTAGGCCTGTATCGGATCGCGGTGCACGCCGTCCCCCCGGGCGTAGGCCAGCCCCACAAAGAGCTGCGATTCCGTATCGCCCTGCCATGCCGCCTGCTCGAACCAGTGGAAAGCGGCTTCCTGGTTCTGCTCCACGCCGATGCCCTCGTGGTAGAACGCGCCCAGCGACCTCTGCGACTGGATGTTCCCCTGCTCGGCAGCCTTCTGCATCCATCGGGCGGACAGCTCGTCGTCCTGCGGTACGCCGCGGCCCAGGTGGTACATGCGGCCCAGCATGTGCTGCGAGTAGGCGTCACCCTGGGCGGCTGCGAAGCCGTACCACCGTGCAGCTTCCTCCTGGCTTTGCGATACGCCCAGGCCGTTGTCGTACATCACGGCCAGCAGCGCCTGGGCCTTGGCGTCGCCGTCCCTGGCCAGGGGTTCGATAATGGTCAGCGTCTCGGCGTAGTCGCCCTGCTCGAACGCGGCCAGCCCCTCGCTGTAAGCGTCCGTCTCGGCATGGGTTGGCGCGCTCAGAGCAAGCAGCGCGGTTGCGGCGAGCATGAGCCGGAATAAGCTTCGTGCGAGTGGTCTGTGCATGCGCATGCCCCTGAAGGTCTGGGCGTTCTGAACATGAGAAGTTCGGGCGTCTTCATTCAATCATCCGGAACAGTAGGGTGTTGCTTATGTTGCGGTCCTTCCGCAGCACTGCCGGGATCATCGTAACTGCTTCAGGCCGGCTTTGGCCATATCGGCATACTCGCCGTTCGGATACGTAGCAAGATATGCCTCAAAGTGGCTCCGCGCCTTCTGCGCATGGCCAAGCTTCTGATGGCACGCGCCGAGGAAGACGTTGATGTCCGGGTTGCGGGCAAGGTTCACCCGAGAGAAGGCGTCCAGCGCCTTGGCCGGATTGTCGGCGATGGACGAGTAGATATACCCCAGCGTCCGGTAACTTTCGTCGTCCGGGTTCAGGAATACGGCCGTGTCGGCGGCCAGCAGCAGTGTCTCCGTATCGGATGGCGTGAGCTGTCGGCATGTGGCGGCCTCGCGTATCTGGTCGAGCTGGAACTGGGCCACCATGGGGAACTCCTTCTGCCCGGCCTGCCACGCCGTACGCATGGCGTCGCAGTCTTTGCGCGCGTGGGCGTCCTTGAACTGGTTGTACAGTGCCAGCAGGCGGTCCTTCGCGCCGTTCTGCGCTATCCAGTAGTGGACGAAGAAGACTACGGGCGCGTTGTTTCCGGGGGGCTTCTGCGCCAGGGCCACGCCCTGGCCGTCGTACAGGCTGTAGCGGAACCCGTTCTCCACAAAGACTCGGGAGGGCTTTTTCAAACCGAACCACGAGACATAGTCGTTCCTGGAGTATGCCTGCGCCGGTTCGAGCTGGAGACGCTCCATGATCCCGGAGGGATGGAACGTCACCATGATGGATTTGCCCTGGAACGGCGCGGCATCGAACCAGCACTGCAGGCCGTTGTCCTCGGTTTTGGTGGGCTGCCCCAGAGTTCTGTAGACGTCGCCGCGCGTGGACTCGCCCGGCGTGAGTCCCTCGAACGTGCCGGCAAAGGCGGCAAGGACCATGGCCGGCAGGAGCAGAAGCGTCAGCAATACGGTCCGCATGAAGCACCCCCTTAAGGTCCGCCGCATGAGAGCAGCTTTTGTCGGTTCTGTTCCAGACAGTTGCGGCACTTGTCGTATAAGGGAGCGCCGATATGGGTCCACATTGAGCAATCCTTGCACAAGGAGTTGATACATTTGTATTTCTTGCTGGGATTGTTACGAGTTTTCCACACATTCCAGTTGATCTTGGGCTGCGGTTTGGCTGGCGCGGCCTGAGTGATGCCCGGACCGAAACCAGCGTATCGTCCGGTGGTCACGTAGCCGCAGTAGGCGAGCCGTTCGATGAACCGCTGCTTCTCCAGGACAAGGCGGGCGCTCTCGCCAGAAAGGATGTAGCTCCGGCCGTCCTGGTTGACCGTCACGGACATCCCGCTGCCATCAACAATCCCTTCGAAGGTCTTGTATGTTTTGGCGCCCACACGGCACTTGCGCTGCTCCGTCTCCAGGGCCATGCCCGTGACGGTGTACGGCCTGTTGGCCTTGAACCCGGCGGTCTGCGTGGGGCCAGACCTCGTTTTGGGGCCAGTGGTCCGGGCCTGGCTCGGCTTCCCCGAACCGGGGTCTGAGGTCTTGGCATCCGGCTCCTGGCCTGTTGATTTTTTGTCCGGCTTCTTCTCATTGTCATCCTTATTCTCCAGGGAGGCCCGCACCATGGGCGGCGGAGCCGGTGCGTTATCTTTCTTCTCCTTGGCGTCTGCACCCTTGTCCGGTGGCAGGGAGGCGGCGACCATGGGCGGTGGTGTCGGCGCGGCTGGCGGATTGGGCGCATCCGGCTTTGTCTTGGCCGTCTCCGGCGGGGTGGGTGGCGCAGCGTCGGCCATGGCGTCGTCTTCGAGCACCACACCGTACTTCCTGGCAAACTCAGGATGCGCGCGCATGTACTCCTCCAGTTTCACCGTGGGGTCGTTGCCCAACGGGCCGACAGCCTCGATGTTCTGATCGGCGTACACGGCCACGAAAGTTCTGATGTACTCCCAGTCCGAGGGGTTGGCGTCCTTCCCCTGCCGGGCCATGGCCTGGTCGGCGGCTTCTTTGGCGCGGTGGAACCCGAGCGCGCCGAAGACGAACTCCTTGGCGATGCCGCCGGTGGAAGGATCGCGGCCGATCTTCTGGGCCCACTCCGTCTCCCGCTGCTCGGCGGCTTCATACTCTTTGTACAGGGCGTGGAGCTCGGCAGCCCTGGCCGCAGCGGAGAAGCCCTTGAGCAGGATGCCCCCCAGTTTCTTCAGTGCAGGCGACATCTTCCCGAACTTTTCGGACAGCTTCTTGAGGTACCTGGCGCCCTTGGAGCCGGCGCTGGCCGCGTCATCCCCTTCCTGGAAGACCTTGCGCACGATCTCCCGGCGGCCGGCCTGGGAGGCAGTGCGGTTGATAAGGTTGCGGGTGTTGACGAGCTGCTGCCGCAGGGCCACGGCCTTGGCCGTGTCGCCGGCTTTTTCCGCCGCAATGATTCTGCCTCTCAGGTCGGCGATGTCCCGCGCCGTGGCCTTGGCCGACTTGACGAGCATTCGGTCGAGCTGGCGGAAGGCGTTCTCGTTCTGCTTGCGGGCAAAGGCAACGGCCTCGGCCCCTTTGCGGTTGCCCAGCATGGCGTCCAGCTCGGCGCTGGTCTTGCGGTGGATGGCCATGCCCGGATTGATGCCCGCCTTGCGTAGCGATTGTTCGGTTTTGTAGACGGCCTTGTTGCTGAAGTTCATGGATTCGATGACCTGCTGGCGGCCGACGTTCGGTCCCTCCAGGAAGTCGCGGGCCTCGTGCGCCTTCTTGAGGTAATCTCCGGCCTCGGCCATGGGCGTGCGCAGGACGTTGCGCCGTAACGTCACCGGACCTTTAGCAGTGGGAATCGTGGTGGAGCCGCCCTGGGCAATGTACTCGGCCGCCTCCTGGTCCGCGGCCATGGCGCGCTCGTATGCGGCTTGACTGGTGGGGCCGTTGAACCGTGAGGGCGGCATGTGCACCGTGGTCTCGTGGCTTCCGATGCTGAACGAGTTGCCATTGTCCGTGACTTGCAGCCCCCGCGCCTTGGCGGCACGGCGCATGCGGTAGTAGGCGCGCAGGTCCGGGGCCTGGGTGTCCAGGTCGCCACCCTTTTTAAAGCTCTTGCTCCACGGCGGCGACCCGGCCGAGAAAAGCTTTTCGTCGTAGGACACGCCGGCGTCCTGGCAGACGTTCCGGAAGTCGTTGATGCGGTCCGGGTCGAGTTTGGCCAGAGGCTGGTTCACATATTGTTCGAAGGCCGCTTGCCGCTGCGGGCCTGCGGGATACTGATTCATGACCTGCTCCCAGCGGTCCCAGATCCGGCGCTTCAGGGTCAGGTAGTCCTGCGGCTGGGCATGGGCCGCCGCGGACCAGAGCAGCAGGGCCAGAAACAGGGTGAGGACAAAGGCGAAGGAGCAGCGGATCATGACTCCTCCCTGATGGCTGCGCGCACCGTCTTTTTGAGCTCCGGCGGCGTGTCCGGCGATCCGGCCAGCTTCCACATGATTTCCAGGGCCTCGCCGCGGTCGATGTCCAGCAGCGTCACGGCCAGAAGGAACTCGAGCTGAGGCCAGGCTGGCATGCGTTCGAGCTGGGAGCGGTAGAAGGACACGGCCCGCCAGGGATCCATGAGCCACTGGTAGCAACTCTGCAGGGGGACGAGGTAACGGCCCTCGGCCGGGTCTTCTTGCCGGCCCACCAGTATCTCGTAGACGTTGGCCGCCTTGTATGGATCCTGGTTGAGCACGGCGGTTTCCGCCAGCATCGTCAGGGTCTCATCGTCGTCAGGATCAAGTTGCGCGGCCTGGTCCAGGTGGAAGTCGGCCAGGGAGCCGAAGACATCGCGGGAGGGATCGTCGCCCACCTCCCGAGCCAGGTAGAGGTAGCCCATGCCGGCGCGTTTCTGCGCTTCAGGATCGTCGGGGTGCTCCTCGACCTGCGTGAGCACGTCGTTCATGGCCTCGGATAGGGTTTCGCAGCGGGCGTCCTCGGTGCAGAAAAACGCGAGGCACCACAGGGCGAGCAGGGCGGCGCAGGCGTATCGCATTCCACGCTCCTTCATGCGGAAGGCTCTCCCGGTGGAGCATCCAGGCGTCGTGAGAACGGCCCACTATGAAAATGCGCGCACCGGGTGGGAGAGCCGCGATGCGGCGAAGGGCGTCTCCCGTTACAGGGGCGTAGCCTCTACACGTGCAAGTAGAGAGGAAAGGGATAATGATTGTATAGAAAATCCACGGCCATATGACAACCCGCGTGGGGTTGGTGTGTGAAATCCCTTCGCTGGCGGGCTTCAGCGATTCAGTATGGGCCCATCATGAAGAAGCAAGGCCCGGAATCGTCGGATCAGGCCTCGTGCCGCAGCACCACGAGGGATCGTGCATCCGCCTGGATCGTGTCGCCGGCCTTGAGCGGTTTGGCTTCATCCACCCAGCCGTTCCGAGTGTCGAGCTCCAGTAGCCAGGAGTCGGCCCACTCCTCGCCCGGCAGGATGAAGTCCAGCGGCTCGTAGTGGGCGTTGAAGATCAGATAGAAGTCATCGTCGGTCACCGGATCGCCCTTGGGGTTGGGGTTGGGGATGGCGGCGCCGTTGAGGTAGACCCCCAGGGACTTGGCGTAGCTTTCGCCCCAGTCCTCCTCGGCCATCTGCGAACCTTCCAGGGTGAACCAGGCGATATCCTTGATCTCAGTGCCGTGAATCTCCCGACCCTGGAACCAGCGCCGGCGGTGGAAGACCGGGTGCTTCTGCCGGAACTCGATGAGCCGGCGGCAGAACTCCAGCAGCTCCTCGTCGGCATGCTCCCAGTCGAGCCAGGAGATCTCGTTGTCCTGGCAGTAGGCGTTGTTGTTGCCCTGCTGGGTGCGACCCATCTCGTCGCCGCCCAGGATCATGGGCACCCCCTGGGAGAGCAGCAGTGTGGCCAGGAAATTGCGCTGCTGCTTGGCGCGCAGCTCCAGAATCTCCGGATCGTCGGTAGGGCCTTCAACCCCGCAGTTCCAGGAACGGCTGTCGTCGGTGCCGTCGCGGTTCTCCTCGCCGTTGGCCTTGTTGTGCTTGTGGTCGTAGGAGACCAGGTCGCGCAGGGTGAAGCCGTCGTGGGCCGTGACGAAGTTGACGCTGGCAAAGGGCAGGCGGGTGGTGTTCTCGTAGAGGTCCGGGCTGCCGGCGAAGCGGGCGGCGAACTCGCCCAGGGTCTCGTCGCGGCCGGGCCAGAAGTCGCGCACGCAGTCGCGGTAGCGGCCGTTCCATTCGCTCCATACAGGCGGGAAGTTGCCCACCTGGTAGCCGCCTTCGCCCACGTCCCACGGCTCGGCGATGAGCTTGACCTGGCTGACCACGGGGTCCTGCTGGATGAGGTCGAAGAAGGCGGAGAGCTTGTCCACCTCGTGCAGCTCCCGGGCCAGGGTAGAGGCGAGATCGAAGCGGAAGCCGTCGATGTGCATCTCCTGAATCCAGTAGCGCAGAGAGTCCATGAGCAGCTGCAGCACATGGGGGTTGCGCATGTGCAGGCTGTTGCCCGTGCCGGTGTAGTCCATGTAGTGGCGCGGGTCGTCGTCCATGGTGCGGTAGTAGTAGAAGTTGTCGATGCCCTTGAAGCTGAGCATGGGGCCCAGGTGGTTGCCCTCGGCCGTGTGGTTGTAGACCACGTCCAGGATGACCTCGATGCCGGCCTGGTGCAGGGCGCGGACCATCTGCTTGAACTCGGCGACCACGGCCCCCGGTCGGCTCTCGGCCGAGTAGTCGTTGTGCGGCGCAAAGTAGCCGATGGAGTTGTAGCCCCAGTAGTTGCGCAGGCCCATGTCGATGAGACGCTTGTCGTGGATGAACTGGTGCACGGGCAGCAGCTCCACGGCGGTGACGCCCAGGCTTCTGAGGTGCTCGATGGAGACCTGGTGGGCCATGCCGGCGTATGTGCCGCGCAGCTCCTCGGGGATGTCGGGGTTGTTGCAGGTGAAGCCCTTGACGTGCGTCTCGTAGATGATGGTCTCGTGCCAGGGAAGCTGCAGGCGGCGGTCGCCGTTCCAATCAAAGTAGGGCTGGTGCACCACGCAGCGGGGCACGTACGGCGCGCTGTCCGTGTCGCTGCGTACGTCCGGTCCCTTGTCCAGCCGGTAGGGGAACACAGCGTCGTTCCAGTCGACGCTTCCTTCGATGGCCTTGGCGTACGGGTCGAGCAGCAGCTTGGCCTCGTTGCAGCGGTGGCCGTGCTCCGGGCTCCAGGGGCCGTGCACGCGGAAGCCGTATCGCTGGCCGGGCTCGATGCCGGGCAGATAGCCGTGCCAGCAGTAGCCGGTCACCTCCGGCAGCTCGATGCGGGTCTCTAGGCCGTCTTCGTCAAAGAGGCAGAGCTCCACCTGCTCGGCCACCTCCGAGAAGATGGAAAAGTTGGTTCCGGAGCCGTCGTACGTCGCGCCCAGGGGGTAGGGGAGGCCAGGCCAGATCTTCACGAGATATACTCCTTGCGAATCGGGGAAGGGGAGACGAGTTTGGAGAATGATATCAGGATGCGTTCGGCTGACAACAGGAATAATCGCGGACTTTTTGCGGCTGTGGCCGGCAGGGCGCCAGGATGGGCTTTGCGAAAGGGATGCGCTTACATAACAAAGGGATGACTTTTTGCGAGCCATCCCCTGCCGTGATCGGGTTCGGCGGTCCGACGCGCCGCATTTGCTGCGAGGCGTCTACCAGCCGCGGTGCATGCCGTAGCCCATGCCCGGGCCCATCATGCCACGTCCCATGCCCGGCCCCATGCCGCCGCCGCACCAGGGGCACTGGTCCTGCACATCGTACTCGTGGGCCTTGAGCTGGAGCTCGGCCTGGGTGTCGGCCATGCTGCGGTTCAGCTCCCGGACCTTTTTCGGGTCGGGATTGTCCTGCATGAGCTCCGCGTTGAGCTGGGCGCGGTCCTGGGCCAGCTTCCTGCGCAGCTGCTTCGTATCATGGTAGTACTTCTGGAACTCCTCCGACTGCTGGGGCTGGTTGCCCTGGTAGCCCTGCATCATTCCGCCGTGCATGCCATACCCGCCGCCGTACTGGTTCTGAGCCAGCGCGGCGCCGGCGGCGCACAGCAGTGCGGTGGTCATGACGAGGATGAGCAACTTTTTCATGGTGTGCCTCCTGTGATGGTTTCCGTATCGTTGTAAAGAATGACGACATGATATCACGCGTGAGCCTTCGCGGTCCAAAGAGGCGGCGCGGAACAGGCAGGGAGGCTACCCGTTGGCAGGAGTACGCACAGCAACGCCCGGCGGCTTGGCGCCGGCGTCATGCGTCGGCTGAGGCGGGGGATGGGCGCACGGCAAGGACGGCGGGAAGCCGATGGGATGCGCTGCCATCCCTGAAAATTCCCGCCTGGACCTCGGGAATTGAAGGAGACGGCGCGCTACTGGGCCTCCTGCGGCGGCGTCTGGGCTTCCGGAATGGGCTTGATGTCGCGCTCGTCGATCTTCGGCTTCACAGGCATGAACACCTTGATGGGCTCCTTGATGCCCACGAAGCGGTGGATGCGCTGGAGGTACTCCACCGTGGTCTCGGTGAGCTCCGCGCCCCTGCCCAGCACCTTCACGATCTTGCCGGCGCGATTGATGAACACATGCTGGTCGAGAATCATGCCCTCCTTGAGCAGGCCGATGGTGACGGCGCGGGGCTGGAGCTCGGTCTGCTGGGCCACGGTGTCGCTGAGGGCCTGCAGGATGTCCGGATCATACGCCCCTGCCTGGCGGCGCAGCGCGGCGATGGCGTCCGGCTTGGACAGGTCCTTTTCGAGCATGGTGTCGTAGTCGATGGCCACCTTGAGGATGCGCGCGCCCAGGGGGATGTCCTTGCCGGCCACGTCGTCTTCGGGAATGCCGCCGCCGTCGAACCGCTTCCCCTGGTAGGCGATCATTTGGCTGACTTCCTCAAGCCTGGGAATGTGAGAGATGAGCTGGGCGGCCAGGCCCGGATGGCGGTTGAAGGCATCCAGCTCTTCCGGCTCCAGAGGCTTGCCCTTGTGGATGCGCCGCAGGATGGAGTCCGGCAGCACCACATAGCCCAGGCGGCAGAGCCGGGCAGCGGTCTCGGTCATCCAGGGGGATGGGTCCTCCACGACGTCGGAGATCATGCGTACGTGGGGCATGATGCGCGAGGTCAGGCCGTAGGCGTCGGGCTTGATGATGGAGAGCAGCTCCGAGAGCACCTTGATGGAGCCCTTGAGCGTGTTTTCGAGGAGCTCTTTTTCTATGTTCAGGAGCTGCCACTGGCGCATGCCGTCGCGGATGGCGCTCACCAGGACCTGCGGCGGGCAGGGTTTGGTGAGCAGGCGGAAGAGGGAGCCCTCGTTGACCGCCTGGATGGCCATGTCCACGTCGGCGTAGCCGGTGAGGATGATGCGCACCGTATCCGGGGCGACCTCCCGGACCTTGGCCAAAAAGTCGATGCCGTTCATCCCGGGCATGCGGTAGTCCGAGATGATGAGCGCGTAGGGGCCTTCCTGCCGGATCATGGCGAGCCCGGCCTCGGCCGTGCCGGCGATGTCGGTGGTGTATCGCTTGCGGAGCTGACGCCGGAAGGATGCGAGCAGGTTTTCGTCGTCGTCAACCAGCAGAATCTTGTTCTCCGCCATCCTCCAAATCCTCCAGATAGTCCTTGGTCGTGCGCTCCCATTCCGGGAGGTGATCGGCCACGCCGATGTTTCCGAGGTAGTCCATGTCCATATCAGGCACAACGTAGTTCTCGTGGATCACGCAGTGCTTGTGGTCGAGCACGTTGGCCACGTGTACGGCCGTGAGAGGTCTGTAGGAGGAGAGGGGCGAGATCGGCGCGTGGTGGAAGGCGATGGCCTCGATCACGGAGTCCGGCATGCCCCACAAGCCCATGAGGTATGCGCCCACCTCCGCGTGGGTGGTTCCCAGAATCTCCTTCTCCACGTCCCAGACCCGGCGGTTCTTTTCCCGGGATGTGCGCAGCACCTCGTTGTACTGTTCGCTGCATGTGGAGACGAGCACGAGCTTGCCGATGTCGTGCAGCATGCCGGCGATGCAGGCGTTGTCGGCCAGCTCGCGGTCGCACTTGTCCGCAGTGCAGATGCGCCGGGCCAGGTTGGACGTCCGGATGGAATGCTCCCACAACCCCTTGAAGGAGATGAACGGCGATTTTTCCGTATCAAACACCGAGAACACGTGGACCGTGAGCACCAGGGACTGGATGATGTTGACGCCGAGCATGGTGACGGCCTGGCGCACACTGCCTATATGGCGCGCGAAGCCGAAGAAGGAGGAGTTCACCAGCTTGAGCACCTCTGCGGACATGCCCACGTCCTTGCCGATGATCTCGGCCACGGTCTCCAGGGAAGGTTCGTCCTTGGAGAGCTCGGCGCTGATCTCCTGATAGAGCTTGGGCAGAACAGGCAGGGCGTCCATGTTGGAGATGAGCGCCCGGAGGGTGTCGTCCTCCACGAGATGGGCCACGCGGAGCGCTTGCTCGATGACATCCTTGAGCACCTCCGGCTTGCACGGCTTGCTGAGGTACTGGTGCGCCGGCAGCACCGACTGTACGATGCACTCGAGATCCGAGTGGCCGGAGAGCACGATGCGCACGATGCGCGGGTAGCGCTCCTTGACCGCGGCGAGCAGCTCGGAGCCGCTCATGCCGGGCATGCGGATGTCTGTGACGAGCACATCCACCGGCGTGGTTTCGAGCAGCTCCATCGCCTTGTACCCACTCTCGGTAAAGGTCATGTCCCATTCCTTGCGGTACGGCCGCAGCATGCGTTGCAACCCCTCCAGGACCTTGACCTCGTCGTCGACGAACATGATGTGGCTTTTGCTCACGCGTTGCCCCTGGCCTTCTTTGGAATGCGGATGTGGAAGGTTGTGCCCTCGCCGTCCACGCTGTCGAAGAATATCTCGCCGCGGTGCTTGTCCACCACTACGGAGTACGAGATGGACAGGCCCTGCCCGGTTCCCTTGCCGACCTTCTTTGTGGTGAAGAAGGGATCGAACAGCCTGGTGCGGTTACCCTCTGGAATGCCTGTGCCCGTGTCGGCGATGGTAATCTCCACGGACTCGCCCAGGTCCCTGGTTCCTAAGGTAATCCGGCCCTTCTCCTCCGTGCCCTGGACCTTGTCGCCAATGGCGTGCGCCGCGTTGACGATGACGTTCAGGAACACCTGGTTGAGGTCGTCCGGGTAGCAGAGCACGGGGTCGAGCGAGGCGTCGAACTCCGTCTCCACGTCGGCCACGTACTTCCACTCGTTGCGGCTGACCATGATGGTGTTTTCGAGGGCGTCGTTGATGTCCAGGGGGCGCATGCCGCTCTCGCCCGGATGGGAGAACTTCTTCATGGCCAGGACAATGGAGGAGATACGCTCCAGACCTTCCAGAGACTGGTCGATGGCCTTGGGCACCTCCTCGCGCAGGAACTCCAGCTCGATCTCCTTTTCCAGCTCGTCGATGGCGCGGGTGGTTTCGTTTTCGCCGCCTTCGGTCTTGCAGGTCTCCAGAAACTCCAGCAGCTGCTCCACCAGGGTGAGCAGGTCATCGAAGGAGTCCTTGATAAACCTGGTGTTGTCGCTGACGTACTGAGTGGGTGTGTTGATCTCGTGCGCGATGCCGGCGGCGAGCTGGCCGATGGACTCCAGCTTCTGCGCGTGGGTGAGCTGCCGTTCCAGCTCCTTGCGGTCCGTGATGTCCAGGAAGGTGAGGATGATGTTCCGCTTTTCCTCGTGCTTGAGGGGGAAGGCGTTGTAGAGCACCGGCGAGGAATGGCTTTCGTGAGGTGCCAGGAAGACCTCGCGGTTGTGTGCGTTCGACGGTTCCAGATCCTTGCGGTCCAGCTTCTTGTGCGTGGTGGCGTCGCGCAGCAGGGGGAAGAGCACGTCCAGGCAGTCCTTGCCCAGCACCTCCTTGCGCGCCGGCAGCAGGAACATCGTGGACGAGACCTTGTTGAACTCCAGGATGGTGTGGTCCTCCTGGTTGATGACGAAAATGCCGATCTTCATCAGCGAGAGAATGTGCTGGAGAAGCGCCTCCTTCTCCCTGGCCAGGGCTTCGGCCCGCATGCGCCGGGTTATGTCGTGCACAATGGCCAGCACCAGCTCCCGATTGTTCACCAGGTGGGGGCCGCCGAATATCTCCACGTTACGGATGTCGCCATCTGCGCGGCGGTTGTGGCAGACGAAGCGGTGGCCGGTGCCGCGGAGCGCGCGCTGGAGGTTGCCCAGGACATGCTCGGTGCTGTCCGTGGAGAGATCGCACATGGTGGTCCTGGTCATGTCCTCCCGCGGTATGCCGTAGAAGCTGCTTGCCGTGCTGTTGGCGTCGATGATCATGCCCGTGTCTGGATCGACCAGCAGGAGGATCATGATGTTGTCTTCGAACAGGCTGCGGTAGCGTTTCTCGTTTTGGCGCATGGCCTGCTCGGAGCGCCGTTTCTCGGAGACGTCGCGGATGATGGCCAGGATAATGTTGTCGGCGATGCGCTTGGTGCTGAGCTCGGAGGGCACCTTCTGGCCGTCGGCGGCGATCAGGTTCCGCTCGCTGAGGACCTTCTGGCCGGCGAGCAGCTCCTCCATGTGCAAGGGCTCCACGGCCAGCTGCTCCGGGTCGACAAAGGTGCTGATGTGGACGCCGAGGAGCGCATCGGCGTCGCGGCCGATCATCCGCCGGAACTGGGCGTTGGTCTCCACCACGCAGCCGGCGTCGTCAAAGATCAGGATGCCGTCGGCTGCGTTCTCGTAGAGCACCTTGTAGCGGTGCTCGCTCAGGGCCAGATCCTGCTCCACCTTGTGGCGCTGCTCGATCTCCTGCCGGAGTTGCTCGTTGGCCTGCAGCAGATCCTGGTAGGCGTCCCGGAGCGCGACGTTCGCCTTGGTCAAATCCTTGGTGCGTACGCGCACACTGTCTTCCAGCTTGTTGCGCGTGTGCTCCAGCTCTTCGTTGGCCAGTCGCTCCTGGGTCACGTCCATGTGGGTGATGACCGCCCCGCCGGCTTCGGTCTGAAGCGCCGTGACGCGCATCATGAACCAGCGGGGATTGTCCGGCGCGCTGCACGGATACTCCATGGAGAAGAGGGGCTGCGAGCCAGAGAGGACCTGCTCGATGCCGGCAAGCGCCTCTTTGGCGTAGGCCGCGTCCTCCTCATTGTCAGAAGCCATCGCCGCGCGGCATTGCTCCAGATAGTTCGTGCCGATCTCGACGGCGGGGCCGTGGCCCTTGTTCTCGGCCGCGAACTCCTGCCAGGCCCTGTTTACGTCGGTGATGACGCCGTCCTTGTCCAGGACCACCACATGGGAGACCAGGGAGTCGAGGATGGAGCGGCTGAAACGCAGGCTCTCGTGCAGTGCGTCCTCGGCCTCGATGCGTTTGGTTATGTCCTTGAGCAGCCCCAGCGATCCCGCGAAGTTGCCCTCGCTGTCGTACAGAGGCTGGCCGCGGGTGAGCATCGTGCGTTTGTCGCCGTCCTTGCCGCGCAGGGAGATTCTGTAGTCGTTGGCGATGCCGCGGCGCCGAGCTTTCTGGTGCAGGAGGAAGGACTCCCGGCTTTCCTCGTCCAGGAGATCTTCGAAACGGGTTCCGATGAGGCCATCGCGGCCGCACTCCACCAGCTCGCAGAACCTCTTGTTCACATAGAGCAGCCGTCCTTCCGGGTCCACGATGCCGAGGCCGTCCTGCATGGACTCCAGGACGTTGCGGTACTGCTGCTCGCGGGATTCGAGCTTCTGCTCGGTCTGCACGCGTTTGGTTATGTCGGCAAAAAAGATGATGACGTCGCCTGTGTCGTCTTCGGCCACGGGCAGGAAGGAGACCTCCCGGCAGGAGCGTCCAAGCCCCGGAAAGTTGAACCAGGCCTCGAATGAGACTGTCTCCCCGGTCAGGGCGAGCTCAAGGTGCGATTTGACCAGAGTCTCGTATGTGTCTGCGTCAATCAGGTCGCTGAGGTGGCGGCTGTTGGCCGTTCCGCTCTCCAGGCCGTACGCCTTCTCAAAGACCGGGCTGGCGAAGCGCAGGATGCCGTGGCGGTCCACCACGGCGATGAGTTCCTGGGCCGCGGCGTCCACCTGCTCATAGGTGTGCAGCGTCTGCAACAGCGATTCGTTGCGGTCTCGGAGCGCGGCGATGCGATCGAGCTCTTCGTGGCATGCAGCGTGGTCGCCGTCACGACGGGAGACGGGGGCGGCGTGGCCAGGGTCGTTTTGGTGGGACTCACCGGATTTGTCAGAGGGCATGACATCCCCGATAATTTTAGAGGTTCTCGCGAACAAAGTGTACCGGTTCGACGGGTAGGTGTCCATATGCCGATTTAGGAGAAGACGTAATAGAAATATGTAATACAATCAGCGTATTGTAATGATTGTACAGCCGGGGGCGTATTGCTGGGCGCACCAGGGCGCACGCCAGCAGCCGCGGAAGATGGAAGGGGGTGGCGCGGTATGCCGCGTATACACGGGTTGCTTTCGAGGGAACCGGCGAGATCTGGGCCAGCCTTCCAGGAGCGGAAGTGTCGAAGAAATGGCGTGTCAGGAACGGCCCGGAGGAGACCCGGACCATAGTGCGGCGATGCGCCGCGTGGGGATGGACCCGGCCGGGGCGCATACGGTCATGCGCCCGTAGCCGAAGCCCTTGCCGAAGCAGACGCGCGGGATCTGCTAGCCGGCAATGTGGAGCAGCTTCATCCCGTAGGAGATGCCGAACCACGTGGCGATGAGGATCGCCGGGAGGAGGATGGCGTTGAGATACTGCGGGGTGATGGGCCGGCAGCGGACCACCAGGGTGTCCTCGCTGTCCTCGAACTCGAAGATTTCGTAGTAGCTGCGGCCGTTCTCGCCCTTGGCGGTCTTGAGGACCTCGCCGCGGAGCATGGTGCCGGCTTCCGGGGGCGAAACCAGGGTGTCCAGGGTGTTGCCGTCGTTGTCGGTGAACAGCACAGTCTTTTCCTGCGACTCCTGGGGGATCGTCTCCTGGGTGGTCATCTGCGTAATCCTCTTTATGTGTGGGAGCCCCGGCGCAGCCGGCCGGGACTCCCGGTGATCAATGAAAAATCTACGGCACCACCAGCACGGGGCGTTTGTTGCTGCGCAACACCCCGGCGGCGACGCTGCCCATCATGAGCCGGCGCAGGCCGGTGCGGCCGTGGGAGCCGAGCACGATGAGCCCGGCGTTGCACGTCTCTGCTTCCTCAATAATGAGCTCAGTGGCGTCACCGTTGTGGATGGCGGTGGCGACCGGTACGTCGGCGGCGTTGCCCAGCTCGGTGATGCGGTCCAGCGCTGCCCGGCCGGTGCTGGTCATGTCGTCCATGACCTTGTCCCACAGGTAGTAGTCCGAGGGCACGTCGATGGCGAAGATCGCATTGATCGAGCCGCCGTAGGCCCTGGCCAGAGCCACGGCGCGTTCGGCCGCCTTCTCGCTGTAGCGCGAGCCGTCCGTGGCGAGCACGATGTTGTTGAAGGACACTTCGGAACCTTCCGGAATCACCAGCACGTCGCGATGGGCGTAGCCGATGACGCGTTCCACAGTGGTGCCCAGAAGGGAGCGTTCGATGCGCGAGCGGGAGACACCGCCAATGACGATGAGGTCCGCGCACTGGGCTTCGGCCTCGTCCACAATGGCCTCGAAGGCATGGCCCTCGGGCATTACGGAGCGGTAGGTGACGCCGGCTCTGGAGGCTTGCTCCTTGAGCTCGTTCAGTACCTTCTTGTGTGGTTCCTCGATGTTTTCGCGCATGTCCCTGGTGTAGAGGCGGTACATGTTTCCTTCGAACCCGGGGCATACGGAAATACCGATGGCGCTGGCGCCCATCGAGGCGGCCAGGGCGATGCCCTGGCCGCCGGCGTGCCGGGAGGACGGAGTGTCCGCCACGGCAATGAGCAGCTTCTTATGCGTGTTCACCATTTACCTCCAGGCGACGTTCTTCACGCAACCCGGTGACCATGGCTTTGATGATGATGAAAGCGCCTATGCACAGGGCCGCGCTCATGGTGGCGAAGCTCACCTTGCTCATGATGCTCAGGGTACCAGGGTCCATGTCCATCACGCCGAGCTGGGTGAGATACTTGGGGATGACGATGCCGCGGCTGAAGGCCACGATGAGCATGATCATCGACATCACATACTTGATCATATAATCTTTTACGTACGTGGTGCCAATAGCGCCAAGCTGAACGCCGAACAGGGAGCCGGCCAGGATGATCAGGGTCAGGCGGATGTCCACCATGCCGTACCAGGCCCAGATGAGCGTGCCGCCCAGGCCCATGACAAAGGCGATGACGAGCTCGCTGGCCGAGGCCATGAGGCTGGACATGCCCAGGATGTAGATCATGCCGGGAACACCGGCGAAGCCGCCCACGGCGATGGTCGCTGCCATCATACCAGTGGCGAAGCCCAGAGGCGCAGTAAACCAGAAGGACAGGCGCAGGCCGCTGCGCGGGAAGTTGACCATGGGCCACAGGTTCACGCTCTGCACCCACTCGGCCAGCTTGGTCTTCTTTTCCTCGGCGCCGGTCTTCTTGAGCCGCAGCGCATCGCGGAACACGAAGCCGCCCACGGTGACCAGGATGACCACGAAGGCGAGGCTGACGTAGAGGTTGGAGCCGGCCTCGCCCCAGGTTTCCAGAATCACCTTCTGGACCTGGATGCCCACCTGCACGCCTATCTCGGCCGAGATGCCGATGATGACGCCCATCTTGATGTCCACCTGGCCATACTTGTAGCGCTTGATGGCGCCGACCAGGGCCTTGGGGAACTTGTGGCACATGTTGCTGGCCACGGCGATGGGGCCGGGCACGCCCAGGCTCATCATGCCGGGGGTGAGCACGAAGGCGCCGCCGGAGCCGATGAAGCCGCTGACCAGACCGCCGACAATGCCGACGGCGAAGAGGAACAGCGCGCTGGCAAGGTTGAGGTCAATAAACTCGAGAATTTCTCCTGCATGACCGTGCATGTCCAGTATCTCCTTGGTATTATAAGCTCAGTACGGTTCTTGGCTTAGGCGTTCACGCGCGGGCGGGAAGAGGGCCGCTTCTCGGCCGGGGCTTCCTTGCGAACCAGCTTCTTGGAGTTGCCTTCGACGCCGACGGCGGTCCAGAAGTTGCTGGCAAAGGTGCCGTGCACATACGAGAACACGAAAACGGCCGCCACGGGCAGAATGGCGAACACGCCGCCCTTGGCGAAGTACTTCATCACCAGATCGGAGTTGGTGAACACGGCAGTGTACAGGGCGACCGAAACAATCCCATAGAGCATGGCGCGATTGCGAGCCCGTTTCTTTTTCTGGCTGGTGGCTGTCGTCACATTCTTCTCCTTATCTTTTGGTGTTTTATGCGTGGGACTGGCGTGCCAGGCGTTGGCCTCGGCAAACGCAACCTCAACTCCGTAATCTTCAAGCCGCTGCACGATACTCATGGTATCCTCCTGAGTTACACGGCAAGGCGCCTTGGCGCCGCGCATACGGTCCGGTCGTCGCAGTGGTCGGCTGCCGTCCAACAGGCCCGTCTCCATAAGATCTTCCGTGCTTGTTGCATGCGTTCTTCGCGTGGGGGGACCGTCACAGGGTGAAGACCGGCACGTTGAGCTTGGCGCTCAAACCTCTGTCCTGATTTCCAACAAGCACTGCGAACTCCACATGATGCATGGAGTGCAAAGCAGTTTTTAAAACCCGCTCCACATGGCCGGCGGAGGGGATGTAAACGAGCTGCACGCTCTTGGAGAGCAGCTCCTGCAGACCCAAAACCGTCTTAGGAAGCTTGGCTCCGGTGGAGAAACGGCGGTTGGAGGAGATGAACAGGATTTCGCTGGCCAGCCTCTGCGCCAGACCGGCAAGGTGCATGGACCGGTCGTTCGTCAGGGCGTCGTCGTCCGCGATGACGATGATCTTGGCCTTGGTGCTGTGCTCGAGCTGCTTGAGCTCGCGCATGATCTCGAGCGCGCCGTCGTGGCACCCTTCTTCGGCGAGACCGACTGCCGCAGCCCAACTTTCCAATTTGCGTCGCATGGAATTCCTCCTTGGCCTTCCCCTAAACAAAGGTCGTGCCAAAGCAGCAATTGCCAAATAAACTACTGAAATGATTTCAATGATGCTTGGATATCCTGGGGAACGGCGCTGTTGCAGCCATTGTAATGTGCAACGGCTGCGAAAAAGCCATGTTGATTTTATTGGATTTTTCCCGTCGCGGTCCGGTGTTGCGCCGTGATAAATTGCAACAACTGGACTGTGCAGGGATTTCGCTAGTATCGTGCGTGCAACGAAAAATTCGCGCACAAGGAGGAGCCAGTGTCCCTTTTCAGGCGGCCGAACGAATCCAGGACCGAGGAGCAGCCCGATTTGGAAGGGCTGGACGCCGTACGTCAGCGCATCCATGACACAGCGCTGCCGCCGCATGCCGAAAAGGCCGCCGCGCGGGAGCTGGAGCGGCTGGAGAAGAGCGATCCCTCGGCCGCCGAGTACGGCATCGGCCTCGCCTATCTCGACTTCGTGCTCGACCTGCCGTGGCGCAAGTCCTCCCAGGATATCCTGGACCTGAGCCGCGCCGAGACCGTGCTGGACGCCGAGCACCACGGCTTGACCATGGTCAAGGAGCGCGTGCTGGACCACTTGGCCGCAACCATCATGGTCCGCCGGCCCCACGGCAACGTGCTCGTGGTGGACGACGAGCGCATTGCCCGCGAGAACATCGCCCGCGCCCTGCGGCAGTACCAGGTGGAGATGGCCGAGGATGCGGACGAGGCGCTGCACAAGCTCACCGAGCACGACTTCGACGTGGTCATCACCGACCTCAAGATGCGCGGCATGGACGGCCTCCAGCTTCTGGACTCCTGGAAGGAACGCTCGCCCCAGACCGATTTCATCGTCATCACCGGCTACGCCACCGTGGAGACCGCGGTGGACGCCCTCAAGAAGGGCGCCTACCAGTACCTGGCCAAGCCGCTGCACCTGGACCGGCTGCGCGCCATCGTCAGCGAGGTGCTGGAGAAACGGCGGACCGCCTGTACGGCGCGGGGGCCCGTGCTCTGCTTCACCGGACCTCCCGGCACGGGCAAGACCTCCATCGGCCGGGCCATCGCCCAGGCCCTGGGCCGCTCCTTCGTGCGCGTGTCCCTGGCCGGCCTGCGCGACGAGGCCGAGCTGCGCGGCCACCGCAGAACCTACGTGGGGGCCATGCCCGGCCGCATCCTCTCCGAGATACGGCGGGTGGACGTGAACAACCCCGTGTTCATGCTGGACGAGATAGACAAGGTGGGCCAGGACTTCCGCGGCGACCCGGCCTCGGTGCTGCTGGAGATTCTGGACCCGGAGCAGAACTCCGGGTTCATGGACCATTATCTGGACATCCCCTTCGACCTCTCGGGCATCCTGTTCATCGCCACGGCCAACAACGCCGACCGGCTGCCCAGGCCGCTGCTGGACCGCATGGAGATCATCCAGTTCGACAGCTGCTCCTCCAGGGAAAAGCGGCAGATCGCCCAAAAGTACCTCTTTCCCAAGCAGGCCTCGGCCACGGGCTTCAACCCCGGCGAGGCCCACATGGAGAACGCGGCCATCGACCGCGTCATCCAGGAGTACACGCGCGAAGCCGGCGTGCGGAACCTGGAGCGCGCCCTGGGCGGCGCCTGCCGCCGCATGGCCCGGCTGGTGCTGCAGGGCAAGCGGGAGCTGCCCGTGACCATCACGGTGGAGGACCTGCCGGAGCTCATGGGCAAGCCGCGCTACCCCAGGATATGCGCCATCCACCGCTCCCAGCCCGGCGTGGCATCAGGCCTGGTCTGGAGCGAGACCGGCGGCCACACCATCAGCGTGGAGACGGCCATCATGCACGGCACCGGTCGCCTGACCATGACCGGCTCCCTGGGCAAGGTGCTGCGCGAGTCGGCACAGACCGCCCTGAGCTACATCCGCAGCCGCGCCGAGAGCCTGGACATCGCCCCGGACTTCTTCGACAACGCGGACATCCACGTGCACATCCCGGCCGGCTCCATCCCCAAGGACGGCCCCTCGGCCGGCGTGACCATCGCCGTGGCCCTGGCCTCGCTGCTCAAAGACCAGACCGTGCGGCCGGACACCGCCATGACCGGCGAGTTGACCCTGTCCGGCGAGATACTCCCGGTGAGCGGCCTGCGCGACAAGCTGCTGGCGGCGCAGCAGGCCGGCTACTCCCGGGTGCTGCTGCCGGACGCCAACCAGTGCGACGTGGATGAGCTGGACGAGGAGATCACGGCCGGGGTGGACGCCGTGTTCGTGCGCAACGTGGACGACGCGGTGCGCGAGTCGCTGATGACGGAACCGTTCGAGTAGCGGTCCAGACGACAGGATGGGCCGTCCTTTCCGGCCCGCAGTCGGTCACGGGGAAGGGGAGTCGCGCCCGTTTTTCAGGCAAGGGAAACAGGGCCTAGGCCTCGATGCCCAGGCGTTTGAGCTTGCGCCAGAGCGAGGCGCGGTCGATGCCCAGAATCTGCGCGGCGTGGGTCTTGTTGCCGCCGGTCTTCTCCAGCACCCAGGTTATGTACTGCTTCTCGTTTTCCTGCAGGGTCACCGGCTCCGTGGGGCCGTGGCACTCCCGCGTCATCCAGTGGCTGCGCTGCTGCAGATCCAGCGGCAGGTGCGTCACCTGCAGCACCGACCCGGTGCACATCACCAGCGAGCTCTCGACGATATTCTCCAGCTCCCGCACGTTGCCGGGGTACTCATAGTTGTCTAGGATGGCCAGCACCTCGGGCGCGATGTCCGTCACCGCCTTGCCCATGGACGCGGCGTGCTTGTGCAGGAAGAAGCGCGCCAGCAGCTCGATGTCCTCGCGGCGTTCGGCCAGGGTGGGCATGTGGATGGTGATGACGTTGAGCCGGTAGAAGAGGTCGCGGCGGAACTCGCCTTCCTCCACGGCCTGGGTCATGTCCCGGTTGGTGGCGGCGATGAAGCGCAGGTCCACGGCGATCTCACGGTTCCCGCCCAGGCGGATCAGGGTCTTGTGCTCCAGAGTGCGCAGGAACTTGGTCTGCATGGACAGGGGCATGTCGCCGATCTCGTCCAGAAAGAAGGTGCCGCCGTCGGCCTGCTCCAGCAGTCCTTTCTTGAGGTTGCCGGCCCCGGTGAAGGCCTCCTTCTCGTGGCCGAAGAGCTCGTTGGCCAGGAGGTTCTCGGTGAAGCCGGCGCAGTTCACGGCCATGAAGCGCTGGTTGTGCCTCGGGCTGAGGTGGTGGATGGCGCGCGCCACCAGCTCCTTGCCCGTACCTGTCTCGCCCAGGATGAGCACGTTGGAGCTGACCGGCGCCACCTGGGCGATGTGCTCGCGCAGGGAGGTGATGGCCGGGGACTGGCCCACGATCTGGGGAATATCGGAGTCTGCCGCGCGCAGCCTGAGCTCGTTCAGCTCCCGGGCCATGGCGTTCTTTTCCAGGGCCTTGCGTACGATGGCCCGCAGTTCGTCCAGCTTGTAGGGCTTGGCCAGGTAGTGGTAGGCGCCCTGCTCCATGGCCTGCACGGCAGTTTCCACCGTGGCGAAGCCGGTGAGCATGATGACCTCGGTTTCGGGTTGCAGGCCCTTGGCCGCGGCCAGCACGCCCATGCCGTCCACCTGCTTCATGCGCAGGTCGGTGAGCACCACATCGTACTGGTTCTCGCGCAACAGCTCCACCGCGCTTTCGCCGTCCGGCGCGGCGTCCACCGTATACCCGTCACGCGAGAGCACGTGGGTCAGGTTCTCGCGCGTTATCTCCTCGTCCTCGGCTATCAGGATGCGGATTTCATTGCTCACGGGCTTGTTGCTCCATCATGTCGGTCGGGATGCGGATAGTGAAGGTGGTGCCGGCGCCGGGCTCGCTGTCCACGGTGATCTTGCCGCCGTGCTTTTCCACGATGCCGTAGACGATGGACAGGCCGAGACCGGTGCCGCCGGTTTCGCCCTTGGTGGTGAAGAACGGGTCGAATATCTGGTTGCGGACCTCCTCCGGAATGCCCTTGCCGGTGTCGGCCACGCTCATGGTCACGGTGTTTTCGTCCTTCTGCGCCACAATGGTCACGGTGCCGGGATTGGGGTCCATGGCGTGCACGGCGTTGATGATCAGGTTGAGCAGAGCCTCCTGGAAGCGCTGGGCGTCCAGGTAGACCTCCAGGTCCTCGGGCACGTCCACGATGATCTCGATGTTGCCGGGCACCTGGCTGGAGACCAGGCGCACGGTCTTTTTGATGACCGTGGCCAGGTTCTCGCGCACGATGGAGAAGTTGCGCTCCCGCGAGAACTCCAGCAGGCCCTGGACAATCTCCTTGGCGCGCAGGGACTCGCTCTCCACGTTGTTCAGCATCTTGCGCATGAAGTTCGGGTCGGCGGAGTCGAGCTCCTCGATGAGTATCTGGCTGGAGGTGGAGATGTTGTTGAGCGGGTTGTTGAGCTGGTGGGCGATGCCGGCGGCCAGGGTGCCGATGGAGGAGAGCTTCTGCGCCTGCAGCAGCTGGGCCTGGCGGAACTCCAGCTCCCGGACCATGGCGTTGAGCGCGCGGACAATGGTTTTGGCCTCGCTCTCGCCGCCCACCTCTGGCAGGGGCTCGAACACCCCCTGGGCAATGCGCCGGGTGGCCGTCTGAATGATGTTCAGGGTGTTGAAGAGCCGGCCGAACATCATCAGCGCCACGGTGACGCCCAGGGCGATGACCACCACCACCGAGGTGAGGAGCTGCATCTTGAGCGTGTCGATAATGCTGATGATGCGCTTGCTTTCCGAGGTCAGAAGGTTCTCGGCCAGGCTCACCATCTCCTTGCCGTGCGCGCGTATGTTGTTCAGCTCGGCCTCGCTGGCCGGCCTGCCGCCTTGCAGCTCCTGGCCCAGGGTCTCCATGCTCTGCCCGTAGTCGGCCAGGTTTTCGCGCAGGCTGTCCATGGTGCTCAGCACGCCGGTCTTGCCCCGCTTGCGCGCCACGTCGTTGACCAACACTCTGGCGTGCTCCAGATAGTTGCGCGCCTCGGCCAGGTCGGCTGGGTTGCCGTAGAGCAGGAAGTTCTTCTCGAACCGCCGCGTCTCCAGCAGGGCGTTGCTGAGCTGCTGCACCTCGCTCACCAGCAACGTCAGCTCGCGGATGCGCACGAGATCGAAGAACGAGAGGGTTCCCACGATGCCCATGCTGATGATGAAAAACAGCAGGATGGCAAGGAAGCGCTGCCTGATGGTCAATCGCCACGCAGTCATCTTTGGCATACGTGTTACCGCCGGGTGAAAGGTGCGCCAGCTATACCGTTGCAATGGTTTTCAAGGGGCCAGATAGAGCGTTACCCCGGTATCAACAGCTTTTCAAGGCGGAGAATAGGCTCCGGGATAGTGAACTTCATGGCCGAAACGGTCGGGAAGTCGCATCAGATATAGATCGAAGCGCGATTCGCAAAGGCGTGATAATTTGCAACGCCAGGCCGATGCGGAAGGGAGGCGGAGCAGTCGGATGTGGCAGAACGGCCCGGCGCGGGCGGAGCCGCACGCAGGATTGCCACTGGTTGGTCACAATCAGGGGAACGTTTGGAGGCGGCCGGCGAGCGTCCTGGGTCGCCGCCGGATCTGGGATAATCAGCAGCCGGCTTCCGCCGTACAAGGTGGGCGCACTTCGCAGCACTCGTCCGCCACCCGCGCCAGGGCGTCCTCGTCGTGGAAGATGCCCACCACGGCGGCGCCGTTTGTCTTGGCCTCCTCGATGAGCTCCAGCACCACGCCCTTGTTGCGCGCATCGAGCGAGGCTGTGGGCTCGTCCAGCAGCAACAGGGGACTGTGGGCGATGAACCCGCGCGCGATGTTCACCCGCTGGCGCTCGCCCCCGGAAAAGGTGGCCGGCGTGAGCTCGAACAGGCTCTTCGGGATGTTCAGCCGCGCCAGCAGGGCGGCCGCGCGTTCGCGCGCCTCCATATGCTCCACGCCTCTGCGCTGCAACGGTTCGGCCACAATGTCCAGCGTGTCCACGCGGGGGATCACCCGCAGGAACTGGCTCACATAGCCGATGGTCTCGTTGCGCAGCTCCAGCAGAGTGCGCGGTCCGGCCGCGGCGATGTCCACCACCTCGCCGTGATGGCGCACCAGGATTGCGCCGGCGTTGGCGCGGTAGTTGGCGTAGAAGAGCTTGAGCAACGTGGACTTGCCCGCGCCGGACGGGCCGGTGAGGGCCACGCAACGGCCGGGCATGGCCGTGAGCTCGAACCCGGCGAGCACAGGCAGCCGCGCGCCGCCCCGGTGGTGCAGGACGAACTCCTTGGCCAGACCGCGGACGCGGAGGGTGGGGCGTGGAATGTCAGTCATGCGTGGATGATGGAGGAGACGAGAAGCTGCGTGTAGGGGTGGATGGGGTCGTCCAGGACCTGGTCGGCCAGGCCCTGCTCCACGATGCGGCCGCGCCGCATCACCAGCACGCGATGGGCCAGGAGCCGCGCCACGCCGAGGTCGTGCGTGACCAGCACGATGGACAGGGACAGGGTTTGCGCAAGGTTGCGCAACAGGTCGAGCAGCGTGGCCTGGGCCGAGACGTCCAGGCCGCCGGTGGGCTCGTCCATGAACACCAGCCGCGGCTCTGTGACCAGGGTCCGCGCTATCTGCAACCGCTGCTGCATGCCGCCGGAAAAGGCCGAGGGCAGGTCATCCAGCCTGTCCACGGCAATGCCCAGCCGCTCCAGCCAGCCGGCGGCCGCACTGCGCACCGCGCCATAACGGCGCTCTCCGGCGTTCAGCAAGCGCTCGCCGATGTTGGCCCCGGCGCTCACCTTCATGCGCAGGCCGTCGCGTGGGTTTTGGCGGACCATGCCCCACTCCGTGCGCATCAGCACCCGCCGCGCCGCCTCGGGCATTTCGTGCACGTCCACCACCCGGCCGTCGCGCGTCCGGTAGGTCACCTGGCCGGCGCTGGGCGCGTAGTTGCCGCACAGACATTCGAGCAGCGTGGTCTTGCCGGAGCCGGACTCGCCCACCAGGGCCAGCACCTCGCCGGGCCAGAGGTCGAGCTCGATATCCCGGCAGCCGACGCGGGCTCCGTAATACTTGGCCAGCCCGCGCACCGAGAGCAAGGGCGCGTCACCTTTGGATAGCACCGGGTTCATTGCGCGCCTCCCTCACTTTCCGACTCGCCGATTAGCTCTCCTGCCAGCTCCTCGGCGATTAGACCGGCGGACATGGCCCCGCGGTTGCCGGCCTGACGCCGGCGCTCGCAGAAGTCCGTGTCCGAGCAGGCAAACATCCGGCCGCCGGCGTCATCGATCACGATCTCGTCCAGAAAGCTTTCGGCCGAGCCGCACAGGTCGCAGGCGCGCTCCCAGCGCTGCACCGTGAAGGGATGGTCCTCGAAGGCGATGCTCTCCACGGCCGTGAACGGCGGCAGCGCGTAGATGCGTTTCTCCCGGCCGGCGCCGAAGAGCTGCAGGGCCGGGCTGCGGTCCAGCTTGGGGTTGTCGAACTTTGGGATGGGCGACGGGCTCATGACGTAGCGGCCCTCCACGAGCACCGGGTAGTTGTACGAGGTGGCCGCCTCGCCCAGGCGGGTGATGTCCTCGTAGAGCTTGACGTACAACAGGCCATACTCCTCCAGGGCGTGCATGGTGCGGGTCTCGGTCTCGCGCGGCTCCAGCCAGCGCAGGGGCTCCGGAATGGGCACCTGGTAGACCATGATCTGCCCCTCGCGGAGCGGTGTTTCCGGGATGCGGTGCCGCGTTTGGATGATGGACGCCTCGGACGTGCGCGTGGTGGTGGCCACGTTGGCTGTGCGCGCAAAAAAGGAGCGGATGGACACGGCGTTGGTCGTGTCGTCCGAGCCCTGGTCGATGACCTTGAGCACATCGTCCTGTCCGATGACCGCGGCGGTGACCTGCAGACCGCCCGTGCCCCAGCCCGGCGGCAGCGGCATCTCCCGGCTGGCGAATGGAATCTGGCAGCCGGGCACGGCTACGGCCTTGAGCACGGCGCGGCGGATCATCCGCTTGGTCTGCTCGTCCAGGTAGGCGAAGGTGTAGCGGCTTTTCGGTTTCATGCGCCGTTCTCCATGCCGTCCGGTCCGAAGCTGTGCAGGTGGGAGTCCCCGGCGTCATCGACGTCATGGGCCTCGGGAGTATCGCCTGCGCCGTCTGTTGTTGTCCCTCCGCCGCGTTTTCCGACTTCCCATTTTCTGCGCAGGCCGCGCACCAAGGCGAGCTCGGACTGGAAGTCCGCGTAGTGTGGCAGCTTCACGTGCTGTACGAATCCGGAGGCCTGCACGTTGTCCGCATGCAGCAGCACGAACTCGTGGTCCTGCGCCGGGGAGCTCGCCTCCTCCCCCAGCTCCTCGGCGCGCAGGGCGCGGTCCACCAGCGCCATGGACACGGCCTTGCGCTCCAGCCGGCCAAAGACCAGGCCGTAGCCGCGGGTGAACTGGGCCGGCACATCGCCGCCGCCCTTGAACTGGTTGATCATGTCCGCCTCGGTCACGGTGATGTCGGCCACGGAGACCGGAAAGCCGAGCTCCTCCGGGCAGAGTTCCACGGCCACCTCGCCGGTGCGGATCTCGCCGGCAAAGGGGTGATTGCGGCCAAAGCCGCGCTGGGTGGAGTAGGCCATGGAGAGCAGGAACCCTTCGTCCGCCCGCGCCAGGCATTGCAGGCGCACGTCGCGGCCGGCCGGCAGCTCCAGCGGGTCCAGGGTGATGTCGCCGGGCTCCGGGTCGTCATTATGAGGATGAGGCCCGCCACACTTTTCTGAGGCGTCGTCGCCTGCATCTGCTGCGCCTGCTGCGTCATCAACTGCCACATCCGGCGCGGTGTCCGGCTGCTTTTGTCCCATGCCGCCGGGCGGCTCGATAAGTCCCTCGGCGTTCAGCCAGTCCAGCACCCGGGGCAGGGGCTCGTGCAACGGCTCGTCGGCCTCGGCAATGTCTGGCGCGTCGCGGCCGTCGGCCAGCTCGAAGTCTAGCAGCCGGTGCGTGTAGTCGAAGGTGGGGCCGAGAATCTGCCCGCCTGGCAGGTCCTTGTACACGGCGGAGACGCGGCGCATGGCGGCCATGCGCGTGGTGTCCACGGGCTCGCTCTCGCCCAGCCGCGGCAGGGTGGTGCGGTAAGCGCGCAACAGGAAGATGGCCTCCACGAGATCGCCCTGGGCCTGCTTTACGGCGAGGGCTGCGAACTCCGGATCGTACAGGGAGCCCTCGGCCATGACGCGGTCCACGGCCAGGCCGAGCTGCTCGCGTATTTGGTCGAGATCGAGCTCCGGCACGTCCGGGTCGCCCCGGCGGCAGGCGTCCAGCAGGGCATGCGCTGCGCGGATGGCGCGCTCGCCGCCTTTGATGGCTACGTACATGGCGCGCCTCCGTGGTCCGGAAGCCGCACGCTGCGCGGCAGGCCGGCCAAGCAGGAGCCGGCCGTGAGGAAGATGTCCACGCCCTGGGGGTAGGACGTTCGTTGCGCGGCCATATCGTTCCAGAACCAGTCCGGCAGCCCGCGTGCGGCAAAACGGATGGAGCCGTCCACACCCGGCCCGGCCAGTGTGACGATGTCGGAGTCAGAGATTGTGTCCAGTTTGTTAGACATGTCGTTCAGGCTGTTCGTCTTGCTAATGGCGTCCATAAAATTAGACTCGACAACCTGCTCGCCCGCCAACGCATCAACCTGGATAAGCAACGTGGCAGCGAGATGCGGGTCGCGTAGCGTGCCCTGGCAGAAGCGTTCCAGGCGCGGCATGTGGTCGGGGTCGGTGATGATGGCGAAGGCCGCGGCGGCCGGGTCGTCCACGATGCGACAGCCGCAGTGGAATCGCAGCCAGCCGATGACGCCGTCGCGGTCGCTACCATTGATACAATCCAGCCAGACAGGGGTGTTGCCGTCCACCAAGGTGAGGCAGAGACCTGCCGTGGCCGGGTGCAGCGGAGCCGGATGACCCGGCGAGTCGTGTGCGCAGTCTGCATGGGCGACGTGGCCGGGCCGGGACAGGGCCTCCAGGGCGACGCGGAAAAAGCGCTGGCTCTCCTGTACTGGGTTGGCAAAGGCCGGTTGCAGCATGGCGCGTCCCTGCGCGGTGGGGATCGAGGCGTGGAAGGTCATAGGCCGATATGCCCCCGCTCCAGAGTGAAGAAAGAAGCCCGCGTGGCTGCGGCGCGTTTGCTGGCGCGCTCCTTGTCCTTTTGGATGCGCTCCGCCTCAGGCGTGATCAGCGCGGCCATGACCGCCGTCTGGTGCTCGGCGTCCTGCAAAAGGCTGTCGAACAGGGCCGCCCACATGGCGCGTTCGTGCGCGTAGCCCGCCACGTAGCCGAAGCCGGCGATACCAGAATCCAGGAGGCGCACGGCGCAGCGGGTCAGGGTCATCTCGCCGATGTTGAACCTGCCGCCGCTGCCGCCCATGCGCCCGCGAACCATGACCAGGCCGGTCTCGGGCCTGCGCAGATACTCCCAGGCCGGCTGTCGGTCGAGGTCGTGCCAGGCTTCCTCCATGGCGTTGGCGTCGGCGCGTGCAAGCACGGCCATCCAGTGCTGGCGCGCGGTCGTAGCGGTTTCCGTGTCATGCAAATGCTTCGCAGTCGTCATCAAACAATCATCCGGAGGTCTATACAATTCAAAAGGTCAAGAACCCTGAGACCGCGGCCATTCCCATCCACCATCGACACCCCGAGTAGAGAGGCGCCATGACCCTGCCCAGAACAGCCGGCGTGACCTTGTGGCGGCAGATTGTCCTGAATCTGGAGCGCGACATCCTGAGCGGCGCGTTCGCGCCTGGCGAGAAGCTGCCCACCGAGATGGAGCTGGCCGACCGCTTCCGCGTGAATCGGCACACCGTGCGCCGGGCCATGGTGGTGCTGCAGGAAAAGGATCTGGTGCGGGTGGAGCAGGGCCGCGGCGCGTTCGTCCAGGACCACCTCATCGAGTACTCCGTGGGCAAGCGGACGCGATTTTCCGAGAACATGGCGCTGCAGAACCATCTCCCCGGCGGAACGCTGCTGAACAAGGACGTCGTGGAGTCCGAGGGCGAGATGGCCCAGGCGCTGCAGCTTCCTGCAGGACGTAAGGCCGTGCGCATGGACATTCTGCGCGAGGCGGACGGCAGGCCCATCGCCATTGCCTCGCACTTTTTTCCGCTGCCGCGCTTTACGGGCATCGATGAGATGTTTGTGCAGAAATCTTCGATCACCGCGTGTCTGACCGAGTTCGGCGTGGCCGACTTCACCCGCGTGTACACGCGCATCACGGCGCGGCCGCCCACCCAGGAGGAGGCCGTAATCCTGCGCCAGCCGCGCACCCGGCCCTTGCTGGTGGCCAAGAGCCTGAACGTGGACACTCGTGGCCTGCCCATCGACTACGGCTGCACCCGCTACAACAGCGACCGCGTGCAGATCGCCCTCGACAAGGCGTGAAGCGCGCATCAGATGACCCTCTGCCGCAGCCAGGTGGAGGCGCGCTCCACGATGAGCACCAGGAAAAAGATGAGCAACATGATGGTGGAGGCCTGGTCGTACATGAACATGTCCATGGAGACCTTGAGCTCGATGCCGATGCCGCCGGCGCCCACCAGGCCCAGCACCACCGAGGAGCGCGTGGCCTTTTCCAGGCTGAAGAGCGCGGTGTTGATGAACGAGGGCAGGGCGGCCGGGATGACGGCGCAGAAGATCACGCCCAGGCGCGTGGCGCCCAGGGCCTGCAATGCCTCCTGCGGGCCGGGGTCCACCTCCTCCATGGCCTCGGCAAAGAACCGGCCGCAGAAGCCTATGGTGTCCACCATGATGGCCAGGGTTCCGGCAAAGGGGCCGAGCCCCACCATGACCACGAAGATGATGGCCCAGATGAGGTCCGGCACGGTGCGGAACAGGGCGATGAACCCGCGGGAAATATAGTAGAGCACCATGCTGGGCGTCTGGCTGCGCGTGGCCAGAATGCCGATGACCATGCTGAAGAGCACGCCGAGCACCGTGCCCACCAGCGCCATCTGGAAGGTCTCCAGCAGGGCCCGGCCCACGGCCCCCAGGCGGGAGAAGTCCGGCGGGAACATGCGCGAGAGAAGGTCGAGCATGTACGGCACGCCGTGCGCGATTTTGAGCAGGGAGAAATCCGTACCGTAGAGCGAGGAGACGAAGAAGGCCGCGCAGACCAGGAGGACCACGAAGGAGAAAGGCTCCATGCGCTTGAACCGCTGAGGCAGGAGCTTGTGGTCCACCACGGAGGGGTCCTTGAAGCGGCGTTCTTCCGCCGCGGTGTCATGCGGCTTCATAAACCGTCCTCAGCTGGGATTCGTCGAGGTTCGCGGCCGGTGCGTCCAGGTCGATGCGGCCATGCTTCAGGGCCACGAGCCGATCCGCGTACTCCAGGGCCTGGGCCAGGGAGTGGGACGTGAAGACCAGGGTGATGCCCTCGCGGTGGATGAGCTCGACGAAGAGATCCATGACCTCGCGCCCGGCGCTGGGGTCCAGGCTGGCCACAGGCTCGTCGGCCATCATCAGCTTGGGCCGCTGCATCAGGGCGCGGGCAATGGCCACACGCTGGGACTGCCCGCCGGAGAGGGTGTCCACGCGGCGTTCGGCCAGGTGGGAGAGGCCCACCATCTCCAGGCAGCGCAACGCCTCCAACCGATTGCCTTCGGAAGCGAGGGTCTGGTGCCAGAGGCGGGGCCCCTTGCCGCGAGCCTGCGCGCCGTGGAGCACGTTGGTGAGGGCTGAAAATCTGGGCACGAGGTTGTGCCGCTGGAACACGAAGCCCACCTGACTGCGGATGCGCCTGAGCTCCGCCGGCCTGAGAGCGGTGACGTCCTCGCCCAGGAGCGTGACGCAGCCGTCTGTGGGGTCCACGAGGCGGAGCATGCAGCGCAGCAGGGTGGACTTGCCGGCGCCGTTGGAGCCGATGAGCGCCACGGCCTGTCCCCTGGGGATATCGAGGTCCACGCCCTTGAGCACCTCGTGGTCGCCGAAGCGCTTGGTAAGGCCGCGCACCAGGATGTCGCGCTCGGCTTCTGGGGTGGTGCCCGCCGGGGCGCTGGCCCCGGCGGGTTCATACGGACATTTCATTTAGTCACCCACGAACTCGGCGTACTGGGGGTAGCCGATGGTGGCGTACATTTCACGGACGTAGTTGTAGTCCGAATCCTTGATAGAAGAGATGAACTTCATGCCCTGGTACTTCTGGTTCTCCTCGCCCACGAGCAGCGCGGCAATGAGCTCGTCGGAGTGCGAGTCGAAGACGTTGCGGACCGTGTCCACGACCTTCTGGTCGACGTGGGGGCCCACGAGCAGCACGTCGTTGGGCAGGTCCGGACCGCGGGCGATGACCCGGAACGCGCCGGGAGGCAGCTCATCCTTTTCACGAAGCTGCATGAACTTGGAGTTGGTGGTGCCGAAGGCGGCCACGTCGCCGCGTTTGAGCGCCTGCCAGCCCACGTTCTGGTCGATGTACATGGGTTCGAGATCGCTCAGCGCATTGATGCCGTGATCGCTGAAGATCTGCATGGGGCCCAGGTGCTTGGAGGTGGAGCCAACGTCGCCGAAGGCCACCTTCTGGCCCTTGAGGTCCTCCAGGGAGGTGTAGCCGCTGTCGGCCATGACCACGACGGAGGAGAAGTAGTCCGGACGGGAGAAGCCGATCACCGGGGTTGCGTTGGTGAGCTTCTTGAAGACCACGTACTCGGCCGGGCCGGTGAGCACGAAGTCCACATTTTTGGACCGCAGCGCCTCCACGGCGGCGGTGCGGTTGTTCACAGGGAAGAGCTCGAAATCATAGCCAGTGGCCGTGTTGAGGACTTCGCGGAACTTGGCGAACTCACGCTGGAGCTCCTCCATGCCTTCGAGGTCCGTCACGGCAAGTTTGTAGGTCTGGGCGGCCTCGGCCTTCCTGGTCACGGCGAAAACCGCGATCAGGGCCAGGGCTATCGCCAGGCTGCGGAACAGTGTCATGCCATCCTCCACTCGGTTGCATCGTGCTTGGGGTGCGAAAAACCTGCGACGTCTGTGCGCACACCACAGTGTCTACCGGCGAATTGGTTACAATGCGGTGGCAGGCAAACACAGTTCCGATGAAGAACGTCTAGACAAATTTAGATATCGTCTAATCCTTTGACAGCGCGCCCGCGGCGCGCCATAGCGCGTATGTCTGGAAGCAGGTTGCGCACGAATGGCGCATCGGAATCCGGGCGTTCAGCGAACATGAATGAGGAGTTGCCACGTGAGCCTGACCATAGACAATGCGCGGGTGCTGCTGCCGGGCGGAAGCATCGAGGACACCACCATCACCATCGAGGACGGCGTCGTAACCGGCGTGGGCGAGAACGGCCGCGGCCGCAGGCTGGACGCCGGCGGCAGGCTGGTGTTGCCGGGGGCTGTGGACCTGCACGGCGACGGCTTCGAGCGCCAGCTCATGCCCCGGCCGGGCGTGCACTTTGCGCACGACATCGCGCTGATCGATACGGATCGCCAGCTCCTGGCTAGCGGCATCACCACGGTGTTTCATAGCCTGACGTGGTCGTGGGAGCCGGGACTGCGCGGACGCGAGGCGGCGCTGACCTTTCGCCAGGCCCTGGAGGCGGTGCGGCCGTCGCTCATTTGCGATACGCGGCTGCACGTCAGGTTCGAGACGGCCAACCTGGACGTGGTCGGCGAGCTGGAGGAGTGGCTGGACCAGGGCGCTGTGGACCTTTTGGCCTTCAACGACCACCTTGATCTCATGTCCAGAAAATTGGACAGCTACGACAAGATGTCCGGCTATCTGAACCGCACGGGCCTGACCCGCGAGGAGTTCATTGTGCTGCTGGAGGAGATGAAGGGCCGGCGGGGGGTAATCCCCCGCATGGTGGAGCGCCTGGCAGCACGGGCCGCGGCGCGGGGCATTCCCATGGCCTCCCATGACGACCCGGACCCGGAGACCCGGCGCTGGTTCCACGAGCTGGGCTGCCGGCTGTCGGAGTTTCCGGTGGACCCGGAGACGGCCGAGGAGGCGCGGCGGATGGGGGATGCGATTATTCTGGGCGCGCCCAACGCCCTGCGCGGCAAGAGCCACGACAAGCGGCTGACCGCGCGCGAGGCTCTGGTGGCCGGGCTGTGCACCGTGCTGACCTCGGACTACTACTACCCCACGCTGCTGCACGCGCCGTTCGTTCTGGCCCGGACTCTGGAGCTCGGCTTCGGCCGCTGCTGGGACCTCGTCTCCGGCGGACCGGCGCGCGCCGTAGGCATGGAGGACCGCGGCGCCATCGCGCCCGGCAAGCGCGCGGACATCATTATTGTGGACGACGCCGGAACCCCGACAGTCACGGACGTCATAGTGGAAGGCCGCCACGTTTTTGCCGTGGGGCGTTCTGCCTGCGCCGCGGCCTAAGATTTCGCTCCCAGATTCCAAACAAAATGAGACGCCGGAGGACGCTGCTGCCTCCGGCGTCTTGTTTGTATACGTAGTTATACTTGAGAACTTTAATATTGCGCTGCGCTGAAGGGCATATTAAAAAAAAGGCCAAGAAACTTTACTAAGAGAGGAAGCTGCAACGCTTAATGAAGGAGAGTTCAATATGGCTAGTTCAGAAAGCGCCGGCGCGAAAAGGAACAGGGCCGGAATATATGTACCGCAAAGCGCGGGCTGCCGATCCTTCATTCCGACCCCTCTCCCTCCGAAGAATCCACTGCTTGATCTTGGCAATCCAGAGCTGTTGATGAGGCTATCAAGCGCGGATAGGGCGATAGGCAGGTTGGACGCGGCGACAGAGCTTCTTCCTAATCCGGATCTGTTTGTTGCAATGTATGTGAGAAAAGAGGCGGTGTTGTCATCTCAGATCGAGGGGACGCAAGCCTCCCTGATAGACCTTCTGGAGTACGAAATAGACTCTGCTCGGGCCGAGAAATCTTCAGATGTGGGAGAGGTCGTCAACTATATCAGAGTCATGAATCACGGGCTGGAGCGGCTTGATGAGCTCCCACCTTCCATCCGGCTGATAAAGGAAATTCATGAAATCCTTCTTCAACGCGTGAGGGGATCGGAGAGGGAACCAGGAGAGTTCAGAAGGACGCAGAATTGGATCGGGGCTCCAGGGTGCTCACCTTCAGATGCGACATTCGTCCCGCCACCTCCTCAGGAAGTGCTACGCCACATGGGTAGGCTTGAGGAGTACATTCATATGGAAGATGATGTACCGCCACTTATAAAAATTGGTTTGATACATTCTCAATTTGAAACTGTTCACCCCTTCCTCGATGGAAACGGAAGAATGGGTAGGCTTCTTATAACATTCTTATTGTGCTGGAAGAAAATATTGAGTCGTCCACTCCTGTACATCTCATACTACTTTAAAGAGAACAGGATGGAGTACTATGAGCGACTTCAGAGAGTTCGTGATTATGGCGAATGGGAAGAATGGATAATCTTTTTCTTGAAAGGTGTTCGAGAAACGTCTGTTCAAGCAACAGATACAGCGAAAAATATCCAGAGGATGCGCGAAGATCATAGGGCATTGCTTTCAGATCAGACTCGCTCAAGTGCAAGCAGCGTACTTCTGCTGGATAAATTGTTCGAGCATCCTTTCGTCTCAGTCAAGACCATTGCCGAAATCATTGGTAGAAGCTACCCGGCCGCAAATGCCCTCGTGTCTCAGCTTGAAGAGCTGGGTCTGCTGCATGAAGTTACCGGGCAGAAGAGAAATCGCGTGTACATTTATAAGCCCTATTTGGACTTGTTAAATGTGTAGGAGATTGTTTGGCTGGCTTGAGTTTTGTACTCAACGAACCGGCTCGTTGACGGCGTCTTCCGGCCGCTGGCCGGACAGAGCCTGGACGATGTTGCGCGCCGCCTGCATGGCGATTTCATAGCGCACGCCGTCCACGGCCGAGCCGATGTGCGGGGTGAAAAGCGTGCGGTCCACGTTGTCGAGCAGCATCTCCGGAATGACGCTGGGCCGGTCCTCGCGCGTCCATTCCTCCAGTTCGAACACATCGGCGGCGTAGCCGCCCAGCCGGCCCGCAGCAAGGGAGCCGGCCACGGCCGCCTCGTCCACCACGGAACCGCGGGAGACGTTCACCAGGTAGCTTCCCGGCTTCATGGCGGCCAGTGCGGTCTCGTCGATGAGGTGGAAGGTCTCCGCCGTCATGGGCGTGAGGGGGAAGAGCACGTCGCTCTGGGCGAGGATATCCTGGAAGCTCGCCTGCTTTGCGCCGAGGCGTTTCTCTTCCTCCGGCGTGAGCGCCGCTGGGTCCGTGTAAAGGATCTGGCGGATATCGAACCCCATGAGCCGCTGCGCCAGGGTCTTGCCCACCGCGCCCATGCCGATCATACCGATGGTCGCGCCGGTCATGCTGGCACCGTACAGACTGGGCCGCCAGCCCTGGAACTTGCGGCTGCGGATGAAGCGGTCACCGGGCAGGACATTGCGCATGAGGCCCAACGCCAGGCCCAAGGCGAGCTCGGCCGTGGGGACCGTAAGCAGGTCCGGTACGATGGTGAACCAGACGCCGCGTTGGGTGCAGGCAGCGACGTCGAAGTTGTCGAACCCTTTGAGTGCGGCGCCGACCACTTTGAGCTTCGGGCAATTGTCCAGAAACGCGGCGTCGATCCAGTCCGGCATGAAGACCATGACGGCCGCGGCATCTCGGCAGCGTTCCAGCAGGGTCTCACGGTCCAGAGCTCCGGGAGTCTCGTTGGGTATGACGTCGTAGTGCCGGGACAGATACTCGACGACACCGGGGTGGACCCGGTGGGTGATCACGACTTTTTGTGTGTTCATAGGTAGGTGGGGGGGCTTGCGTGCGATTTTTTAACATGCGCCGTTCGGTTTGAAGCGCCGGAAAAAGATATGCTATGTGCCCAGGAACGTACGCAATCTCTTTCGCGCAATCGTGACGGTATTGTGGCATTCCGCAAACAATGCTTGAATATATATCGAAAAATTTCGCGGGGATCTAGCGGGAGAGCGCCACACGCCGCCGTTTCCGTCCGTCCCGGCTGCTGATACACTTGCGGTCATGGCTCGGCGCATCATGCATGTGGATATGGACGCGTTCTTCGCATCCGTGGAGGTCCTGGACGACCCGTCCCTGGCCGGCAAGCCCGTTATCGTTGGCGGCCGGGAGCGCGGGGTCGTCTCTGCCGCGTCCTACGAGGCGCGCAAGTACGGCGTGCACTCGGCCATGCCCACGGCCACGGCTAAACGGCTCTGCCCCAACGGGGTATTCGTCAAACCGCGCGGGCACCGCTATGGCGAGCTCTCAAACATCGTCATGGAAACGCTTTCCGACTTCTCGCCGATCCTGGAAAAAGCCTCGGTGGACGAGGCGTATCTCGATGTCTCGGGCACGGAGACGCTGTTCGGGCCGCCGGCCGTGCTGGCCAAGAAGGTGAAGGATGCGGTGCGCGAGGCCACGGGCGGGCTCACCTGCTCGCTGGGCATCGCGCCGGTCAAGTTCCTGGCCAAGATCGCTTCGGACGTGAACAAGCCGGACGGCGTGTTCATCATCGAGGCGCGCGAGGTGGCCGGCTTCCTGAAAACGCTGCCCGTGGGCGACATCCCTGGCGTGGGCAAGCACGGCAAGGGCGCTTTGGCCAAGCTCGGCATCGTCATGGCCGCGGATATCACCCGCTACCCCGAAGAGTTCTGGCTGGAGCGCTTCGGCAAGTGGGGCGGCGTGCTTTATGACCGCGCCCAGGGGCTGGACCCGCGCGGCGTGACCACCTACCGCGCGCCCAAGAGTGAGGGCGCCGAAACCACCTTTGCCAAGGACATCTGGGACAAGAACGAGCTGCGGCGCATCCTGTGGGGGCTGTGCGAGCGGGTGGGCCGCCGGCTGCGGCGCGACGGCAACCTGGGCCGCACGGTCACGCTCAAGCTCAAGGATGTGGACTTCCGCAACATCACGCGCTCGCGCACTTTGGACGAGCCCGTGAACACGGACGAGCGCATTTTCGAGACCGCGGCCGATCTGCTGGACAAGGAGCGGCTGACCAAGAAGATCCGGCTCATCGGCGTTTCGGTTTCCAACTTCCAGCGTACGCCGTACCAGCTCAAGCTGGACCTGCGCGGCGAGGGCGAGAAGTCGCGGCGCTTCGAGGTGATCGACAAGACCGTGGACGCCATCCGCGAGAAGTATGGCCGCGAGGGACTGGTGCGCGGCAGGAGCCTGGAGGACGACGGGGAGAGCGCCGAGAGCAGGAAGGGCGAGGACGAGGACTGAGCAGTGCCCTCTGAAAGACGGCGCGCCGGGTAGCACTGAGAGCGAATCGAACCGCCGGCCCCACGTCCATCGGGAGAAAGGTCTCAGAACTCGTTGTTCAGCCGGGTGAGCAGCTCGGTCAGGGTGTCGCGCTCCTGGTCGGAGAGCTGCGCCGTGATGTCGCGGGTGAGCTGTTCGTGCAGGGAGTGGTGTCCCTGGAACATCTCCTGCCCGGCGTCGGTCAGCTCCACCAGAATGGAACGGCGGTCATCATGGTGCGGCCGCCGGCGTACCATGCCGCTGCGTTCCAGCCGATCCACCTGCACGGTCAGGGTGCCGGTGGTCACGCCCATCTTCTGGGCCAGCTCCTTCATGCGCAGGGGCGGGTTCACGCCAAGAATCTCCAGTGTGTGCATCTGCGGCAGGGTCATGCCCTGGTCGCGCACCACGCTATGCTCCCAGGAGGAAAGCTTTTCGTAAAACTCCACGAGCGCGCGGGAGAGGGTATCCAGGTCGGGCACGAGGTTGCCTCCTTATGCTAAAAAATCCGCGTACATGGAGTATACGCCGAATGCGATAGTCATCACGCCCACGGTGCGCATGATGGCCGGTTCCACCCACGGCTTCTCCAGGTTGCGCACCCAGCCCGCCAGCCGGAAGAGCAGAAAGATGACGCTGGCCAGGGCCAGGGCGGTGCCCACGGCGTAGCTGGCGAACACGGATACGGCCCTGGCCGCGTTCCCGGACTTCAGGGCGTAGGAGTACATGATGGCCACCGTGGGGCAGGGCACGATCATGTTTACGAAGCCGATGGCGCCCAGGCCCCAGGCCGTGGAGGCCTTGTTGCCCAAGCCTTTGGCGGGAGCGTGGTGATGGTGTGCATGGTCATGATCGTGATGGTGGTCATGATCGTGATCATGATGATGGGGATCGTCGCCATGGTGGTGATCATGATCATCGTCCGGCATGTGGCAATGCTCGTGGCTGTGCAAAAGATGCGGTTTCCAGACCAGGATCAGACCCAAGATTATGATGATGCCGCCTACGACCATGTCCGTTACCACGCGGATGCTGTCCGGCAGTTGCGCAGAGAGCAGGCCCAGGGCCAGGCCGATTGCCAGGCAGCCCAGCGAGGTGCCTGCTATGAACGAGCCGGTGAGCACGGCCACGCGACGGCCGCTTTTCTGCCCGGCTACGAACGGCGCCAGCACCAGCCAGGAATGGCCGCACGGATTAACGCCGTGCACCAGACCGAGAACGAGGCTGGTCTGCAGGGCCACAAGGAATATCGCATCGGCATTCATTGAAAATCTCCTTTAGCTTGAAAGTCAAAATAAACTATATGCGAGTATTTTGAATATCAAGCTATTTTGCGAAATTTATGGATGCCCTGGCATTCTTGATAGTTGCGTAAGTCGATCAGAATCCGTAGCCGTAAAAAAGAGAACGCGCCGGCGGTCCCATTCCGCCGGCGCGTTCATAGTGTGCACCCGCTCATCGCCTGGGCGGGTAGCCCCATGTCCAACTTAATGCACGAACTGCTTGGCGTACTCCGCGTCGTTGTACAGCGGCTCACCGTAGCGGTCCTTGCCGAAATCCCGAATGATCTGTTGGCCGGCGTCACTGCCGACAAAGTCTATGAACTCGCAGCCGGTCTCCGCCATGGGCGTGGCCCCGGCGGGCTGGCAGAGCCCGTGGTAGGTGTTCACGATGAAGGGATCGCCGGAGAACAGCGGCTTCACGTTCTGCAGCTCCTTGCGCGCGGCCACGTAGGTGGAGGAGTCGGTCATGAAGTAGCCCTTCTCGGCGTCGGCGCGTTTCAGGGTGGCCATCATGAAATCCTTGGTCACCACGTACCAGTCGCCGGAAGGCTCGATGCCGGCCTTTTCCCAGATGGCCATCTCCTTTTTGTGCGTACCGGAGTTGTCACCGCGGGAGAAGAACAGCGCCTTGGCCTTGGCGATTCTGGCGTAGGCGTCGGCCACGCTTTCGGCGTCCGCGATGTCGGCAGGGTCGGACTCCGGACCCACGATGTAGAACTCGTTGGAGCCGATGAGCTTGCGGTCCGTGGCCCAGCCTTCTTCCACGGCCTTTTTCTCCGCGGCCGGCGCGTGGACCATGACGGCGTCCACCTCTTTTTCCTTGAGCAGCTTGAGGGAAGCCCCGGAGCCGGCCTTGATCCAGCACAGGCTCGTGTCGTGGTCGGCGTTGAAGGCGTTTGCGAGCTGTTCGAGCAGTCCCAGCTCGCCCGGGCTTCCGGTGGCCAGCTTGAACTGCTGGTCGGAATCGCCGTACACCGCGGTGCAGTCCTTGGCGTAGGCAGGGGCCGCAATCAGGCAGACAAAGACGAGGAGCAGAAGAAGCCGTCTCATGGAGTCCTCCAATATATTTGGTGTGGAACTATTATATTGTTATATGGGATTCTTGACTGAAATCAAGCGCAGAACGTTTTCTATGGGAGGAAGAAGGAACGTGTGGATTCTTCCGGGACTGCTGCATGCAAGGCCGCGCTGAGCGCCGCAGCCCTGACAGGGGACCTCCCCGAAAAAAGACCTCGCTACAGAGTATGATTTCGAGCATACGATTGTGCTCAAGGCTATCACGGCACGAGGCCGATGCGTCCATCCGGTCCGCGGCCTTATCCTCAGGAACGCAACAGAAGGGGAGCACCTATACTGCCCCCAGTTTGAAGAAGCCTTGACCAGAGGGGAGCATCCATGGCTGAGATTTTCAGCAGAAGGAGGTTCCCATGGCGTTGAGAAAATGGACCCCGGAACAGAAAGCCCAGATCGTCCTCGAAGGCCTTCGAGGACGATCCGTCACAGAAATCTGCACGGAGCATGCCATCACTCAGAACATGTACTACCGGTGGCGGGATCAGTTGCTGGAGAAGGCCCACGAGGTCTTTATCTCGGACAAGAACACCCGGCGCACGGCAAAGCTCGAACGCGAAAACACCCGGCTCAAGGGGCTGGTGGGCGAGCTGACTCTGGAGCTTAAAAAAAGCGATCTGTTCGAATGAAGCGTGGCCCATACCCCAAAGTTGCATCTCGCAACACTCTGTTGTTGCAGAGAATTCGCGCCATCAAGGCGGATCATCCCTACTGGGGCTACCGCCGGATCTGGGCCCACTTGCGTTTTGTGGACACGATGTCCATCGGCAAACACCGCGTCTACCGGCTTATGCGCGACCACGGCCTCTGCGTGAAGCGCGGCGCCGTGCCCGCGACCAATCGGAAGCCTTCGCGCCCCAAGCCGCGTCCGACGCGGCCCAACGAGTGGTGGGGCACGGACATGACCAAGGTCATGATCGACGGCTTTGGCTGGATGTACGTCGTGATCGTCCTGGATTGGCGCACCAAAAAGGTCGTGGGGCATTACGCCGGGGCGCAAGCCAGGACAGAGCACTGGCTCGCGGCGCTGGACCAGGCCGTGAATCGGCAGTTCCCCGAGGGCGTGCGCGGCGGCGGCCTTCACCTGATGTCGGACAACGGCAGCCAGCCGACATCATTGAGCTTTATGAAGACATGCCACTGCCTGGGCATCACGCAGGCCTTCACGGCGTACAACAACCCCAAGGGCAACGCCGATACGGAGCGCTTCATGCGGACGCTGAAGGAGGAGCTCGTGTGGGTGAACGAATGGCGTAGCCCCACGGCTTTCTGCGAGGCGCTAAGCCGCTGGATTGACGACTACAATGCGCACTACCTGCACTCGACGTTGGGCTACCGAACGCCCCTGGCTGTCGAGCAGGAGCTGCTCAACCCAAACCTCCCCTTACAAGAGGCTTGCTAAAACGGGGGCAGTACACACCATGGATCCTATGAAGACGCATGGCATGTTCAGCTGGAACGAGCTCATCACTACGGACGTCGAGGCTGCCAAGCAGTTCTACGGCAAGCTGCTGGGGTGGACATTTGAGGACATGCCCATGGAGCACTTGCCTGGCATGACCTACTCGTCGGCCAAGGTTGGCGGCCAGTACGTCGGCGGCATGATGACGTTCCCGCCGGCGGCTGAGGGCAGGAACATCCCGCCGCACTGGGGCGCGTACATTACCGTGGACGATACGGACGAATCGGCAAAACAATGCGTGGCGCTTGGCGGCGAGGTTATCCACGGCCCGGTGGATATCCCACATGTCGGGCGGTTTGCGGTTCTGCGGGACCCGCTGGGCGCGTACATCCATATCATCACGTACTTCCCGGAGGCGGGCGGCGCGTAACGCCCCTCATCGCAATCCTTCCTGCGGGACACAAAAAACCCCCGGCCCTCGCGAAGAGGACCGGGGGTGGGTTAGGGCTTATCCTTTGTAACGTTCAGGGTCATTCCCGTAGGTGTGCTCGGTCTGGAACTCACCATCTCCTTTATGGATGATGATTTGTCCAAGGGGGGCGTTTTTCGCGATATCCTTCCCTCGGTTGACGGCATCTTCTTTTCGATCATGGTAGCTGTCAGCACGTCCAGCATCCTCGGACTGTACCTTCCATTTCTTGCCTGCTTTCGTTACGTGGACTTTTTTCCGTGACATAGCTATGCACCTCTCAGTGTCTAAAGAGTTAGACGGGAGCGCCCGAAGGCGCTCCGCTGTCAATACCTGCTACAGATAGAAGATGAATGCCTTCTTTCCGTAGTCCTTAGCTCGAATGATGCGTCCGCTCCGCCAATGGCGGAACCAAGCCACAAATCTGACGCGACGCCCGTTTATGACGCCGTTCCAGCTTTGTCTGGACATAGGAATTACCTCCTATGTTTACACGAGCAGGCGTTGACACAAAGAGTGGTGGGAGTATAACTATGAACTGCCAAGTACATAGTTGCACCAGCTTCTGGTGCCAAGGGCCTCCTGCTCGTGTTGTTACGACTGGAGGCCTTTGTCTTTGCATATTGTTTCGGCGTTAACACGCCGTTACCATACGAATCTCCTTATCCTTGAAAAACCCCCCGGCCCCCCTTTGGAGGACCGGGGGGTTGGTCTATGGAGTGATCCCTGCGTTGCAGCGGATCAACAGCCGCACATCCCCGGCGTAATTTCCTCGAAGACTATGCGATCGCTATATTCGGCCTGCTTGCCCTTGTTCCACTGGGAGACCGGGCGGTAGTAGCCCACGATGCGGGTGTAGACCTCGGTGGTCTCGCCGCATGTGGGGCATTCGAAGTGCTCGCCAAAGACGTAGCCGTGCTCCTTGCACACGCTGAAGGTAGGCGTGATGGAGAGGTACGGCAGCTTGGTCTGGCTGAAGGCCTTGATGATGAAGCTCTTCAGCGCATTGGTGTCCGGCACTGCCTCGCCCAGGAAGGTGTGGAACACGCTGCCGCCTGTGTACAGGGGCTGGAGCTTGTCCTGGTGTTCCAGGGCGAAGAGCACGTCCTCGGTGTAGCCTACGGGCAGGGCCGTGGAGTTGGTGTAGTAGGGCGTGCCGTTGCCCGAAGCGGCGATGCCGGAGTAGAGGTTCTTGTCGATCTTGGCCAGGCGGTAGCTGGTGCCCTCGGCCGGGGTGGCCTCCAGGTTGTAGAGGTTGCCGGTCTCCTCCTGGAAGCGGCTGGTGAGGTCGCGCAGGTGATGCAGGGCGCGCTGCATGAGCCGTATGCCGGCCTCGGTCTCGATGCCCTTGCCCAACAGGTTGAGGCACGCCTCGTGGCCGCCCACCAGACCAATGGTGGAGAAGTGGCCCTTGTAGCCGTTCTTCAGGTAGCGCCGCGTCCAGGGGAACATGCCGCGCTCAAGGTTGTCGTTGATGAGCTTGCGTTTGAACTCCAGGGCGTCGCGCGCCATCTGGGCGTATTCGGTGATCTGGTCCAGGAAGTCCTCTTCACCCTGGGAGAGGTAGGCGAGCTTGGGCAGGTTGAGCGTGACCACGCCGATGGAGCCGGTGAGGTCGCCGGCGCCGAACAGGCCGCCGGTCTTCTTCCTGAGCTCGCGCAGGTCCATCTGCAGGCGGCAGCACATGGAGCGCACGTCCTCGGGCGAGAGGTCGGAGTTGATGAAGTTCTGGAAGTACGGCGCGCCGTACTTGGCGGTGAGCTTCAAGAGGTTCTCACCGATATCGCTGTCCCAGGGGAAGTCCTTGGTGATGTTGTACGTGGGGATGGGGAAGGAGAAGATGCGGTCGTGATAGTCGCCCTCGCTCATGACTTCGAGGAAGGCGCGGTTGATCATCTCCATCTCCTCCGGGTACTCGCCGTACGTCGTGTCCGTGATCTCGCCGCCGATGATCGCGCCTTCGCTGGCAATGTGCTTGGGCGGCACGAGGTCGAAGGAGAGGTTGGTGAACGGCGACTGCCCGCCCCAGCGCGAGGTGGTGTTCAGGTTGAACACGAACTTCTGCATGGCCTGGCGGACCTGATCGTAGGACAGGCCGTCCTTGCGGATGAAGGGCGCGAGGTAGGTGTCCACGTTGTTGAAGGCCTGGGCACCGGCCCACTCGTTCTGGAGCGTGCCGAGGAAGTTGACCATCTGGCCCAGGATGGCGTCGAAGTGCTTGGCCGGTCCGGCCGAGGAGCGGCCGTCCAGGTTGAAGCCTTCGAGCAGGAGATCGCGCAGCGACCAGCCGGCGCAGTAGCCGGCCAGGCCGAAGGAGAGATCGTGGATATGGAAGTAGCCGTGGTTGTGCGCCTCGCGCACCTCCACCGGATACTTCTCCAGGGCATAGCGCGCCTGGATGGTGCCCGAGAGGTGGAGCATGAGACCCTGGAACGAGTGGCTCATGTTCGCGTTCTCGTTCACGCGCCAGTCGGCCTTGTCCAGGTAGTTGTCTATGGTCTCGGAGATGTCCAGATACGCGGCGGTCTGCTCGCGGATCTGACGGCGCTGCTCGCGATAGATGATGTAGCGCTTGGCCGCATCGAAGAGCCGGGACTCCATGAGGACCTGCTCGACCGTATCCTGGACGAGCTCCTGTTCAGGAACGTCGACGCCGAGGAGCTTCTTCTCGACCTTGAGCGCAAGTCTCTTGGCAAGGATCGGGTCCTTGATCCCAGTGACTTGCAGCGCTTTCAGGATAGCATGCGCTATGCGATCTGCTGACCAGGTCTCAAGGCAACCGTCACGTTTCCTGATCTGTTTTGGCATGGGTCCTCCTCGCAGGTTCTCTGTATTGTTGTGTCGTAAGAGTGAAGCCTTCGGGCAGCAGACGCCGCACCGTGGCGATATCGTCGTCAGTCAGCAGCGGGACCATGGTGGTGCGGAACTGGAAGCGTTCCGGCGCGGTCCGCGCCAGCTTGAACACGCGGCTTATGTTGGCCTCGGCCTGGTCGGCGGTGACGCCGTTGCCTGTGAGCTGGGGGTATTTCTCGAACGGCCCCTTCACGTCCACAAAGAACGCGTCGGCGAGGTTCGCGTGGAAGAGGATCTCGACCATGTCCGGCCGCATGCCGTTGGTGTCCACCTTCACGGGCAGGCCCGTGGACTTGAGGTCGCGCAGCAAAAGCGGCAGGTCGGCGTAGGATGTGGGCTCGCCGCCGGAGACCACGATGCCGTCGTACCAGCGCTTGCGTTTCGCAACGAGCTCATGTACGGCGCTCTGTCTGATTCGCGGCAGAGTGGTGTGCCTCCAGGCGAGATCCGCATTGTGGCACGTGGGGCAGCGCAGGTTGCAGCCGCCTATGAAGAGCACAAACACGGTGTGCCCGGGCCAGTCAGAAAGGCTCATACGCTCGAAGCCGCGGACGCTGCACCAGCCCGGCGCCACACTGGGCACCACGTGCGTGTCCGGCTGGACGATCGGAAGCTCTTCGGATCGGGTTGCGATCTGCATGGCGCGCACGGCATTGAGAGAAGCGATGTGTTGCATTGAATGGGCAGTGGTCTTGGACGGCTTGAAGACGTCCCGGGCTACGGGAAAAGCGGCACGGAGAGCGGGCTCCAGCCGGTCCACAACCAGATTGTAGCGTTGATGAAATCGAACCAGAATCTAGTAAATCTTTAGAAAAAAAGACTCCCTCGATTCAGGGTCAGTAGATACATTTTCTATGAATTTTTGTACAGCATCCTTCGTGTTCGAAAGGAAAATGTCACAGAACTTCTTGTCGGAATGATTGGACAAAAAAATGTTTTCCGCAGCATGGGGAAGAAATCGGGGTAAAAAACGGGAAATTGCGAGGCGAATTTTCGGATAAACTCACTCGACAATAGCGCAGCCCGCGCGGGGACCGGGCTCGCTTGAATGGGCCCTTTTTGTGTGATGGGAAAAGTCTATGATTCAAGAATGTTGTATCAAATGTTACAGAATGTTAAGGGATACGAGGGGGATGAAGGCTTGTGATCGGGAGTTCGCAAGAAAATTCCAGACAAAGCTAAGAAAAAATCACGAGACCAGGGCACCGCATCGCGCAGGAAAAAAGACCGCGGCCAACGACATCCGGCGCGGAGAAAATCGTCACACGAAAGTAACGGCGGAATGATGCGGTGGAGATCCGGGCCTGGACGAAAGGCTGAAGCGCCACGCTGGAACACGTGGGTGCACGGGCCCGTGGAACGTCAAGCGCCATGGTCCGGCGCCGCATGGCGCAAAAGAGACGTCGCCTACTCGAAAATCTTGTCGATTTTCTGCTTCAGCGTCTCGGCGGTGAAGGGCTTGACGATGTAGTTGGAGACTTTGGCCTGGACCGCCTCGATGATGTTCTCCTGCTGGGCCTCGGCCGTGACCATGAGGAAGGGCAAGTCGCTGAACTCCTCGCTGGCCCGGACCTTGCGCAGGAATTCGATGCCGGTCATCTGGGGCATGTTCCAGTCGGAGATGATGAAGTCGATTCCACCCTTGTTGAGCATTTCCCATCCCGTGCTGCCGTCGTCAGCTTCTTCGATGTTGTTGAAGCCGAGCTGGCGGAGGATGTTCTTGATGATCCTGCGCATGGTGGAGAAATCATCTACGACGAGAATACGCATGTTGGTGTTGGCGGGCATATCAGAAAACGCTCCTTTGCGTTGACGTTCCGTATAAAGTTGCAAACCAGTAGTTGCTTTTCCGGGTAAATGCAACACGCAAGGCCGAGGCGCGGCGATGTCCGAATGCCAGTATCCGTTCTGCGCCGGCGTGACGGGTGATCGGCGTCTTCATGGGATGTACTATAACACATCTCCGGACGGATTGCATGCATTGGGCATTTGCTCGGAAACTGCATGATGCGGTTCGGATATTCACATCACTCGAAGACGAACTCCACGTAGAACTCACCGTACGCGGTGCTGAACGGAATGGAAACCACGGGATTCGACGTAATATGTGTAATGGTGTGGTTGTCTCCCATGACCACCGACGGGGTGGAGCCGGCGAAGTTGAGGCCCATTTCCGCAAGGCTGGCGCGCGCCTGGCCGGATATCATGTTCGCTATTTCGCCCACGGCGTCCTTTGCGTCCTGCAGGATATCCTCGATGTCGTCGCCGAGCATGGATTTGACCACGGCAATGGCGCAACGCTTGGTGAAGGATACGGAGATGGAACCATTCTTGGAGCCGGTCACGCCGATGATGGCCGAGATGTCGCCGGTAGCGGTATTGTCCTTTTTGACAAACGGCCGGCCCGGCTCGGGCTCGATCATCGCCATGGTGGACAGCACGCTGACGGTTGCCTTGATGAATGGTTTGGCGATTTCCACGCCGCTTGTGTCGGTCATTCGGTTCGGCTCCTCAATTTCGTATGACGTATCCGCAGGTGCCATAGTGGTTGCTTGCGTTGTTCTTTCTTGGCAAAAAGGCTGGGGGATGTCCAGGCGCCAGTGCGCACAGGCCCCCTGAAATGTGCGGGAATGCCCGCTACGTATGGAATCAGCCCCAAGACGCGGATGCGCCGGTTCCCGACGTCGGCAAAGAGCGTGGAACAGGCAGGCTGTACGATCGATTACATTTTCCCCCCGAGTTGATATCATGGACGGCATGGACCAGGCAGATACTTCCACAAACCATACGATTCTCGTCGTCGACGACGAACCCATCAATATTCGTGTACTCCACGCCTATCTGGAGCGGGCAGGCCACAGCGTCCTTGAAGCGCAGAGTGGCCAGTCGGCCTTGGAAAAGGCTGACCTGCAGCCGGACCTCATCCTTCTGGACGTCATGATGCCGATGATGGACGGGCTGGAAACGTGCCGCCGGCTCAAGGAGAACGAGGTCACTCGCGGCATTCCGGTCATCTTCCTCTCCGCTTTGTCCGATACCGAGTTCAAGACCAGGGCCTTGGAGGCGGGCGGGGTGGATTATGTGACCAAACCCTTTGACTCCAAGGAGCTTCTGGCGCGGGTGGACACGCACCTTACCCTGCGCGACCAGGAGCGGCAGATACGCCAGTACGCCGACAACCTGGAGGCCATGGTCGAGGAGCGCACCAGAGACCTGCGGGCGGCCGAGGCGGAGCTCCTCCGTGACTACGACATCCAGTCCGTGGTCAATGACCTGTTGCGCATCTCGCTGGACGAGGTGACGCTCGACGAGTTTCTGGACCAGTCGCTGGGCATGATCCTCGACGTTCCGCTACTCTCCTTCGAGGACCGCGGCGCCATCTTCGTGGACTGCGACGAGACCGGTGAGCTGAGACTGGCGTGCAGCCGCAATCTCTCCGGGGATATCCTGGACAATTGCCCCTGGCCCATGATCACGAGTTGCCCCTACTCGGCAGAAGCGGCGGCCAAGGGCGTAGTCGTCGCCACCGACCCGGGGCCGGACGGCGGTAAGCGCCGGCACATCTGCGCCCCCATCGCATACGCCGGGTCGCTGCTCGGAGTCATCGACATCTACCTTAAGGATGGGCACAGCCCGGACTCCAAGGAGATGGAGTTTCTCAACATGATGGCCAATACCCTGGCCCGCGTCATCCTGTACAAGCGCGCCATCCGCGACCTGGTGAAATCGGAAAAGCACTATCGCACCATTTTCGAAAGTGCGGGCACGGCCAAGGCCATCACCGATGCGCACGGGGCCATCCTGTTGGCCAACATGGAGTTTCAGCGCATCACCGGGTTGACCGAGCAGGCTCTGAAGTTCGTCAACTTCTACGACGTCATCCACCCGGAGGACCGCGCCGAGGCCCGCGAGTTTGTGGCGCTCTCGGTGGCCAACGAGGAGCACGCCGGCACCCTGGAGGTCCGCCTGGGCGACGCGGGCGGTTCCATGCAGAGCTACTCCACGCTCACGGTTTCGGCCCTGCCGGACGAAAACGAGCACGTGATCTCGCTGGTGGATGTGACCGACCGAAAGCGCGCCGAGCAGCAGGTGCTCTACAACGCGAGGCACGACGCCCTCACCGGGCTGCCCAACCGGGTAATGCTGTTGTCCACGCTGGGCGAGGCCGTGCGCCGGGCGCGCACCGAGCCGGGCTGGAAGTTCGTGGTGCTCATTCTGGACCTGGACCGCTTCAACATCATCAACGAGAGCCTGGGCCACACCATTGGCGACCGCCTGCTGGTGGCCATGGCCGGCCGGCTCAAAAGCCTTGTGGGGTCGAGCGGCCTGCTCTGCAGGTTGGGCGGCGACGAGTTCGCCGTGCTGCTGCAGGGCGTGGAAGATATCGCCATGGGCGAATCCCTGGCCCGCGAGATCCTCCAGGTGGTGCGCCAGCCCTTTGCTTTTGGTGAGCAGGAGATCGTGACCACGTCGTCCCTGGGCATCGCCACCAGCGACATCGGCTACGACAGGCCGGAAGACGTGCTGCGCGACGCCGACACCGCCCTGCACCGGGCAAAGCTGCTGGGCAAGGCGCGGTTCGAGGTGTTCGACTACGAGATGCACATCAAGGCCAGGAAGCTGATGCAGCTCGTCACGGACATGCGGCAGGCCCTGAAGCGCTCGGAGTTCATTCTCCACTACCAGCCCATCATCTCTTTCGCCTCGGGCCGGGTCATCGGGGTGGAGGCGCTCATCCGCTGGCAGCATCCCACGCACGGGCTCGTCTCCCCGGTGGAGTTCATTCCCGTGGCCGAGGAGTCCGGGCTGATCCTGCCCATCGGTCAGCGGGTGCTGGAGGAGTCGTGCCGGGCCATAACCCGTCTCAACGCCCAGACCGACATCGAGCTCATGCTCTCCGTGAACATCTCCGGCAAGCAGTTCGCCCAGGAGGACCTCTTCGACGTGGTCAAGCGGGCGCTGATCGTGTCCGGCCTGAAGCCGAGGAATCTGAAGCTCGAGATCACGGAAAGCGTGGTCATGGAGAACGCCAAGCAGGCCATCGAGCTGCTCAAGCGGCTCAAGTCCCTGGACCTGCAGGTCTCCATCGACGACTTCGGCACCGGGTACTCGTCCCTCTCCTACCTCCACCGCTTCCCGGTGGACATGCTCAAGATCGACCGCTCCTTCGTCTCCATGATGGAGGCCGGCTCCGACAACCTGGAGATCGCGCGGACCATCGTGTCCCTGGCACACAGCCTGTCGCTGGAGGTGGTGGCGGAAGGCGTGGAGACGGTGGCACAGCAGGATATGCTGCGCGAGCTGGGCTGCGAGTTCGGGCAGGGCTTCTACTACGCCAAGCCCATGTCCGAGGAGGACCTGCTGGCCAGCGGCGTTTTGACGACCCACTGGCCCATGGGCGAGTAAAAGCCGCACCATTCATGCGGCGGCGGCCCGGCCGGCGCGATCCTGTCTTCTGTTGTTCCGTTGATGGAGCAGGCGGGGGAATCCCCCGCCTGTCCTTCTCGTGTTCCGAAAAATCGATGCGATGCTAGGAGCGGCTTACGCCGGCGGAGTCGAATGTGGCCATCTGCTCGAACACGGCGGCGGCGGCGCGGTAGAGCGGCAGCGCCAGCGCGGCGCCGGTGCCTTCGCCCAGGCGCATGCCCAGGTGCAGCAGAGGCTCCAGCCCCAGGGATTCCACGGCACCGCGGTGGCCGGGCTCGGCCGAGGCGTGGGCCACCATGACGAAGAAGCGCACATCCGGCGCGATGCGCGCTGCGGCGCAGAGCGCCGCCGTGGAGATGAAGCCGTCCACCACGGTGAGCTGCCCGTTGGCTGCGCCGCCGATGATCAGGCCGGCCAGGGCCGCGATCTCGTAGCCGCCCAGGGCGGCGAGGATGGCTACGGGGTTCTGCGAGGCCACGACGTCCGCGTGCTTTTCCAGTGCCTGGCGGACGACCTGGGCCTTGCGGGAGACACCGTTGGCGTCAAGGCCGGCGCCGGGGCCGGTCATACGCACGGGGTCCAGGCCGTGGTAGGCGCAATACAGCGCCGTGGAGGGCGTGGTGTTGCCGATGCCCATCTCGCCGGTCATCAGGGTGCGCACGCCTTCGGCAGCGGCCTCATTGGCCAGCTCGACGCCCAGGTCCAGCGCGGCCTCGCACTGCTCCAGACTCATGGCCGGGCCTTCCAGGAAGTTGGCGGTGCCGTCGGCGACCCTCCTCTGGATCAGGTTGGGATGCTCGGGGAACGGTCCGCCCAGACAGCCTGCGTCCACCACCCGGTGCTGTGCGCCAACGCTGCCGGCAATGGCGTTGACCCCGGCACCGCCCTGCAGAAAGTTCATGACCATCTGCCGCGTGACGTCCTGGGGAAAGGGGCTGACGCCCGGACCGTCGGGCGAGGCCACGCCGTGGTCGCCGGCGATGGTGTAGATGCGGGCGGGATCGACGGCCATGGGCGTCTTGCCGCCGCCCACGGCGTAGAGCTGCGCCGCGAGATCTTCCAGGCGGCCGAGGCTCCCCGGAGGTTTGGTCAGGTTGTCGAGATGGCGGCGCGCCGCCTCGTAGAGGGCGCTTTCCGGGGGTTGGATTCGTGCGGCGGCCTGTTGGTAGGCCGGTTTCTGGGACGCCATGGGGACCGGGCTCCTTCATGTCTGCCCGGCCCACAGCGGATGCGTGCTCAATGCGCCGCCTGTACGCGGCTACTGTTGCGCGTTCACTTCCTCAAGAGCATTCATGAGCTTTCCGAGGTCGGGCCGGGTGTTGATATCGTGGATTTCGATGTACCGAATCACTCCCTGCTTGTCGATAACGAACAGAGCGCGCTCGGCCATGCCGGAGGAGCGTAGTATCCCGTACTTTTTGGCAACTTCGCCGTGGGGCCAGAAGTCCGAGAGGACCGGGAACCAGAGGTTGGGCATCTCGCTTGTCCAGGCATACAGCGAGGGGATGTTGTCCTCCGAGATGCCCAGAAGCATTGCATCCTGCTTTCTGAACAGGGGCTCGGCCAGGCAGTAGCCGGGCCACTGGTCCGAGCAGACTGGTGTGAAGGCGGCCGGCACAAAGGAAAGGACCACGTTCTTCTTGCCGCGGTAGTCGCTCAGGGTGACGTCCTCGCCCTGGATGGAGGGCAGGGTGAAGTCCGGGGCCATGTCGCCCACCTTGACCTTGAGCTCGGAGTCCGTGGGCGGCAGATGGCCCACCTGGTAGAGCTCATCGGAGTTGGGGCGCGTGGCGTTGGCGGCCAGGGCAGGAACGGCCGCTTCGGCAAGGATCACGGCCGGAACCAGAAACACGGCAAGAAGCAAGCTCGGCACGATACGCATGAAGCCTCCTGAACGATGCGTTATTATACAGAATGCTTATTGTCCCCTATTTTGGTCAATCAGGCAAGATGGGTCAGGGAAAATAACGGGTAGGCATCGCACATCGGCTCGGAAAGTTGGCCTGCCGCGCGGCTGGGATCATCAGCAATGTTGCAGGTCCGGCAGGGTGCGGAGGGCTCGGCAATCAGATGCCGGGCCGGTGGCTACAATGCCACTTTTTTTCGGAAACCCGCTTGACGTGATGGGTAATTCCCCCGAAACTGGAAAGACTGTGACCTTTTTGCGCGTAAATTTTCATCCGATATATCAGGAGGACATATTTCCATGAGCATGTTCGTCGAGCCCGTGAAATCCGTTGGATTGGCCCATCTCTCCTACGTCGTCGGCCACGGTGGCCAGGCCGTGGTCATCGACCCCAGGCGCGACTGCGAGATCTACCTGGAGATCGCCGAGAAGTACGGCGTCGCCATCACCCGTATTTTTGAAACCCACCGCAACGAAGACTACGTGATCGGTTCGCGGGAGCTGGCCCGGCTGACCGGCGCGTCCATCCACCACAGCGGCGCCACAAAGTTCGCCTACGGCGAGACCGTGGAGGAGGGCGACACCTTCCGCGTCGGCGGGCTGGAGCTCATGGTGCTGGAGACGCCCGGCCACACCTTCGACTCCATCTCCCTCGTGCTGCGGGACACCACCTCGGGTAGCGCGCCGCTGGCCGTGTTCACCGGCGACGCCCTGTTTATCGGCGACGTGGGACGGACCGACTTCTTCCCGGATCGCAAGGAAGAGGTGGCCGGCCTGCTGTACGACTCCATTTTCAACAAGATTCTGACCCTGGGCGACCAGACCATCCTCTACCCGGCGCACGGGGCCGGCTCCGTGTGCGGCAAGGGCATGGCGCCGCGGGACTTCTCCACCCTGGGGTATGAGCGCATGCACAACAAGGCGCTCACCGTGGGTTCGCGCGAGGCGTTCATTGCGCGCAAGGTGGCGGAGCGGCATCCGCTTCCCCCGTACTTCAAGCAGATGGAAGCATACAACCAGGAGGGTACGCCGCCGGCGGTGCTGCCGCTGCCGCGGCCTACGCCGTTCACGCCCGAGGCTTTCGAGGCGCGCATGGCCCGGGGGCTCCAGGTGGTGGACCTGCGCAGCCCGGAGGCCTTTGCCGGCGCGTTCATCCCCGGCAGCTTCGCCTTCCCGCTGGAGATGCTCTCGGCCTACGCCGGTTTCTTCCTGGAATACGGAACGCCCATCGGGCTCGTTGCCGAGACCCACGACCAGATCGACATGGCCGTGCGCCGGCTGGTGCGCATAGGCTACGAGAAGGTGGTCTGCTTCCTGGAAGGCGGGCTGGCCGCCTGGGAGCAGAGCGGCCGCGCCTATGACACGATCCCGGCCATCCATGCCGACGAGCTGGTGCGGCGCATCGAGGAGGATGACGACTTCGTGCTGGTGGACGTGCGCGATGACGACGAGTGGGACGCCGGCCACCTGCCCGGTGCTGTGCATGCCTTTCTGGGCGATCTGCCCGGCAACCTGGATGTGGACAAGTCCAGACGGATCACCACCTTCTGCGGTTCCGGAGCGCGTGCGATCATCGCCGCCTCCATTCTCAAGCAGAACGGCTGGACAACCGTGGAAGACTCCCTGGGCTCCATGATGGCCTGCCAGAAGCGCGGCTGCCCCATCGAGAGGGACTAAGCATGCGCGTATGGAAACTCTCTCTGACTGCGGCGTTGTCGCTGGGCGTGTTCGCAGCTCTTGCATCGCTTGCGTACGGCCAGACAGAGCCGGCGGCCTCGGCTTGGACCACGGCGCGATGGTCGCCCTATCTGTGCGGAGCCGGCATCGGCGTCATCTGCTGGTTCACGTTCCTGCTCTCCGGCACGGGCATCGGCGCATCTGGTGCGTATGCCCAGACGGCCGGGATGATCGAGGCCGCCATCCGCGGCAAGGACCGCGTATGGAACAGGACGTTCTACTCCGATACAGGTCCGGGCGTTGACTGGCTGTGGATGGTGGTTGCAGGCGTCATCGTGGGCGCGGTGATTTCTTCGCTGGCTGCCGGGAGCTTCCAGTGGATGCTGCTGCCGCCCCTGTGGGAGCAGGCCTTCGGGCCTGGCGCTGTCCACCGGCTGGCGGTGTCCTTTGCCGGCGGCATGCTGCTCGGTTTCGGCGCGCGTCTGGCAGGCGGTTGCACCAGCGGCCACGGCATCAGCGGCGCGTTGCAGCTCGTGGTCTCCAGCTGGATGGCTGCGGCGTGCTTCTTCATCGGCGGCGTTATCACCGCCTTCCTTATCTATCCGTGAGGTGGACGGCGATGCTCCAGACCATACGCAGCAACAAATCTGTACAGCTCGTGTTCGGGCTGCTGATGGGCGTGTGCTTCGGCTTTTTCCTGGATAGGGCCGGGGTGGACCGTTACGAGGTCATCCTGGGCCAACTGCTGCTCCGGGACTTCACCGTGCTCAAGGTCATGGGCTCGGCTGTGATCGTAGGCATGGCCGGGTTCTTCGCCATGCGCCGGCTGGGCTGGGTGGAGTACCAGAAAACGCACGGCTCGGTTGGCGCCACCATCCCCGGCGGGCTGATCTTCGGCGTGGGCTTCGGACTGCTGGGCTACTGCCCGGGCACCATGGCCGCAGCCATGGGCCACGGCGCGCTGGACGCCCTGATCGGCGGCCTGCCTGGCATCATTCTGGGCTCGTGGCTCTACGTGATCTCCCAGAAGTTCTGGCAGAGCACGGCCGAGCGCATCATCCCCTTCGGCGACATCACCTTTGACGAACTCTTCGGCGTGTCCCGCTGGAAGGCGGCGCTCACCTGCGCCGGCATCCTTGTCGCGCTGTTCATCGCGCTGGAGCTGGCCGGCTACTGATCCGTCGTCTGAAGTTGGCTCGGCGGTCGAAGGGCTGGTAATCGAGGGGCTCCGCCCCTCGGACACCCCGCCAGGGAGCTAAGCTCCCTGGACCCTTTACGGGTCCAGGACCCCAGAAAGGGGTCAAGGGGCCATTGGCTCCTTGCAGGGGGTCTGAGGGACAGCGTCCCTCAGGCGTTCCAGCTGCTCAAAAATTAGTGGCAGCACCCGCCGCCGTGGCCGTGGCCATGACCGCCGGGTTTGTGCTTGCCCAGGTCGTCGTGGTCGTGGTGATGGTGCTCGGGCGAATCGCCGATGATGTAGGCGTCGCAGAGGAAGCGTTTGGTGTAGCGCTGGTTGATGTTGAAGAGGAAGCGCAGGAAGAGCAGCACGAACTCCTTGTCCGTGACGTCCGGGTAGGGGTTCTCCGGGATGGTGGTCATGCCGGAGAGCGCCTCGACGAGCTCGTTGTACACGGCCTCGTCGGTCTCCAGAGCTTCCTGGTAGTTCTTGTAGGTGGAGTACTTCTCGATGGCGGCGGAGAAGAAGAGGTTCGCCTTCTCGATGTTCAGGGGGATGCGCTTGCCGCCGGCTTCGATGAAGTAGCGGTCCCGCTCCTCGGCCACGGTCTTTTCGAAATCATAGATCACTATCATGGCGTGTTCCTCGAAGGATGAATTGGCCGCGGCGCGTGCGCCGCAGGTGGTGCTCTCGATACCAGGAACAGGGCCGGCTGAAAAGCCCGCCTCCGCGCTGGAAGGACAGCGCGATCCAGGCGTGGAGTCATCCTGCCGGCAGGCCGTTGCCCGTAAGGCGCCTGGGAGCCACCGTGCGCCACGGGCTCCGCATTCTACTCGAAGAGTGACAGATACTGGCCGTAGCCTTCTTCTTCGAGCTTGTCCTTGGGGATGAAGCGCAGCGCGGCCGAGTTCATGCAGTAGCGCAGACCGGTGGGCTGCGGCCCGTCGTCAAAGACGTGGCCCAGGTGCGAGTCGGCGTGCTTGGAGCGGACCTCGGTGCGCGTGGTGAACAGGGAGCGGTCCTCGCGCTCCTCGATGTTCTCCGGCGCCAGGGGCTTGGTGAAGCTGGGCCAGCCCGTGCCGGACTTGTACTTGTCCGTGGAGGAGAAGAGCGGCTCGCCCGAGACGATGTCCACGTAAATGCCGGGGCGTTTCTCGTCCCAGTACTCGTTGTTGTAGGGCGGCTCGGTGCCGTCCTTCTGGGTTACGCGGTACTGCATGTCAGTGAGCGTGGCTTTGAGCTCGTCGTTGGATGGCTTCACGAAGTGCTCCCAATCATTTGTTTGTGAGGTGGTTGTCGTGTCGTTTTGGGCGGATGCATTGCTCTGGGTGGCGTTGGATGCGCCGCCGGAAGCTGCGCCGTCATCCGGAGTGGTGTCCACCTCGTGGCCTTCCCAGGCGTCGTCCAGGAAGCGGTCGCGGCCGGAGCCGAAGCGGTAGAGATGGTACCGGATGGAGTGGGTCTTGTAGTAGTTCTGGTGGTAGGTTTCCGCATCGTAAAACGTGGTCAGGGGCAGGATCTTCGTGACGATGGGCTTGTCGAACACGCCGGAGGCCGCAAGGTTCTTCTTGGATTCCTCGGCGATGCGCTTCTGCTCTTCGTTGCTGTAGAAGATGGCGGAGGTGTACTGCTTGCCGCGATCCACGAACGAGCCGTCCGGGTCCGTGGGGTCCACGTGATGCCAGAAGTAGTCCACGAGGTCGGCGTAGCTGATCTTCTTGGGATCGTAGAGCACGCGCACGGACTCCCGGTAGCCGGTGCCGCCGGACGAGACCTGTTCGTAGGTGGGTTCGGGCTCGGTGCCGCCGGCATAGCCGGAGATGACTTCCTTCACGCCGTCAAGCTTTTCGAAGTCCGATTCCACACACCAGAAGCAGCCGGCCGCGAAGACCGCCTCGGCCGATCCGTCCTTGTCGGTTGTCGCATTCATCGCAGGCTCCTGTGCCTCGGCCCATCCGGCAACGAGCAGAATGACTCCGGCAAGAAGAACGGGAGAAAAGAAGCGCATGCGCCCTCCCTGGGTAAGAGGCGAAGGGTATTCTTCCATACTATGCGGATCGCGGTGTTGCGCGTCAAGGGAAAGGGGGGCGGCGCGAGAGCCGCCCGGCAGGGAGATTGAGGGGACGCGTTGCCATGGGCGCAAGAAAGCATGTACTGTAGGAACAGGCGGCAGTTCACGCCGGCCAGCCATCTTTCGAACAGGGAAGGCGCTTTCGTCCCCAGCACACCGACCACAAGGATGGACGCTATGATCGGGCGACTATTTGTTGCGACGGCGGCAGGCTGCCTGCTGCTGGCCTCCACTGCCGCGGCGCAGATTCGCATCCAGGGGGCGTACGCCGCGCCGGCCGGCCCTGCCTGCATGACCGAGTGGACCCTGCCGAGCCTCCGGTCGGCCGGACCGTTGCCGGCGGTGGCCGGGCTGGCCGAGACATTTTCCGGCGGCGCGCTGGAGCGGCCCATGTGTCTGGTGGGCGTTGTCCGTCCCGGCGGCGTTTATCTGGACCAGACCATCCTGGCCGTGGCCAGGGCGCCGCAGGGTCCTGTGGTGCAGGAGCTCGAACGGCCGGCCATGGCCGCCTATATCCCCATTGCCGAGTGCTGGCCTGCGACCATCGGTTTCGACGACGTGAACGGCGACAGCGTACCGGACATTCTGATGATGCTGGAGTGCCAGGACCGCAACGCCGAGATCTACGCGCGGCCCAACGCCGTCTACCTGAGCGGCGGCCGGGGCAACGACGTGCGCTGGGTGCAGGACCGCGCCCGCAACCAGCGCCTTTCCCAATACGACGCCTACGAGACATTGCTGGCCGCGACGCGTTCCGATCTGGGCGGCCAGGCCATACCGGTTCCGGCAGAGCCGCTGCCGGAGCTCCCTCAGACCATGCCTCCGCCGGTATCGCCCCCTGCGCCTCCTGCCAAACCAGCCCCGGCTGAGGGGCCGTATGTGACGCTGCGTGGCCAGGTGCAGGACTGCGACGCGACCGGCGGCAGTCTGGCCTGCACCGTGGTCTTCACCGACGGCCGCATCCGCCGCATCACCATGCGGCCGGACGTGGGCCTGGTGCAAGGCCGGACCGGCGTGCCCGCACCTGAGGAGCTCGCGGGCAAGGAGGTCATCGTGGAGGGTGAGACCGACGCCCGCGGCGACCTGGTGCGCGTGCACTCCATGCGGCTGGCCCAATAAACGCCGAGGCGCCATGCTCCACCAGTTGGCCCGTACGCAGACGTTGACCGGCAGGTTCGCCGACCTGGACGAAACGTGGCGCTTCTTTTCCGATCCGTGCAATCTGGCGCAGATCACGCCGCCGTGGCTGGGGTTTGTGGTCACGTGCGACCCGGAGCCCATGTACGCCGGCCAGATCGTCACCTACACCATCACACCTTTTCCGGGCCTTTCGCGTATCCGCCGGCAGTGGGTCACGGAGATAACCCAGGTGCGCGGGCCTGGAGACGTGCGACCGGGCGAGCCGCTTTTTTTCGTGGACGAGCAGCGGCTGGGACCCTATCGCCTCTGGCATCACCAGCACAGGTTCACCGCCGAGGAGGGCGGCGTGCGCATGGAAGACATCGTGCATTACGCCCTGCCCTTCGGCCCGTTGGGTTCCGCCGCACACCGGCTCATGATCTGCCGGTTGCTGGGGCGCATCTTCGACTACCGCCGCCGCATCCTGGAAACGATCATGCGCGAGGGGTGAATCTCGGAAGGGTTTGCGCTGTGTCGCAGGATGGGTCAGGATGTGCTGATGTGGAACTCGAAACTCGTGTCAAGAATCCGGGAGTTCTGCGCCGGACACAGACGGTCGGAGCACCGCTGTCACCTGACAGGCTGGTGGCTGTTCGTGGGCTCTGCAATCTTTTTCATCATCGCCGGCCTGCGCTCCGGAGACGTGCTGACCATCGTGGGCGGCATCCTTTTTCTACTCGGCTGCCTGCTCTTTCTTTACCCCATGGCGTGCCTGTGCGAACGAGCGGAGGAAACGCGCCGGGACGCCGGAGAGAGCCGGGACACGCAACGGCCGGAGGAACGGGTGTGCCCCCGCTGCGGGGAGCGCATCTGAGTGCGGGCCGCACGGTATCGGCCCTGCGGCGGCAAGCCGAGAAATGGCCCTTTCGATAGGGCTGCGCATGTGGTGTCGTGTCGGCGCGTCCGTTCCGGGAACGCGAACGTCGTATGGAGCTGAGTGAGTATGGGGAATGAGAGGACAGGGAAAGGCACGGTGCTGCCGTTCCGGGCCGGAAAGGCTTCCGCCGGGAAGGCGCAGCCGTGCGGCCACAAGCGCATAACCGTCTATCGGAACGACGGCTATGTGGTCTGCGACGTCTGCGGAGAGCTCCTGGACCCCATCGAGGTGCTGGCGGACATCGTGCAAGGCTGCGGCGCCGGGTACTGCACGCGTGAGCCGGACCCCGGCGATGAGTGAGCATGCCGCCCGGGGACACTCGCCCTGCGGTCGCCGCGCCGTATTCGTATAAGGAAGCATAAAGGAACAGGAGAGTACGGATGGATTACGTTCGGGTCGGAGGATTGCAGATCGCCGCGCCGGTCAAGCAGTTCGTGGACGATTCGGCCGCTGCGGCCGGGTTGGGCGCGGAACGGTTCTGGGCGGCGGTTGAGGAAATCACCAAGGACATGGCGCCGCGCAACGCCGAGCTGCTGGCCAAGCGGTCCGGGCTCCAGGCGCGGATAGACGCCTACCACAAGGAGCACCGCGGCGCGCACCACGATCATGAAGCGTACAAGCAATTTCTGTACGATATCGGGTACGTATTGCCGGAAGGCGGGGACTTTTCCATCACCACGTCCGGGGTCGATCCCGAGATCAGCCTTATCGCCGGCCCGCAGCTCGTGGTGCCAGTGACCAACGCGCGCTACGTGCTCAATGCCGCCAACGCGCGCTGGGGCAGCCTGTACGACGCGCTCTACGGCTCCGACGTGATTCCGGAAAGCGCCGGGCTGGAGAAGTCCGGGCCGTACAACCCGCAGCGTGGCAAGGTCGTCATGGAGCAGGCCGCCGCGTTTCTGGATCAGGCTTTTCCCCTGGCCAAGGGCAGCCACGGCACAGCTACGCGTTACTTCCTTGCCGAGGAGGGCGGCGCCCTGGCCCTGCGCGTGGAAAGCGACGGCCGCGAAACCGGCCTGCGCGATCCGAACCAGCTCGCGGGCTACGGCGGGGAGGAAGACGCACCCTCCGCCATTCTGCTGCAGAACCACGGCCTGCACGCGGAGCTTGCCATCGACCGCGAGGACCGCGTGGGCAAGGATCATCCGGCCGGCGTGCGCGACGTGATCCTCGAATCGGCCATGACCACCATCCTCGACCTGGAGGACTCCGTGGCCGTGGTGGACGCCCACGACAAGGCCCTGGCCTATCGCAACATTCTGGGCCTGTTCAAAGGCGATCTGGAAGCGCGCTTCGAAAAGGGCGGGAAGACCCGCACCCGTACCCTGGCCGGCGACCGCCGCTACACCGCGCCGGACGGCACCGCCGTCGTCCTTTCCGGCCGGAGCCTGCTGCTTATCCGCAACACGGCCATGCACATGGATACCGATATAGTGCTCGACGCTGCCGGCAATCCCGTGCCCGAGACGTTCCTGGACGCCGTGGCCTCGGGCTGGTTCGCGCGGATCGACCGCTCCGAGGCCGGCGGCTACAACAACTCCCGCACCGGCAGCATCTACATCGTCAAGCCCAAGATGCACGGTCCGGACGAAGTCGCTTTCAACTGCGAGCTTTTCAGCCGCGTGGAGCAGGCTCTGGAGCTGCCGCCGCGGACCATGAAGATCGGCGTGATGGACGAGGAGCGCCGCACCACCGTGAACCTCAAGGCGTGCATCCGCGCCGCCCAGGACCGCATCATCTTCATCAACACCGGCTTCCTGGACCGCACCGGCGATGAGATCCACACCGACATGGAGGCCGGGCCGGTGCTGCGCAAGGGCGACATGAAGAACGCCGCCTGGATGACTGCCTACGAGGACTGGAACGTGGACATCGGCCTGGAAACCGGGTTCGCCGGCACGGCGCAGATCGGCAAAGGGATGTGGGCCAAGCCGGACGAGCTGCGCGAGATGGTCGAGACCAAGATCGCCCACCCAAAGGCCGGGGCCAACTGCGCCTGGGTGCCCTCGCCCACGGCCGCTACCCTGCACGCCATGCACTACCACCAGGTAGACGTACGTGAGCGCCAAAAGGAGCTGGCCGGAAAACGCCGCGCCACCCTGGACCAGCTCCTCACCCTGCCCGTTCTGGTCAAGTCTTATCCGAAACCCCATGAGGTGCAGGAAGAGCTGGAAAACAACGCGCAGTCCATCCTGGGCTACGTCTCCCGTTGGGTCGAGCAGGGCATCGGCTGCTCCAAGGTCCCGGATATCCACGACGTGGGACTCATGGAAGACCGCGCCACCCTGCGCATCTCCAGCCAGCAGATCGCCAATTGGCTGCACCACGGCATCTGCGACAAGGACGACGTCGTGGAAACCATGCAGCGTATGGCCAAGGTCGTGGATGCACAGAACGCCGGCGACCCGGCCTACAAGCCCATGGCCGCCGATTTCGCAAACAGCGTGGCCTTCCAGGCCGCCCTGGAGCTCGTGCTTAAAGGTCGCGGCGAGCCCAACGGCTACACCGAGCCGATTCTTCACAAGCGTCGGCGGGAGGCGAAAAAGAAATTTGGGATTCAGTGATTAGCTAAATAAGTTGTCCAGGAACTTGGATAGCAACGGGGGCGGAACACACGTGTTCCGCCCCCGTTCTTAATTTTGATATGCCTCCGGCGGCCGGGGGAACAACTGTTCCCCCAGACCTGGCGGGGAGCGCGAGGGGCAGCGCCCCTCGTTCTCCTACTCGTACCGGCTTACAGAGATGATATCCACGGTATCCACGGGCAGGTCATCGAAGCCGTCACGGGGTTTGACGACTTTCCAGTTGATTTTCTTGACGACATCCATGCCGTCCACGACCTGGCCGAACACGGCGTAGCCGTACTCGTCGTCGGCGTCGCCGGCATGGTCCAGGTCCGGGTTGTCGGCGGCGTTGATGAAGAACTCGTCGGTGGCCGAGTCCTTGTCAAAGGCGCGGGCCATGGCCAGGGTGCCGGCCGTGTTCTGGAGGCCGTTGGTCGCTTCGTTGGGGATGGGCTCGCGCCTGGGTTTCTTTTCCAGAAGGGAGGTGTAGCCGCCGCCCTGGATGACGAAGTTGCGGACTACGCGGTGGAAGATGGTGTTATCGTAGTGGCCGTCGTCCACGTACTGGAGGAAGTTGGCCACGGAGGCCGGAGCCTTGTCCGGATAAAGCTCGGCGAGGATGTCGCCAAGGCTGGTCTCGATGAGCACGTGCGGGTTTTCCATGCGGGTGTCTCGGGTCTGGGGTGATCGGTTGAGCCGCCGGGCTCCGGGAAGAGACTGGGCGGCGTTGGCCGCGGCGTTGTGCAGCACAGCGGCAGGCGCCGGAGCAGGGAGCGGGCCTGCACCGGCATGCCGGAGTTAAGGCGGAAAGGCAAGCCCCCCGCACGTCGTCCGGTTAACGTGAACAACTTACACCCACGTGGCGGACCGGAAAAGGCACGCGCCGTTATATCCCTGTACGCAGACGCACCAAGCGTCCACATGGACAACAGAAGGTCTGGAGCACAAGCAGTCAGCGTGCCGGCGTTGTCCCATCACAACGACTTCGAGAGCGTCACGATGACCCGGCAGCCGGATCGCTCGGGGAATCAGCGCTCCACCAGCTCCACCCGGCGATTCTTGGCCCGGCCCTCCTCGGTGCGGTTGGTGGCCACGGGGGCGAGGTAGGCCACGCCCTTGGGCGTGAGCCTGGAGCCGTCGATGCCGAAGTCCTTGGACAGCGCGGCGGCCACGGCTTCGGCGCGGCGCTGCGACAGGCCCATGTTGTAGTCCAGACCGCCCTGGTTGTCCGTGTGGCCCACGATGAGCACGTTCAGCTCGGGCCGGGATTTGAGCATGGCGGCCATCTGCTCCAGCTGCGGCTTGGACTCCGGCTTGATGTCCGCCTTGTCGTAGTCGAAGTAGATGCCGTAGATGGCGGCCTTGCCCGTGGCATCGATGTCCTGGGCCAGCTCATCGGCCTTGAGCACCACCATCTTGTTCTCCATGGGTTTGGCCAGGACCTCCTGCACGTACACGGCCACGCGGTCGCTGGCCTGGGGCTCGTGGTAGTTCTCCTGATAGGCGGCGAAGATGAAGATATTCGACTCCTTGCCGTCCAGCATGCCCTTGGCCACCACGATGCGCGGGTCCTTCACGGACATCTGGGAGAAGGCGTTCTTGGCCGTGTGGGTCTCGGTAAACTGCGCGCCGTGCAGGTCCGCGCTGTAGAAGGTGTCCACATCCTTGCCGCACTCGTCGAACCCGCCGCACTGGAACACGGTCGTGTAGCCCAGCTCCTTCAGGGAGTTCTCGTAGTTGCGGATTACCTCCAGGGAGCTGCGGTCCGGCGGAGCAAGGTAGAGGATGCGCGTGACCCGGCCTTCGAGCTTGACGGCGTCGGACCAGTCGCCGTCCTGGAACGGGGCCAGGGGCACGACGGCCTCGTCGAACTCGCCGAGCTGGTAGGCCATGATGATGGAGCCTTCGTAGCGCGGCAGGCCCGGAATGTCCTTGGAACCTGCGACGTCTTTGGAGAGGTCGATAGCCGCGGCGGGAAAGGCGACGGCAAGGCAGAGCAGGCCGGCAAGCAGGGACGAGATCAGAAGGCGCATGATCGTTTCCTCCTCGTGTGCGGAAGTGGTGGGCGGTGCGACGGTAAGACAGATGCGATTGTTCTCGATACGTACGTCGATCGGTAAATTTTGGCAAGAAGTACGTGCGGATATTGCAAAAGTGTGACGCGGGGGCAGGTGTTGGCGTCAGGAATCGATCTCGGAGCGCAGCAGCCCGAAGAACTCGTCGCGGGCGTGGGTTTCCAGCCAGGGGTAGTGGCCGCAGCGGGGCAGCAGGTGGAAGCGGAAGTCGGGCAGGATGCGCGTCAAAGGCTCCTCGATGCCGGCAATCGGATGGGGATCGTACTCGCCGTGGATGGCAATCACCGGACAGCGGATGGCGCGGCCCATGTCGAGCAGCTTTCCGCTCCGGCGCAGCCCGCGCATTTCGGCCCAGACGGCGGTGTGCAGATCGTATTGACAGGCCAGGGTTCCTTCGCGCTGACTGTCCAGAATGTTGGACTCGAAGGTGTCGGTTTCGATGAAGTACGGCGCGGCTCGGGCCATCAGATTGTCGCGTTCGGACGCTGTTCCGGCGGCGTCCATGGCGTGGAAGATGGTGTCGAGTTCGGCGCGTTGTTCCGGGGTGAGACGCTGCATCCGCGTTTCCATGATGGTGCCGGCCAGGGCGTCGTCGAACAGGCCGCTGCCCACGAGGATGAGCTTCTTCACATGGGCCGGGTGCCGCGCGGCCAGGCACCACGCGAGCATGGCGCCCCAGGAGTGCCCCACCAGAACCGCCGGCAACGTGGCGTGCTGCTCCAGAATTCCGCGCAGCTCCTCCACCTGGCCGTCCGGGCCGAGCAGGCTCGATTTGGACTGCATGGGCTCGGCCACGCCGTATGTGGCGGAGAGCTCGCGTGCCAACAGATAGGCGCTGCCGGGCGCGCCGGGTCCGCCGTGGATAACGGCCACGGTGTAGGGCGGTTTACCATGCAGGCGGCAGGGGATCATGAAAAAGAGAGTACGCCGCGCAGGCGCGGGTGTGAAGACGCGTGGTGTGCCTGATGGACGGCCCGGCGTCTATAGCAAGGTGTCTTCGAACTTCTGCCGGCGGTCCATCAGGGCGTTGCGCTGGAACACGCGCAGGCCGAAGAAGGGCAGCGCGGCCAGCAGGTGGTCGAAGATGTCGGACTGGATGCCCTCATACTCGACCCAGTTTGTGGTCCGGGTGAAGCAGTAGACCTCCAGGGGCAGGCCGGTGTCGCCTTCGGGCTCCAGCTGCCGCACCATGAGCGTCATCCGTTCGGTGTCGATGTCCGATCGCTCGGTGAGGTAGCTGCGCACGTAGGCGCGGAAGATGCCGAGGTTGGTCTGGCGCCGGCCATTGAGCGGGTGCTCGTCCGGGGGGATGTTGGCGCGGCGGTTGGCCTCCTCTATTTCCAGCTCCTTGTCCATGATGTAGTGCGTCAGCGTGCGGATCTCGGTCCAGCGCTCGATCTCCTCGTGCGTGGCAAAGCGGATGCTGGACATGTCGATGAGCATGGCGCGCTTGATGCGCCGGCCGCCGCACTCCTGCATGCCGCGCCAGTTGATGAAGGAGTTGTCCAGGAACTTGTGCGTGGGGACGGCGGTGATGGTCTTGTCGAAGTTCTGGACCTTTACCGTGTGTAGGGCGATATCCACCACATCGCCGTTGGCGCCGAAGGAGTCCATCTGTATCCAGTCGCCCTTGCGCAGCAGGTCGTTGGAGGCGATGGACACGCTGGCCACAAAGGAGAGGATGGTTTCGCGGAAGATGAGCAGCAGGATGGCCGAAAGCGCGCCGAGTCCGGAGAGGAGCGCCCAGGGCGAGGTCTCCACGATCAGGGAGAAGATGACGATGCCGGCCACGATGTAAATGGACATCTTGACCAGCTGCGCATAGCCCTTGAGCGGCCTCCGGCGGGAGATGGCGCTTTCTTCGTAGATCTGGATGGAGGTGTCGATGAGCTTGCTGATGAGGGACACGACCTCCACGAGCATCCAGATGTAGACAGCCTTGCGGAAAGCGGTCTGGCCGTATGGCAGCAGTACGGAGCCGTACAGCAGGATGATGGCCGGCAGGAGCATGGCCATGTCGCGCACGGCGCCGCGCTGGATAAAGTAGTCGTCCCAGCGGTTTCGCGTCTTGCAGGAGAGAGAGGTAATGATCCGTTCGAGGATGGGCCTGCCGATGGCGTAGGCGAGCAATGCCACCAGAATGACGCCGACGTAGAGGGCAATGACCTGGTAGGACTCGCCGACGGGCAGGGAGTCCTTGAGGGCCAGGAGCCAGGCAGGGATGTGCTCTTCTGCTGCCATGCCGATACGGATACTTATTCGCGAGAGCCCCGTTCGGAGCCCTCGCGTTATTCGTTACGCGCCGGAGGGTTCGTCCTCAGGTGTGTCAGATGGTGCTTGGGGTGATGCATCAGAAGATGCTTCCGGTGTTGCAGGCGGAGTTCCGGCGTCTGCGCCCGCGTCCTTTCCGTTCTTCTTGCCCTTCTTGTCCCTGTTGCCGCGCAGCCACTCTATGGACGTGTAGAGCGTGGGGATGAAGAAGGTCCCCAGCACCGTGGCGAAGAGCATGCCGGCGAAGACCGACGTGCCCAGGGAGTGGCGGCTGGCCGCGCCGGCGCCGCTGGCCAGAACCAGGGGCAGCACGCCCAGGATGAAGGCGAAGGAGGTCATCAGGATAGGCCGGAAGCGCAGGTGCGCGGCGTCCACCGCGGCCTCACGCACGGTGAGGCCCTGGGAGCGGCGCATCATGGCGAACTCCACGATGAGGATGGCGTTCTTGGCCGCCAGGCCGATGAGCATGACCAGGCCGATCTGGGCGTAGACGTTGTTGTCCAGACCGCGCAGCAGCTGGCCGAACATGGCGCCGAAGATGGCCACGGGCACGCAGAGAATGACCGCCCAGGGCACGAGCCATGACTCGTAGAGCGCGCTGAGGAAGAGCACGACCATGAGCACGGCCAGGCCAAAGGCGACCACGGCCTGCCCGCCCTGCTGGATCTCCTGGAAGGAGAGGCCGGACCAGGCAAAGGAGTATCCCTGGGGCAGGTTCTCGGCGGCCACTTCCTTGAGCGCGTCGAGGGCCTGACCGGAGCTGTAGCCCGGGGCCGACGCGCCGTTGATCTCCACTGTCTGATAGAGGTTGAAGTGCTGCACGTACTCTGGTCCGGTAATGGACTGGGGATGGGTCAGGGTGGACAGCGGGATCATGGAGCCGTCCTGGGCGCGCACGTAGAAGCTGCCGACCTGGTCCACCTGGCGACGGAACTCAGGCTTGGCCTGGAGCATGACCCGGTATGTGCGCCCGAAGCGGTTGAAGTCGTTGACATAGTATCCGCCCAGGAAGGTTTGCAGGGCCGAGAAGATATCCTGCACGGGCACGCCCAGGGTCTTGGCCTTTTCGCGGTCCACATCCACTTTGATCTGGGGGACGTGGGCGTTGAAGGAGGTGAAGATGACGCCGATCTCCGGGCGCTGCATCGCGGCCTGCATGAACTTCTGCGACGTCTCGGCCAGCTTGCCGATGCCCTGGCCGGTCCTGTCCTGCAGCTCGAAGGTAAAGCCGCCTGCGTTGCCCATGCCGCGGATGGGCGGCGGGTTGAACACGGAAATGACGGCGTCGTTGTAGTTGCTGAACATGGCGCGCGTCTTCTGCATCAGCGCGTTGATGGACAGCTCGGGACTCTGGCGCTCGCCCCAGGGTTTGAGCACGACGAACATGCTGGAGGAGTACGAGCTGGAGGAGCCGTTGAGCAGGTTCAGGCCGCCGAGGGCGATGAGGTACTCCACGCCGTCGAGCTCTTTCATCTTGTCCTCGATGTGGCGCATGACCTCGTCGTTGCGCTGGAGAGAGGACGCTGGCGGAAGCTGGATGGTGGCCATGAAGTAGCCCTGGTCCTCATCCGGCACGAATCCCGTGGGCAGCTTTTCGATGAGCCCCAGGCAGCCGAAGATGAGCACGCCAAGCACGGCCAGGGTGAGCAGGGCCATGCGCATGGCGCCGCGAACGCCGGCCAGATAACCGCGGGTAACCCACTCGAAGATGGCGTTGAACTTGTCGAAGAACCAGCCCAGTGGTCCGCGGGCCTTGTACTTGGGCTTGAGCAGCAGGGAGCACAGGGCCGGCGAGAGCGTCAGCGCGTTGAGCGTGGAGATGGCCACGGACACGGCCAGGGTGAGGGCGAACTGCTGGTAGAGCCGGCCGGTGATGCCGCCCATGAAGGCCACGGGCACGAACACGGCGATGAGCACCAGGCTGGTGCCGATGATGGCGCCGGACACCTCGTCCATGGCCTTGATGGTCGCTTCTTTGGGCGATAACCCTTCCTCGTCCATGATGCGCTGCACCGCCTCCACCACCACGATGGCGTCATCAACCACCAGGCCGATGGCGAGCACGATGCCGAAGAGTGAAAGCGTGTTGATGGAGAAGTCCAGGAGCGTGAAGAAGAGGAACGTGCCCACCAGGGAGACCGGCACCGTGACCATGGGAATGAGGGTGGCGCGCCAGTTCTGCAGGAACACGAAGACCACGAGCAGCACGAGGAACAGCGCCTCGTACAGGGTCTGCATAACCTCCTGGATGGAGGCGTTGACGAACAGGGTGGTGTCGTACGGCACGGAGTAGGACACGCCGGAGGGGAACTGCACGGCGAGCTGCTCCATGGTGGCCCGTACTTCCTTGACCGTCTCCAGGGCGTTGGCGCCGGGAAGCTGGTAAATGAGGATGGAGCAGGTGTCCTGGCCGTTGAGCCGGCTGAAGTTGTTGTAGGACAGGGAGCCGAGCTCGACCGAGCCCACGTCCTTGATGCGGACCATGGAGCCGTCCGGGTTGGAGCGCAGCACGATGTTCAGGAACTCGTCGGCGTTGCTGAGGCGGCCCTTGACCTGGACGGCGTACTGGAAGACCTGGCCCTCCGGCACCGGCGGCATGCCTATCTGGCCGGCCGGGGCCTGGACGTTCTGCTCGTTGATGGCGTTGGCGATATCGCTCACGGTCAGGCCCAGGTCTGCCATCTTGCCCGGGTCCAGCCAGATGCGCATGGAGTAGTCACCCGCGCCGAACACCTGCACGTTGCCCACGCCCTTGATGCGCGCCAGGGCGTCGGCGATATTGATGCTGGCGTAGTTGGTGAGGAAGAGGCTGTCGTACTCACCGCCGGGCGAGGTGAGCGAGACCACGGCAAGGATGTCCGGCGATTGCTTGAGCACGGTGACGCCGGAGCGGGTGACGTCTTCCGGCAGCTGCGGGTTGGCCAGGGAAAGCCGGTTCTGTACATCGACCGTGGCCAGGTCCAGATCGCGGCCGATATCGAAGGTCACGCTCAGGCTCATGGAGCCGTCGTTGGCGCTGATGGAGGACATGTAGAGCATGTCCTCGGCGCCGTTGATCTGCTGCTCGATGGGGGTCGCCACGGTGTCGGCCACGACTTCTGCGTTGGCGCCGGTGTAGGTGGCCGAGACGGAAACTGTGGGCGGCGATATCTCGGGATACTGCGCGATCGGCAGATTCAGGATGGAAATAACGCCGACGAGCGTGATGACGATGGACACCACAGCCGCGAAGATGGGTCTGTGGATGAAAAAGCGGATCATGGGTTCCCCTCCAGGAACGGCGCGTTATTCCGTCGCGTTGGATGCAGTGGCGTTGCCCGCTTCGGATGCGGTTGCCGACTGAACCGGGGCCGCCGTGGCATTGGCGTCGGTGACTTCCTGAATGGGCTCGATCTGCGGGCTCACGGTCATGCCTGGACGGAACTTCTGCAACCCTTCCACAAGAATGACGTCGCCGGCCTCAAGGCCGTCCTCCACCGTATAGAACTGGCCAACCTGGTTGCCGAGACGGATGCTCTTGGACACCAGGGTCCCGTTGTCCTGGGCCATGAGCACCTGCTTGATGCCCTGGACATCGTACACGGAGCGTTGGGGCACCAGCAGAGACTTGTCCTTGCGGCTCACCGTCACCCGCACCCGGCCGAAGAGGCCCGGCCGCAGGATGCCGTTGGGGTTGGGGAACACGGTGCGCACGCCCAGAGTGCCGGTCTGCTTGTTGATGGTGGGGTCTACGTAGTCAACGGTGCCGTTGTGCGCATACACATCGCCGTCGGAAAGGACGAGCTGGAAGGAGGGTGTGAACGAGCTCTTCTCCTGATGATCCTTGACGAAAGTCAGGTACTCCTGCTCGCTGATGGAGAAGTTTACGTACATGGGGTCGATGGAGGTGATCTCGGCCAGCAGGGTGTTCTCGCCCTGGCCCACCAGGCTGCCCACCTCCACCTTGGCCTTGCTGATGCGGCCTGCGAGAGGCGCTGTGACCTTGGTGTAGCCCAGGTTCAGCTGCGCTTGTTTCACGGCGGCCTTGTCGCTCTCCACCATGGCCTCGTACTCCTTGGCCTGGGTTTCGCGCGTGTCATACTCGGACTGGCTCACGGCCCCTTGGTCCACCAGCTCCTTGAAGCGCTGCTGGTCTTTGCGCGCCTTGATCATGGACGCCTCGTCCCGGGCCAGGTTCGCCTTGGCCTCGTTGAGCGTCTGCTCGTACTGGCTGGGGTCGATGGTGAAGAGGAGGTCGCCCGCGCTGACCACGGAGCCCTCCTCGTAGTGCCGTTCCTCCAGGAACCCAGCGACTCGCGCACGGACCTCGACCTTCTCTTTGGCCTGGGTCTCCGCCACGTACTCCATGGTGATGGGCACGTCTGCGGACTGGACCTTGACGGCCTTCACCTCCGGTGGAGGCGCCGCCTGGGCGGCGGGTTTTGCGGCGTCCTTCTTGGCCGTGGACTCGGGGGCGTCGCCGCCGCACGAGGCAAGGACAAGGAAGAAGCAAAGAGAAGCGAGAGGGACAAGACGGTGCAGCTTGGATGCAGTAAAGCGCATCATCATCTCCGGGTTGAGTGTTCACGGATGAGACGCACGAATTCACAACGAGCCTAACACTTAGCTGGAGCCGGGATACATGGCAAGCCGCAGGCGACCGGTAAAGCTAGGTAATGGCCGAAATTGTCGGCTCCAGGCCCCGTTTCCGGGCCATGTCCTCCAGCGTGGCGATGACGCCCGGGTCCACTGGCACGCCCTCGGCCCGGTTCCGCGCCGCGACACGGGCGGCGCGCTCTCCGGGGATCAGAATCTCCTCCACGCCTTCGCGTCGCCGGCTGCCCTTGATGCGGTCAATGAGCGCATCGGTGCGTTGGGTAAAGAGCTCCAGGTCCATGAAGGCGGAAATATCAAGGGCCTGGAAAAAGTGGCCCACGTCTTGCGGCCGCTCCGGCCCGGCGTACATGGAGGAAATGTCCGCGGAGAGGGATGAGCCGGAAAGCACGCCCGAGAAAAGCTCCACCAGCAGCGCCAGGGCGTAGCCCTTGTGCCCGGCCATGGTCAGCACCGTGCCCATCAGGGCGGCCTGGGCGTCGGTGGTGGGCTCGCCGTTCTTGTCCAGGGCCCAGCCCTCGGGAATGGGGTCGCCCCTCCGGTTGGCCGCTACGATGTTGCCGCGCGCAACCACCGAGGTCGCCATGTCGATGGCGATGTGCCAGCCCTTGCCCGTGGGGAAGGACGCGGCCAGGGGGTTGGTGCCGAACAGGGCCTCTGTTCCGCCCGCGGGCGCCATGGCAGGCTCGCAGTCGGTCGTGGCAAAGAGGATCATGCCCTGGTCGGCGGCGTGGTTGCAGTACTGCGCCATGGTGCCGCTATGCTGGGAGCCGCGCACCACCGCGGTGGCCGTACCGTTCTCGCGCGCCATGTCCAGCAGCGTCTCTACAGTCTTGAAGGACTGGACCTGGCCGATGCCGTTGGCGGCGTCCGCCAGGAGCACGCCCGGCCGGGGTCGTTCCAGAACGAGCTGCGCCGCGGGATCGACAAGGCCTTTGTCGATGCGCTGCAGATAGACGGGCAGGCGGGAGACGCCATGGGTGGACCTGCCGTGCAGGTCGGCATCCACCAGAGATGCAGCCAGGATGTCGGCATCTTGTGGGAGTACGGAGGAGGTCCGGGCCAGGCCGGCGCACAGCTCTCGCAGCGCGGCGGCGTCAAAACGCGGGTATTGATTGGGCAAACGAGTTCTCCAAGCGTGTTCAGTGTGCTATGGGCAGCCCGGCGTTGCGCCAGGCGTAGAACCCGCCCTGCAGCAGCCAGACCTTGGCGAAACCCAGGGCGGCCATCTTTTCGAAGGTCTGGAAGCTACGACCCTGGGTAGCGCAGTAAATAACATACGGCTTGTCGCGATCCAGCGACGCAAGCCGCTTCCAAAAATCGTCCTTGTTGTAGTCGAGCAGCCTGGCGTCCGGTATGTGGCCCTGATCGAACTCCAGCGGCGTGCGCAGATCGAGGATCACTGTGTCGGGGACGGAGTCGATGATGCCTGCGGCCTCGGAGGGCGAGACCATGCGCAACGTCTGGCCAGGCGCCTCCTTGGGCGCGGACGGCGAAAAGGGCTTGATGTAAGCCACGAACGCCACAGCTGCGAGGGCGAAGACAAGAAGAAGAGCGCGATTTACAAGCGTAGCGGGTTGCATCATCAATTCTGCCGGGCGGATTTGGTAAGCGCGGAAAATAAATCCGCGAAACAACGGTGTTAGGACGGATGCGGATAGATGGCAAGCAAGCCCAGCAGATAGAAGGGGGCGTCACGCCGCCCCCTGTTCTGAATATCTATTTCAACGGCCAGGGCCGGCGCCTAGCCGCAGCTCTTGTTTCCGGCGAACGCCTTCCACAACATGGTGGAGGAGATGAACGAAGTGGCGTGGAAGGACATGTCGAAGATGTCCTCGTCAGTCCAGCCCAGATCGCGCAGCGCGTCCACATCCTTGGACGTGACGGACTCCGGGGCGGCGACCACCTGAAGCGCGAAAAGGAGCAGGGCTTTGCGTTCCGGATCGATCTCGGCGGACTCGGGGGTCTCGCGCAGGGTGGCCAGCTCTTCGTCGCTCATCATGGCCGCGGCCTGCAGGATCATGCCATTGAAATCGTAACAGAACTGATGGCCGAGGCGGTGGGACAGGATGTAGCGCGTCATGGCCAGCAGCTCCATGTCCAGCCGCGGATGGTTCATATAGTAGCGCAGGAACTCCATCTGCCGGATCAGGATCTCGGGGCTGGCGGAGTGCAGCACCAGCGGATCGGGCACCGGAACGCCGGGAGGAAGCGCTGCGTATGCGTCGGCGATCTTGCCTTCGGCCTCGTCCGGCGGGGTATGGTTCAAGAGCATGGAGGTCTCCTTGTCGTGCGGCGGCTTGGGTTGAAGAGTTTTGTTCTGGTCTAGACGCCGCGCTCCGCAATGGCAAGGCGGGAGTGCGCCGGGATTAAAGCAGGAACCGCCACAGCCACAACGCCACGAGGCCGGCGGCAATGGTCATGAACATGTGCCGAGTGCGCCAGGCCACCACGGCGGCCACCAGCCCGGCCGCGATCTTGCCGCTCTGCCAGGACACGGCCAGCGTGGCCAAGCCGCCGCCCGGCGTGAGAATGGCCGGAGCCACCAGCGCGGCCAGCACGGCCGCCGGAATGGGCCGCAGCATGGTCATGAAGCGCGGCGACACCGTGCCCCGGATCAGCGCGAAAAAGGAAAAGCGCATCAGGAACGTGCCGGCGGACAGGATGGCCACCACGCCCCAGAAGGCTGCATCGTTAACGATCATTGTTCATCCTCCGTGCCCGGGGGACGCCGCTCCTCCGGCGGCCGGGCGTAGTATCCCGCCACAATGCCGACCACGGCGGCGATGAGGAAGCCGGTGTTGGCCGGCATGCTGGACAGCAGCACGGACAGGCCGCCACCCACTATCGCGGCGATGATCAGCCCGCGGTCCGTGAGCACCTGGAAGAGCAGCGCCAGAAAGGTGAGCGGCACGGCGAACTCCAGGCCCAGCTCCGGCGGCACGGCGCGGCCCAGCAGGGCTCCGGCTATGGTGCCGAGCTGCCACATGGTCCACACGCCCAGGGCGCATCCGGCGTAGTATGCCATCTTGGCGCGTTTGGGCAGCTGCGGCTCGCTGCGGAATTTGGAGACCGAGAGCGCGTACGACTGGTCCGAGAGGATGCAGGCAAACACCGCCTTGAGCGGCAGCGGCCGCTCGGCAAAGTACGGGGCGATGGACGCCGAGTACATGAGGTAGCGCATGTTGATGACCAGGCCGGTGAGCGCCGCCACCAGGACCGGAGCCCCACTCTTGAGCAGCGCCAGGCTGGCGATCTGGGAGGCCCCGGCAAAGGCCAGCAGCGAGAACAGCGAGGCGTCCAGGGCGCCGTGCCCGGTCTCGATCACCGTGATGCCGGCGATGACGCCGAAGGGCAGCACGCCGAGCAGGATGGGCGAGACGGCCCGCAGACCGAGAATGAAGTGTTTTGATGCGCGCGGCATGATGGGGCTTCCTTGTGAAACATTCTTCTCTACGGGCAGCGGGGCATAGGGTCAACGGAATCATAGGGGAATCGTGGGAGAATCACGGGGGAATCGGGGCAATCGTGGATATACCCATGGGATTGTGCAGGAACGCGCCGATCTGGCCATATTGCCTTTACAGCAAGCTCCGCCAACCGCTACATTGAACCATTGTACCTGACGATCCTGGTGAGCCCATGAGCATACGCTGGAAACTCTTCATCCTCCTTCTCCTGGTCACCCTGGCGCCCATTCTCCTGTTGCGGCTCAACGCCCAGCAGTCCATGCGCGAGGTGGGGGACGATCTTGCGAAACGCACCAGCTCGGCCCTCGTGGAGAACGTGGGCGACAGTCTGAAGCGTCTGGTGGAGGACCACGCCCGGCTGCTCAAACGAGAGCGCCAGCTCCTGGAAACAACGCTGGAGCTCCAGTCTTCACGCATCTCCCAGTTCAACGCCGGCCGGCTCTTCCTGCACCCCTCGGCAGAGCGCGACACGGACCGCACTTCGGTGCTCGATACCGGGCTCTATTGCAACAGCACGGCCACCGGCGAGTGCGTGGCCTTTGGCGTGGACGACAGCAGGCTCGTCGAGTTCCAGGGTGGCTGGGGCCGCTGGTGGGCCGGCCGGCCGGAAAAGACGGACCATCCCTACGTGCCCATATTCCGGGAATCCTTCAAGGAATACGGCGAGATGCTCATGTGGACGCTCTACGCGCGCACGGGCAAGGGGCTCCTGCTCTATCCGGCGCCTCCGCTTGGCGTCTTCAGCCAGGAGTGGCGGGATGACGGCGTGTCCGGCGGCCTGTACGGCGGCATGGGCATGATGCAGGACGGCAGCAGCATGATGCAGCACGGCATGGGCATGTCCCGCGGCATGATGCGCGGCATGGAGGGCATGCACGAGAACATGCGCCGGATGTGGCGTGGCATCCAGAACCTTCTGCCCCCGCCCGGCAAGGGCTCGACCAAGACCGTGTGGCACGGTCCTATGCAGGACCCCATGACCGGCCGCGCCGTGTTCGTCATCGTGCGGCCGTTGCTCTCCGCCGCCGGCGAGGCGGAAGGCCGTACGGCTTTCGTGGTGCCGGTCAACGCCTTGTTTCACGCGGGTGTCCACCTGCCGGACATCTCCACGTCCATGCAGGCGTACATGGTCAATGTGGAGGGCGGCCGACTGCGCATCGTGGCCAGCACGGTGCGGCGGCAGAACCCGGTGCATGGTGATGAGGCTCACATGGGCTGGCGGTTGAGCGGCGCGGAGACCATCTACCTGGGCGAGGCGGACGGCGAGGGCGTGTCCGAGATCGCCGCCGACCTGACGGACAAGAAGTCCGGCATCGCGGTCCAGCCCCTGGACGGCCGCGAGTCCATCTGGGTGTACGCGCCTGTGGGGCTCTCCGGGCTGCACCTCATCCTCGTTGCGCCGGAAAAGGACGTGGTGGCCCAGGCCGAGGCCCTGGGCGACTACGTGGAGAACCGCATCCATGGGCAGGTGCGCACCACAGGTATCATTCTGATCTTCGCCCTGGCCGCCATCCTGGCCGTCTCCTTCCTGCTCTCGCGCTCCATGACCCGGCGGCTGAAGATTCTGGCCAGGCAGGCCCGGCGGCTGTCGGAAGGGGACTTCGACGCCCGCTCCGACGTGGGCGGGCATGACGAGATCGGCGAGCTCGGCCGTGTGCTGGACAACACCGGACCGGCCCTCTCGGAGCATGTCTGCATCAAGGAAGCGCTGAACGTGGCCATGGAGGTGCAGCAGGCTCTCCTGCCGGACGGTTCCCCCGCGTTTGACGGCTTTGAAATCGCCGCACGCTGCGACTACAGCGACGAGACCGGCGGTGATTTCTACGACTTCGTGCCGCGCAGCATCTCCGGCGAATCCACACTGCTGGCCGTGGTGGGCGACGTCTCCGGCCACGGCATTCCGGCGGCGCTGCTCATGTCCTCGGCCCGCGCCTATCTGCGCAGCCGCGCCGCCCAGCCCGGACCGCCGCACGCTATTGTGGAGCACGTCAACACGCAGCTCTCCGGCGATACCTTCGGCACCGGCCAGTTCGTCACCCTGATGCTTATCGAGCTCAAAGCCGGAGGACGCGAGCTGCGCTGGGTTCGCGCCGGGCACGAGCCGGCCCTGCTGTTCGATCCGGCCACCGGCGCAATGACCGAGCTGATGGGACCGGGCGTCAGCCTTGGCGTGGACGACGATCTGACCTACGAAACCCGCGGCGTGGATATTGCCCCGGGGCAGATCGTTGTGGTGGGCACGGACGGCATCTGGGAGATGCGTTCGCCCGGCGGGGAGATGTACGGCAAGGAGCGTTTCCACGAGGCCGTGCGCCGCCATGCGCACCTGGACGTTCGCCAGATGGTGGATGCCATCTTCGATGACCTTTATGCCTACCTGGGCCATGCGCCCCAGGAAGACGACATCACTCTGCTCATCATCAAAGCAACGGACGAGACCGGCACCAACGCCGGATGAGTCCAGACCCCGGCACCATGCAACAACACTCTGTCGATTCCGTGCGCAAACGTTCCGCCGGCCTCCTGCTCTACCGTCGGCGCGGCCAGTCCATCGAAGTCTTCCTCGTCCATCCCGGCGGCCCGTACTTCAAGAACAAGGACGCCGGAGCGTGGTCCATTCCCAAAGGCGAGTACGAGGAGGGCGAGCCGCCTTTCGACACCGCCCGCCGCGAGTTCCACGAGGAAACCGGCCAGCTTCCACCGGCCGGCGGCTACGAGCCTCTGACGCCGATTCTGCAGAAAAACCGCAAGCGCGTGCGCGCCTGGGCTGTGGAAGGCGACGCCGACGCCGAGACCATAGTCTCCAACACCTTCAAGATGGAGTGGCCGCCCCGTTCCGGCAGGACCATCGAGATTCCGGAGGTGGACCGCGCCGCCTGGTACAGCCCGGACACCGCGCGCGACAAGATCAACCCGGCCCAATGGGCTCTGGTTGAGGAGCTGCTGGAGAAGCTGGGCCGGTCTTCCACTGACAACGGCGACTAGCAGGGTACGAAGAATGCCATCCCTTGAGCGCCTGCCAGGGCGCTATCCTCCCTGATTCGTTTCGCTTATCATCTCGTTTGACCTGTCCCGGGAAAGTATTGCCGCAGAAGTGCGACACCGGGACGAGAACACTCCTGGTTGCCGGCGGCGATGCGCGCCCTGGGCGTCTTCATTCATGATTTTTCCATGAGATCCGCAGGGGTCTGCGACGGCTTCGGCAGAGGCGGGGGAGACTGCCCTCGGCGGCCCCGGCGGGTCGCCATAGATCCGTCACACAGTCCATGTAGTGTAATATCGGATAGATACGTTGAGTACAATATTGGCCAAGGCAGCGCCTGTTTTTTCGGCACGATTTGTGCTAAAAAATAGTCAAATGGAATAAATGCATTAACCGGGCATAGACAACTTTGATTCCAAGGGGAGCGCGATGCGGTTCAAAGACTGGAGCCTGAGAAAGAAAATAGTCATTCCGTTGTTTGTTCTCATCCTGATTATCCTGACCGCCAGCACCTGGCTTATGACCAGGCAGGGCACGGAGATGGCGATCGATCAGGCAAAGACACTGGCCCAGGCGCAAGCCGAGGCCAACAGCAACAAGGTAAGCGGTACCCTCAATACCGCCATGACCGTGGGCAGAACAATACAATCGGCGTTCAATGAAGCCATGAAAGCCGATTCAGTTCCAAGGCGCGAGTACCTCGCCGCCTTTCTCAAGGATATTCTCGTCAATTACCCGGAGCTGTCCGGCAGTTGGGTCGTCTGTATCCCTGGGGCCTTTGACAACAGGGAGGAAGAGTACGCGGACGTATGGAAGGGGAACATGCGCGTGTACCATTACCGGGACAACGGCAAGATTGCCACGGCGTACCAGGGCAGCGAGAATATCAAGGGCGCGTGGTGGGAGGTCCCGAAAGAAACCGGCAGGGAAATGCTGACCCAACCCTATCCATGGGAAATGGGCAGCAAAACCCTGTGGCTGGCTTCGGCCTCCTTTCCCATCAAGCGCGACGGCGAGTTTGTCGGCGTGGTCGGTGTGGACTTCTACCTCGAAGATCTCCAGAAAATGGTGAAGGAGATCAATCCATTTGAGACTGGGTACGGCTTTCTGGTGGACAATAGCGGCAGCATTGTGGCGCATCCCGATGAGAAGCTCCTCGGCAAGAAGATCGAGGATGTTCAGGGGTCCGGCAATACGGCTCAATTGCTGGACGCCATACACAATGGCAAGCCGTACACGGCGATCCTGCAATCGCCGACAACGGACAGTGATATGTATTACGCCTACATGCCGATATCAGTGGGCCGGACCGACACGCCCTGGAGCCTGGCTGTCGCCATCCCCATGGACAAGGTTCGCGCGCAAGCCGGTGTTATCAGCAGAACCGGCATATGGACCGGCATTGGCGCCATGATCGCGCTGATTATAGTGTTGTTGATCATTGCGGGCATCATCAGCAAGCCTATTCTCAAGACGTCGGCCTACACCGAGCAGGTGGCCGCGGGCGACCTGCACGCCAATCTGGACATCGACCAGAAGGACGAAATCGGCGTCATGGCCGATTCATTGAAAAGCATGGTCGGTGAGCTCGATAAAACCATTATGCGGGCCCAGGAAAAAACGCAGGAAGCGGAAGAGGAATCCGAGAAAGCGAGGCTGGCGACGGCAGAGGCCGAGGAGGCCAGAAATCGCGCGGACAGGGCGCGGCTGGAAGGCTTGCATCATGCGGCGGAGCGCGTGGAGCGGGTGCTGGAGCATGTGGTTTCTGCCTCCGAAGAAATGTCCTCGCAATCCGAAGAGCTGCTTCGCGGCACCGACATTCAAAGCGAGCGCATCACGTCCACAGCCACGGCCATGGAGGAGATGAACACCACGGTTCTGGAAATCGCCCGCAACGCCAGCGACGCCGCCAAAGTGGGCAAGGAGGCCCAGGAGAAAGCGTCCAGTGGTGCGGAAGTGGTGGACGATTCCAAGGGCGCGATGGATTCGACCATCGCCGAGGTGAACAACCTCAAGGACAGCATGCAAGCGCTGGATTCGCAGGCCCAGGACATCGGAGCTATCATCGGCACTATCGAGGACATCGCCGACCAGACCAATTTATTGGCGCTGAACGCGGCCATCGAAGCCGCCCGGGCCGGCGAGGCGGGGCGCGGTTTCGCAGTGGTGGCCGACGAGGTCAGAAAGCTGGCGGAAAAGACCATGACGGCGACGAAGGAAGTGTCCGATTCCATAGGCGCGATTCAGAAGGTGGCAGGCACCAACATCTCCGCAATGGAAGGGGTGTTCAGTCGCATCTCGAGCGCGGGCGAGCTCTCCGTCCGCTCGGGCGAGATGCTCCGCGAGATCGTGCGCAAGACAGAGGACAGCGCAGCACAGATCGACGCCATTGCTACGGCGGCGGAGCAGCAGTCCGCCACGTCCGAGGAGATCAACAACGCCATCGAAGAGATCAACCGCATCACGATGGAAGCGTCCGAAGGGGTGCATGAGTTCACCACGGCCCTGAAGAGCCTGGCCGAGCAGGTGAGCGAGCTGCAGAAAATCGTCGAGGACCTCAAGTCCGAAAGCGACTAGGCCCCGCAGGCTTCACGCAGCAGACTGCGCGCAACGCAAAAGTCCCCCCGAACTCCAGCCAGGACGTTCGGGGGGACTGCTTTTTGGTATTTCCTGGTCCCTATATGTCCGGGCAGCTCTTGAGCGCTTCGGCGATCTCGGCGTCCGGATACTCGTAGTCGGTGAGCTTGCCGGAGAGATAGGCGTCGTAGGCGGCGAGGTCGAGCAGGCCGTGGCCGGAGTAGAGGAAGACCACGGTCTGTCCGGGCTCGGCGTTCTTGGCCGCCTCGATGGCGCCTTTGATGGCGTGGGCCGTTTCCGGCGCAGGCAGGAAGCCCTCGGTCTTGAGGAAGAGCATGGCCGCCTCGAAGACCTCCTTCTGGTAGTACGCCTGGGGCGTGACCAGGCCGGAGTCCACCATCTGGCAGAGGATGGGGGCGTTGCCGTGGTAGCGCAGGCCGCCGGCGTGGATGGGCGGGGGCGTGTAGGAGTGGCCGAGGGTGTGCATCTTGATGAGCGGGGTGAGCTGGGCCACGTCGCCGTAGTCGTAGCGGAACTGGCCCTTGGTCAGGGTGGGGCAGGCCATGGGCTCGATGGCGAGCATCTGCGGGCCGTGGCCGTCCAGGCACTCGGGCACAAAGGGCGCGAACAGGCCGGCGGCGTTGGAGCCGCCGCCTACGCAGCCCACCAGGATATCGGCCTTTTCACCGGCCAGAACGAGCTGGCTCTTGGTCTCCAGGCCGGTCACGCTCTGGTGGATGAGCACGTGGTTGAGCACGCTGCCCAGGGCGTAGTTGGTGTCCTCGTGGGTGGCGGCGTCTTCCACGGCTTCGGAAATGGCCAGACCCAGGCTGCCCGTGTGGTCCGGGTTCTTTTCCAGGGCGGCGCGGCCGGAGCGCGTCTTGTCCGAGGGCGAGGGGAAGATGGTGGCCCCGTAAGAGCGGATGAGCATGCCGCGGTAGGGCTTCTGCTCGAAGCTGACCTTGACCATATATACGGTGCAGTCGAGGTTGTACTGGACCGAGGCGAAGGAAAGGGCCGTGCCCCACTGACCGGCGCCGGTCTCGGTGGCTAGGCGCCTCAGCCCGGCCTGCTTGTTGTAGTAGGCCTGCGGTACGGCGGTGTTGGGCTTGTGCGAGCCGGCCGGGGAGAGGGACTCGTTCTTATAGTAGATCTTGACCTTCAGCCCCAAGGCCTCTTCCAGGCGCTTGGCGCGGACCAGGGGCGTGGGCCGCCAGAGGCGGTAGACGTCGCGCACGGGCTGGGGAATCTCGATCCAGGGCTGGTCGCTCATCTCCTGGGCGATGAGGGACTCGGGAAAGATGGCGGCCAGGGCGGCCGGGTCCACAGGCTCGTGGGTCTGAGGATCGAGCGGCGGCGCCACCGGAGAAGGCAGGTGGGGCATGACGTTATACCACGCCGTGGGTATCTCGCTTTCAGGCAGGTTGATGCGCAAGTCCACAGGATGCCTCCTTGAATGTGATTTCCCGCCGCTGGCGGCGTGTTGTCGAGGATGGCGCATCCTAGAGGAGGGGCGGGGCCGGCGTCAATTCTGGTGAATGAGCCGTGGGAGCCGCGGATTCAGGAAGAGACGGCGGTGTTTTCTGGTCGGGTGTGTTATGCTGGGGCAGGACCGTTCAACCAAGCCGGGAACGGGCCGGCGCGGACCAGACCGGCGCAATGCAAGGAGGCGGAGATGTCCGAGAAGAAAATTACGGTGAAACCTGGCGAGATCGTTCCGGATTCTGGGATATATATGGACGACAGCGGCAGGAAGGCGACCATGGTCAAAGGCGAGCATGCGCCGCCGACGTCCAAACCGGGCGAGCAGTGGACCCAGGTGGTATCCACCCATTCCCAGTCGTGAGCGTCTGGCCGGATAGCAAAGAAAACGGCGGAGCCCCTATCGCAGGGACTCCGCCGTTGTTGTTGGTTGGGCAGATGGTTGGTTACTGGATCTCGATCCTGCGGGGCCTGGCCTCCTCGACCTTGTTGATGGTCAGGGTGAGGATGCCGTTTTCCAGATGCGCCGAGGCTTCGCCCGCGGCGTGCCTGGGCAGGCGGATGGCGCGGGAGAACTCGCCGTAGCCGCGTTCGCTGAAGTGGTAACGCTCGCCCTCGGCGGTTTCGTCGTGCTTCTTCTCGGCGCGGATGGTCAGGACATTGTCCTCCAGGCTCACGTCGATGTCCTCGTTCTTGAAGCCGGGAAGCTCCGCAAAGATCACATAGGCCGTGTCCGTTTCCTTGAGCTCGATAGGGAAAGCGCCCGCGTGCGTGCGAACGTGGGTGCCCGCGCCAGGACGCATGGCGCTGGCGAAGAAGCGGTTCATCCAGTCAAGGTTGCGGTCAAAAGCGGAAAGTGGAGTGAGAGTTGTCATATCATTACCTCCAGAAAAGAGTGGTTGTTTGGTTCTGGAGTTCAGATAAGCATCCGGGCCGCACAGTCAAGAGGGCGCGTGGCTCATGCTGCCGGGATGTATGGGTAAAATGAGTCCGGCCCCCGGGCGGCAATAATGCAACAGCCGTCAGGGAGCCGGTTGGATGGGAGAAGATACGCGAGAGGCTGAGTTTTCTACGGCAACACAGCCAACGGGAGGTTCTCAACAGCCTGTCAGCGCACGCCGTGCTCCTTGAGGAATGGGACATATTTCTTGTCCGTGCCCATGATGTGGCCGGTGAGCCAGTCTTTGAGGAACTTCATGATCTCCATGGACAGGGTCACGCTGCCGGCCTTGAGCGCCTTGTCGAACTCCACGACCTTGTCCACGAACATGGTGTGGATTTCCTTGTGCGACTTGGTCTCGGGGTAGCCGTAGCGGTCGAAGAGCTTTTCCTCGTTGGCGAAGTGCTCCACCACGTAGTTCTTGAGCCGGTCGAGCACGTCGATGATGGCCTCGTTGGCCTTGCGCTGCTTCATGGCCTCGTTGAGCTCGTTGATGAGGTCCACGAGGATCTTGTGCTGGTCGTCGATGGAGTCGATGCCCACGGAAAGCTTGTCGCTCCAGACGATGAGCGGCCGGCCGGCGGCAGAGACATTGGCCGTGAGCGTGTGCTCGGAGTCGGACATCTCGCGGATGATCGAGTCGAGCTCGCCGATGAGCCCGGTCATGGAGCCCAGCGCGGCGGCCGAGCGGGCCATGCCCGTGGCGGTGCTCACGGCCACGTCGTTGACCTCGCTCACAGCGCGGTTGATCTCGTCCGAGGTGGCGGACTGCTCTTCCGATGCCGTGGCAATGGAGTCCATCTGCAGGGAAGAGCCCTCCACGTGGGAGACGATCTGGTCCATGAACTTGCCGGAGTCCTCGGCACGGGAGGCGGCAGCATCCATATCCTCGGCCACGGACTCCACCGAGGCCACGTTCTCCCGCGCCACCTTCTGGATGCCGAACACGGCCTCGCGCACCTCGTCGGTGGCGTGCATGGTCTTTTCGGCCAGCTTGCGCACCTCGTCCGCCACAACAGCGAAGCCACGGCCGGCCTCCCCGGCTCGGGCCGCCTCGATGGCCGCGTTGAGAGCGAGCAGGTTGGTCTGGTCGGCGATCTCGGTGACCATCTGCAGAACCTCGCCGATGGAATCGGCCTGGGTGTCCAGCGTGGACATGGTGGTCTTGAGGCCCATGATCCGCTCGCGAATCTGGGAGATGGTGGTGACGGCGCCGCGTACGTCGTCGGCTCCGTCCTGAGCGTTACTGCGGGACTCCGCCGCGCTGCCTGCCGCCTCGGCCGCGTTGCGTGCGACCTCGGCCACGGTGGCGTTCATCTCCTCCATGGCCGTGGCGATCTCGGCCATGCGGTCGCGCTGGATATCCACGCCCTGGTTGACCTCCTCCACCTCGTGGGAGAGCTCCTCCACGGACGAGGCGACCTGTCCGGAGATGGCGCGTGCGCGGGCAGCGCCGCCGGCAAGCTGCTGCAGTAGCGACGTGAGCGACTCGTTCTCTTCCCTGGCCTTTTCGAGCTGGGAGCGGAGCTCCGCCGCTTCGTTCCTTGCGGCGCTCAATCCGTTTTCTGAGCGTTCACACTCGCAGCGGAAGGTGTCCGCCAGCTTGGCCACGGCGGTCTGCAACGCGCCGAGCTCCAGCGGGGCCTGCGCCGGAGCGCCGGAGAAGTCGCCACCCGCGGCGGCCTCGGCAAACTTTTGGGTGGCGGCGACCGGTCCGAACACGCGAGCCGGCAGGGCTACTATGGCGTACCCGGCAGTGAGCACGGCTACAGCGGTCAGGGCCATCTGCAAACCAATACCAAGACCGAACCACGAGCATATGAAGAGCGTTACGGTTGCAAGCGCAGCGATACAAACCGCAGTGAAAATGCGTGAACCGAGAGACATTTTTCCTCCGGGCTATATACCCCGTACCTGTGCGAATTCGAAAATTAGCTCATTTATTGCGGGGAGTTGGGTGATACTTTAGCGAGACCCAAATACGCCCTTTTTTCCCAAAAGACAAACGGGCCATCCGAGGACGGCCCGTTTGAGAGAGATGCTATGGATGGATGATTTCAGATCGTTTTTGTCTGAAAATACGACTCCTATCTGAACAAATCTTCACGAACTTCAGATGCGAGCTTAAGATGCTCCAGCGCGTTTTTGTCTTGAAGCAAGACTCCTTTTTGAAATAACTGACGTTATTTCAAAGAAACGCATAAGAGCATCTAAATCTCTTCGAGCTTAAGATGCTCTAAACCCATTCGTCGTCCTCGGCGATGGGCGTGAAGCCACGCCGCATGGTATTTTCCGTGACCACCTTGGGGTCCATGTACTGGATAAGATAGTCCGGCCCGCCGGTCTTGGAACCCACGCCCGAGAGCTTGAACCCGCCGAAGGCCTGGCGTTCCACCAGAGCGCCCACGTTGTTGCGGTTGAGGTAGAGGTTGCCCACGTTGAACTCGCGCCGGGCCTGCTCCAGGTGGCGCGGCGAGCGGGAGAACACGCCGCCGGTCAGGGCGTAGCGCGTGGAGTTGGCCCACTCGATAGCCTGATCGAAGTTTTTGGCGCGCATCACCGCCAGCACCGGGCCGAAGATCTCCTCCTGGGCGATGCGGTGCTCCGGCGTGATGCCGCCCACGATGGTCATGGGCACGTAGCAGGCGTTGTCCGTATCCAGCGCGGCCGGGGCCGTGTGCTCCACCAGGATGGTGCCTTCCTTGCGGGCGATCTCCACGTACTCCTTGATCTTTTTCTGCTGGCTCACGTCCACCACCGGGCCCATGTTGTTGCCCGGGTCCTCGGACGGGCCGATCTTCAGGGAGCGCGCGCCCTCCACCAGGCGGTCTACAAAGCGGTCGTAGATGGCGTCCACCACGATGACCCGCGAGCAGGCCGAGCACTTCTGCCCCTGGAAGCCGAAAGCGGCGTACAGGGTGTGGACCACGGCCTCGTCCAGCTCGGCGTCGTCGTCGATGATCAGGGCGTTTTTGCCGCCCATCTCGGCGATGACGCGCTTCACGTGGTCCTGGCCGGGCTGGATCTTGGCCGCCGTCTCGATGATGTGGGTGCCCACCTCCATGGAGCCGGTAAAGGCGATGACGCCGATCTCGGGCCGGTTCACCAGGTAGTCGCCCATCACGGAGCTGCGGCCGGGCACGTAGTTGAACACGCCGTCCGGCACGCCGGCTTCCTTGAACAGCTCCACCAGGCCGTAGCCGATGACCGAGGACAGGGACGACGGCTTGTAGAGCACGGCGTTGCCCGTGACGATGGCGGCCGAGCACATGCCCACGGAGATGGCCAGGGGGAAGTTCCACGGCGCGATGACCGCGGCCACGCCCTTGGGCTGGTACATGTAGTGGTTGATCTCGCCGGGAGCGCGCCCCATGCGGCGCGGGTTGTCCAGCCGCAGCATGTCGCGGGCGTAGTACTCCATGAAGTCGATGGCCTCGCCCACGTCGGCGTGGGCCTGGTCCCACTGCTTGCCCACTTCCAGCACCTGAATGGCGGCAAGGTCGATGATCCGCTCCTTGGCTATCTCGGCGGCGCGCATGATGATTTCGGCGCGCTCCTTGGCCGGACGGCGGGCCCACTCCTTCTGCGCCGTGACAGCCGCGGCGATGGCCTGGTCGATCTCGGCCGTGCCGGCCTGGCAGACCTCGCCGACAACCTCGTTCAGGTTGGCCGGGTTGGTGGAGGGGATGCGGTCGTCCGTCTCGATATCCTTGCCGCCGATGAACAGGGGATAGGTGCGGCCAAGGCTGGCGCGGCGCGCGGCAATGGCCTCCGGGAAGGCGCGGCGCGCTTCCTCTATGGTGAAATCGATGGCCGGATCGTTGCGGAAGGGGCCCACGCCCTCGCAGCTGGGCGCCGGTTCCGGAGCCGGAGCCTCGCGCTGGGCCGTGGTCACCGGCTTTTCCAGCAGCCGGTCGTGGTCGGACTCGTCGGCAAAGGACTGGCGCAGGAAGGACTCGTTGGCAGTGTTCTCCAGCAGCCGGCGCACCAGGTAGGCCATGCCGGGCACGAGGTCGCCGTACGGGCAGTAGAGCCGCACGCGTCCGGCCACGTTGAGCAGCCCTTTGCGCACGGGCTCGGCCATGCCGTAGAGCACCTGGAACTCGTAGGCCGACTCCGGCACGCCCAGGGACAACGCGGTCTCCTGCACGGCGGAGATGGTGCGGATGTTGTGCGAGGCGCAGGCAAAGTGACAGATATCGGCGTTCTGCAGGATGTAGCCGGCAACGCGCTCGTAGGCGGCGTCGGACTCGGCCTTCACGGTGTACACCGGAATCTCCCAGCCGTTCTGCTTGGCCTTTACTGTCTCGTAGTCCCAGTAGGCGCCCTTCACCAGGCGGATGGAGATGGGCAGGTTCTTTTCGCGCGCCCACTCCACAAGGCCCTTGGCGTCGGCGTCGGTCTCGCGCAGGTAGGCCTGCAGCACGATGCCCAGGTGCGGGTAGTCGGCCAGGTCCGGATGGCTGCGCAGCCGCTTGTAGAGCTCGATGGTGATGTCCTTGAGGTCGAGCTGTTCCATGTCGATGCACAGGAAGGCGCCGAGCTCGCGGGCCTTCTTCGCCACAGGCAGCAGCCGGTCGAGGATGCCCTGCACCGAGCCTTCGAAGTCGCGCGGCTTGGCCTGGGAGTAGAATGCCGAGGGCTTGACCGCCAGGTTGATCTTGGGCGCGTGGCCCCAGTCCATCTCGCCGTTGCCGCCCAGCGGCTTCCACTTGGACTGCGCATTGCCCAGGGCCTGCAGCAGTTCCATGTGCTCTTCCAGGCGGGCGTCGGCCTCGGCCTCGCTCACCGTGGCCTCGCCCAGCACGTCCAGCACAAAGGCGAAGCCGTCCTTGCGCAGCTTGTCGATGGAGTGCACGGCCTCCTTGGTGTTCTGGCCCACGATGAACTGCCGCGCCATCTTTTCGATGTTCGCGCGGATGGACTTGGCCATGATCTTGCCGCCGATCTTGCCGGCGATGCCCGCCGACTTGATGCCGAACTTCATCACCGGCGGCAGCTCGCCGCAGTCGTCCACAAAATACTCGTCGATGTGGCGGGAGAGGGAGTCCCCGTTGTCCAGGTAGGGCAGCACATCCACGAACCGGAAGAGCTTGACCTTGAAGTCCTCGTTCTTCATGGCCCAGTCCATGACCTTGCCGGTCCACCACCCCTTGTTGAAGATCGACGGGGCCTCGCCGGCGATGGAGGTGAAAAACTCCTTGCCGCGTGCCTTGATTGCTGCGTCGAGCTGGCTCGTGTCCATGACGGCTCCTGTCTGTGCTGATGTGGTTCAGTCTTCGGCGGGGTCGGCCCCGGCCAGGTATTCCTCGTCCACGGGGATGGGTAACCGCGCGGACTCCTTGAGCGTGGAAAGGACCACGGTGGTGCGCGTGTCGCGCACGCTGGAGATGCGGCCGAACTCCTTGAGCAGTCGGCCCAGATGGTCCGTGTCGGCCACGCGCACCTTGACCAGGTAGCAGTCGTGGCCTGCGGTATGGTGTACCTCCATGACCTCGGGGATGCGCGCCAGCAGCTCGCCGGCGCTGGTGTCGCCGGGCGCTTCTTCGCTACGCACAAAGGTGAAGGCGGTGAGGCCGTGGCCCAGAGCCTTGGCGTTGAGCCGGGCTTCGTACCCGCGGATCAGTCCCTTGCGCTCCAGCTTGCGGATACGCTCCAGCACGGCAGACGGCGCCATGGAGACGCGGCGGGCAATGGCCGCGTTGGTGATGCGGGCGTTCTCCTGCAGGGCGTCCAGGATGGCGCGGTCCACGGGGTCGAGCTCGCCGGCGGCTTCTGGCCGGCCGTTGCTCTCGTACAAGGTCTCTTCAAAGGCGGTTTCTGAGTTCATGGGCTTGAAGGTTATTCGAACTTTAATTGTGTTTCAAGACGAATCGTCGGAATAAATTGTTATGATCTGAAGAAAAAGCGGTATTGCGCGAGGCGCGTCGGGTAGACGGCGCACGTGATCGGCCGCTGATGAAGCGTCATGGACGAAAAAAAGCCATGCCGGAGGCATGGCTAGGGAAAGCAGGGCTGGGATAAAAAAATGTATCAGGCAGGCATGCTCACGGATGATGCAGGCTCCGGCGCCGGATGGCCGAGCAGGAACCCCTGCAGCAGGTCAGCGCCGTGCTCCAGCAGCCAATGCAGCTCGCCTTGCGTCTCCACGCCCTCGGCAACGGAGCGCACGCCCAGCTTCTGCGCCATGTTCAGCAGGTTTTCCGTGATGTTGGCCTTGTATGGGTCCACATCCACGTCGCGGACAAGCGCCATGTCCAGCTTGATGTAGTCAGGCTGCAGCCGGCTGAGCAGGTTCAGGGAGCTGTAGCCCGCGCCGAGGTCATCCAGCGCCACCTTGAAGCCGTGGTCGCGGTAGAACGACAGCACGCGCAGCAGGTGCTCGGTGTCGCGGACCGTTTCGCTCTCCACCACCTCGAAGACAATGTTCTCGGGCTGGAGCCCCACGTCGCTGATGGCCTTGAACGTGCTCTGCAGGCAGGCTTCCGGCCGGTAAATGGAGGCCGGCACGAAGTTGATGAAGAGCCGCGAGGCCACGCCATGCTCGGCGGCGCAGCGCACGGCGTTGATGCGGCAAGCGCAATCCAGGAAAAACAGCAGGTCGGATTGGCGAGCCACATTATAGATTTCGATTGGACTGATGATGGCTCCGTCAAGCCCGATGCCGCGCATCAGACATTCGTGCCCGTGGATGACGCCCTCTTTATCGGCAATGGGTTGAAACCATGAGGTCAGGCGTTTCTGGGCCAGCATATCCGTGAGCCAGCCAGCCCTGATGCGGGCCACGAGGACGCGCAAAGGCTCCATGGTCGCAAGATGTGCCACGGACAGGGCCTCGTCTCTGGGCAGGATGAAGCATTTGGTGTCCGCCTGCTCCAACGCGCTGATCGTCTCGCCGTATTCCTCGCACAGCCTTCGCAGATCACCCTCGCCAAAAGGTATCTCGTACACCTGCGGGAAGGGCGTGGTGTATTCGAGGGAAAGCCTTTCCAGCACGTCTTCGATGATCGCGCAGGTGGGCGCAATAGGCGGTACGAGGAAGAGCCGTCCTGCGGCTGGGGCGCTCTCGGGCAGACGCTCGCATCGGGCGCATTTGGTCATGAAGTCTCCAGGTGTTGGATGCCGATGTGTCCAAGGGAAAAACGGCGCAGAGCGTAATGTTGCAAGCTTGCCGCGGTACGTAGTCTATCATAAACGGGAGATGCTGCATGGTGCAACAGGGCGGCGTGGGAAACGGATGCATCAGGGGTCGGCTGAGGCTGTCTGGCCTACTCGTCCAGCTCCGCCACGATTGCCCGCACCGCCGCCACCGGATCTTCAGCGTCGCGGATGGGCCGGCCGATGACGATGTGGTCCGCCCCGGCGGCCACGGCCTCGGTCGGGGTGAGGGTCCGTTTCTGGTCGTCGCCGGCCACCTGCGGTCCGGCAGGCCGTACGCCCGGCGTGACGATGGCGAAGTCCGGCCCGGCGATTTCGCGGACCAGAGCCGCCTCGCGCGGCGAGCAGACAACACCGGTCAGGCCGGCGAGCTTGGCCAGACGGGCGCGGATCTCCACGAGCTCCTCAGGCGTCTTGGCTACACCGGACGCAGCCAGGTCCTCGGCTCCCAGGCTGGTGAGCACCGTGACGCCCAGCACGGGCGGTCCGCCAGCAGCCTGGGCCTCGGCCGCCGCGGCCATGACCTGCGGTTCGGCATGCACGGTGGCGAAGGCGATACCCGGCAAGGACTTCATGGCCAGCAGGGCGCGCCGCACCGTGGCCGGCACGTCGTGCAGCTTGAGGTCGAGCATCACCCTGCCGCCGCGGTCTGCAATTGCCCGGATGATCTGCGGGCCGGCCGCGATGAAGAGCTCCAGCCCGACCTTGAAGTACATGAGCTCGCCGGACAGGCGGTCCACAAGAGCCACGGCCTCGTCAAACGTGGGCACGTCGAGGGCGAAGATGATCCGCTCACGGGCGGGAATGGCTGCGGTCATTGTCTGATTTCCTGGATGGATATGTTTACAAGATTTGCCTCCGGCGGCTGGGGGAACACTGTTCCCCCAAACCCCCAGAATGGGGTCAAGGGGCCAATGGCCCCTTGCAGGGTGCTGAGGGACAGCGTCCCTCGGTGCCTCTCGTCAATTAACCCAGAGCCGTCCGCACAACGCCGGCCACGCGGTCCACGTCGTTTTCGGACAGGGTGGAGCCGGACGGCAGACAGAGCCCGCGGGCGAAGAGGTCGGCGCCTACACAGCCTTCGGGATTGAGGAACGCGGCGGCGTCCTTGAAGACCGGCTGCATATGCATGGGTTTCCACACCGGCCGCGCTTCGATGTTCTCGGCGTCCAGGGCCTGGCGCACGGTCTCGCACATTTCGTGGCCGTGTGCGTCGCCGGGGCCGTGGCCGAAGGTCACGCAGGTGAGCCACCAGTTGGGCGCGGCGTTCTCGGGCTCGGGCATGAAGGCGACGGGCAGGCCGTCGAGCTGTTGCATGTATCGATCCCGCACGGCCTTGCGCTGGGCCATGCGCTCTTGCAGGTGGGGGAGCTGCGAGCGGCCGATGGCGGCCAGCACGTTGGGCATGCGGTAGGAGTAGCCGATGGCCGAGTGCTGGTAGTGCGGGGCCGGGTCCTTGGCCATGGTGGCCAGGGAGAGCGCGTGCTTGGCGGTCTTGGCGTCCGGACAGACCAGGGCGCCGCCGCCCGAACAGGTCACGATCTTGTTGCCGTTGAAAGAGAGAATGCCGAAGTCACCGAGGATTCCGGTGGGCGTACCGCCGGTGGTCGCGCCCAGGGACTCGGCCGCGTCCTCCACAAGCACGGCCCCGTGCTCGCGGCAGAGGGCCTGGATCTCGGCCAGGTGGCCAGGCGGCAGCGGCCGCCCATAGAGATGGACCAGAACCACGGCCCGGACCGGAATCCCGGCGGCGCGGGACGTTTCGAAGGCCTCGCGAACGCGTGCGGGGTCCATGTTCCAGGTATCCGGGTGGGCGTCGGCGAATGCGGGCGTCGCACCCAGATAGGCGGCCGGGGCGATGGAGGCGATGAAGGTGAGGTCCGAGCAGAGGACCGTGTCGCCCGGGCCCACGCCGGCCAGCACCAGGGCCAGGTGGATGGCGGCCGTGCCGGAGTTGAGCGCGACCACGCGCCGCTCTTCCGGGTCCAGGCCCAGGATTGTGGAAACGTCGTCTTCGAAAGCCGCCAGGGTGGGGCCGGCCGGGGCGAGGTAGCGCGTGCCCAGGGCGTCGCGCAGGGAATCGAGCTCGTCGCCGGAAAGGTGCGGCGGCGAGAGAAAGATGCGTTGGGTCATGGCGTGTCGTGTGTTGAAGTATGGTCCTGCGGGGCGGTGCCCGCGGGGTCGGTTCCGGTAAAGGCGCCGCGGTCCGGCGTGTTGTCTGCGCCGCCGCGGAAAACCTGGGCTGCGGTCCGGACGAGGATGGCGATGTCCAGCCGCAGGGAGCGATGCTCCACATACCACACGTCGAGCTCGAACGTCTCCTCCCAGGAGAGGCCGCGCCGGCCGGACGTCTGGGCCAGGCCGGTCATGCCGGGGGGCAGCTCGTGCCTTCGCGCCTGGTGCGACGTGTATCGCGGCAGATACTCCGGCAGCAGGGGCCGCGGTCCCACCAGGCTCATGCGGCCGGAAAGGACATGGAGGAACTCGGGCAGCTCGTCAAGGCTGGTGCGGCGCAGGAACCGTCCCAGCCGAGTGACGCGCGCCGGATCACTGGCCAGTGCGGCCTCGCCACACTCTGTACAGGGCAGCATGGTGCGCAGCTTGTACATGGTGAAAAGCCTGCCGCCCAGGCCGGGCCGTTGCTGGCGGAAGAATATGGGTGGTCCCATGGACAGGAGCACGGCACAGGAGGCCAGCGCCAGGGCCGGAACCCACAGCGGCGCAAGGAGAAGGGCGGCTACGATGTCGAAAACGCGCTTGCCGGCCGGGTATCTGGGCGAATGCTCCATGGCTTGAATCATAGAGCGGCAGCGCACGCGACGCAATTGCGAAAAGGTTGGCGCGCTGCAGGGAATATGGTTGATTCAGTGGTTCAATCGTGTATTCTGAACAGAACTCAAAAAAATTCGCGTCGCCAAACGAGGAGATCCGCTCTATGGAACCGAAAACTATTTTGTGGCCTACCGACCTCTCCAAAAGCTCCATCGACTCCGCCAAACACGTCTTGTCCCTGTCCAGGAAGTACGGGGCAGGCGTGGTGATGCTCTACGTCGCCGTCAATCTGTGCGATTTCTTCCCGGCGTATGGGAACTACCCCAGCCCCAACGTGCTCAAGGATTTCCAAAGCTGGGAGCTGCAGCACGCCCGCGAGCAGATGGAGCATGTCTGCGAGCGCGATCTGAAGGAGTGCCCCAACCTGGAAATCGAGGTGGTGCAGGGCGATCCGGTGGAGGAGATCCTGGAGATGGTCAAGAAGAAGGATGCGGACATGATCGTGGTGGCCGGGCGTAACAAGAAAACCGGCGCAGCCAAGGGCACCTACCTGGCCGAAGCCATGGGCGACCTCATCCACCTGGCTCCGGTGCCCGTGCTGGTGGTCAATCCGGACACGCCGCCGGTATAGCCGTCCCTCTCATGCGAACGCTTCGAGCCGGGCCCTTCGGGGTCCGGCTTTTTTTATGGAAACGGAAGGCCGCATACGCAACGATGGGGCGGATTTGGGAATCTTCCGGGTGAAAAGGCGCGACAGTCGCAACAGTCAGCGCATCAGCTTTGCGTAGAGATCGATGGTCTGCCTGGCGATGGCGCGGGCGTCAAATTCCTGGACGGCCTTGTTGCGGGCCGCCTGGCCCAGGGATGTGCGCAGCTCCGGCTGGGACACGAGGTGGCCGATGGCCTCGGCCAGGGGCGGCCAGGCCCCAGCCGGAACGAGCATGGCGCCGCACGTTTCGGGCGGCAGCAGCTCGCCTTGCGGCGACCGGGCGAGCTCCCGGCAGCCGGGCACGTCCGTGGTCACCACGGGCAGGCCGCAGGCCATGGCCTCCTGCAGGCTCACGGGCAGGCCCTCGCGGTACGACGGCAGCACGGCCATGTCGCTGGCGGCCCAGACATCGGCCATGTCCTCGCGCCAACCCGGGAAGAGCACGTTGCCCAGGCCGGAGAAGGTCTTCATGTCCTCGTCGGTCAGGGAACGCGGGTTGCCGGGGTCGGGCTCGCCCACAATCAGGAAGCGCAGCTCAGGCAGGGCCGCGCCCAGGGACCGCGCCGCGAGCAGGATCTCCCGCACGCCCTTGTCGTGGATGAGCCGCGCGGCCATGGTGCAGACCACGTGGTCCGGCTTGAGCCCCAGGGACGCGCGGAATTTTTTACGGGCCGCCGGGCCCAGCAGGCCGGGACGCAGCCGCTCGGTATCCACGCCGCTGCCGCGGATGACGGCTGTTCTGGCGGAGCCGGTCAGGCGCCGGTACTCGAAGTAGAGGCGGTCGTCCTCGTTCTGGAAGAGCACGGCGCGGGCCTTGGACGCTGTGCGCGCGTAGAGCTGGTAGAAGAGCATGCGCACGGCGACGCCTTTGAGTCCGCTGCCCAGGAAGCAGCTGCCCAGGCCGGTGACTGCATTGATCAGCACAGGCCGGCGGCGCAGGGCGCGCGAGACCTTCCGCATGGCGAGCCGGCCGAGGATGTTAGGCTGGTGGGTGAAGGTGTGGATGACGTCGGGCTTTTCCTCGATAAGGATCGATTCGAGTGCCCGCGTGCCGCGCAGGGCCGCGCTTGGGGCGAGGGAACCGCGTTCCAGCGGCCAGGTCCGGATCGTCACGCACTCCGCCGCATTGTCCCGTATCCCTTCCATTGCAGTGCAGATCTCCGCGGCCGCTTGATGCAGGTGGTCCATGTGCGGGCCTTCGGGCGCGATAAAGGTCACGTTCCAGCCCTCTTCGGCCAGCATGCGCGTCAGGGGCCGGCGGAAGAGCCAGAGGTTGAGCGCGATGTGGCTGACAAGGCAGATGCGCGGCGCGGTTTGAGTCATCGGGAAGTCCTTTCTGCGTACCACGCCTGGAACATGCACACGGCCCAGATGCGCATGGCCGGCGCGTTGATGCCGGAGCGGTCGTTGTCGGCCAGGAGCCGCCGCCACTCGCTTTGAATGGCGCGGACGTCGAGCAGGCCGTGGCTGCCGAGGGAGGCCGGGGCGAGCATTTCCTCGACCCAGGGACGCAGCGGTCCGCGCAGCCAGTCGGCCAGGGGCACACCGAAGCCCTGCTTAGGCTGGTCCACCAGCTCCTGCGGCAGGTGGCGGGACAGGAGCGTGCGCAGGATGGTCTTGCCATGGCCGTGGTTCATGCGCAGGGAGCGCGGCAGCCGCCAGGCCAGCTCCACCACACGATGGTCCAGCAGGGGCACGCGCACCTCCAGCGCCACAGCCATGGACGCGCGGTCCACCTTGGCCAGGATATCGTCCGGCAGGTAGCCGAGCTGGTCGGCGGCCTGCATCCAGTCGCCGAAATCCAGGGCGCGGGCACCACCGGGAGATTCTTCGAGCCCGGCGGTCATGCGCGGCTGGGGCCACGGTGGTGTTGTTGTGGAGCCAAACTGCGCCGAAAGCGGGGGCTCGGACCAGAGCGCGGCCAGGGCGCGGTAGAAGGCCTCGCGATCGTGGGCAAGCAGCCCGCGGCGGACCTTTGCCGCCTTCTGGCGGAAAAGCATCTGCCGTCGCTCCGGGGGCAGGGCCGGGGCGATGAGCCGGTAGGCGCGGTCCAGGGCGGACTCGCCGCCGCGCGCCAGGATCGCGGCCAGGACGCGCCGCACAGGAAAGGGCACGCCGCCGATGCGCCGCCAGATGGCCGGTCCGAAGAGGTGGCGGTTGTAGCCGCCAAAGAGCTCGTCCCCGCCGTCGCCGGAGAGACAGACCGCCACGTGGCCTCGGGCCAGGCGGCTTACCAGGTGCGTGGGAATCTGTGAGGAGTCGGCAAAGGGCTCGTCGTAGAGGCGGCCCATATCCGCGGCCAGGGCCAGAGCGTCGGCCTCGGTCACGGGCAGGTGCGTGTGCCGCGTGCCCAGGTGCGTGGCAATGGCCGCGGCCTTTGCGGATTCATCGTGCTCCGGGTGGGGCGATCCCATGGTGAAGGTGGCCACGGGCCGGTCGCTGGCGCGTTGCATGAGCGCGGCCACCAGGGAGGAGTCCGTGCCGCCGGAGAGGAATGCGCCCAGAGGAACGTCGGAAAGCAGACGGTCGGCCACGGCGCATTGCAGCGCGTCTTCCATCCGCTCCACGGCGTCGTCTTCGTCAACCAGCGGATCCGCCAGGCCCGCGGCGGCGAGGCGCGCCACGGAGTAGTACTGGTGCGGCTCGGGCAGCGTCCCTTCGCGGACGTCCTGCGGCCGGATGGTGAGCAGGCAGCCGGGCGGCAGCTTGTGGAACCCGGTGTAGATGGTGGCCGGCGCGGGCACGCATCCCCAGCAGAAAAAGGAGGCCAGGGCCGAGGCGTCCAGGTTCGCCAGGCCGGGAAACTGTGGATGCGCCTCCAGCGAGGTGATCTCGGAGGCAAAGAGGAGGGCGCGTTCGCCGGCGTTGCCGCCAACGAAGCCGTAGGCCAGTGGCTTGAGGCCCATGCGGTCGCGCGCCAGGGTAAGCGTGCGCGAAGAGCCGTCCCAGTAAGCGAAAGCGAACATGCCCACGGCGCTGGCCACGGCCTTTTCCACGCCCCAGGCGGCGCAGGCGGCCAGCAGTGTCTCGGTGTCGCAGCCGGAGCGCCAGCCCTGAATATTGCTTTCGCGCTCCAGCCGGCGGCGGATGTCCATGTGGTTGTAGATCTCGCCGTTGTAGACGATCCACGAGGCATTGGAGGAGGTCGATTGAACGGAGCTTCCCGGGCTGTGTGGCACGGCGGCGCCATCGACCAGGGCCATGGGCTGCGCGCCGGCCGGTGTGGGGTCGAGGATGGCCAGGCGCGTGTGGGCCAGGCCCAGGCCGAGCCCCGGCAGGTAGACCGCGCCGGCGCCGTCCGGGCCGCGGTGGGCAATGCGCCGCGACATGGCGTCGAGGATGTCGGTATAGGGCCGGGGGTCGGCGCCCGGTGTGGCCGGGCCGAGAAAGCCAGTCAATCCGCACATGATGGCACACGTATACACTGCCGGCTCCGGCGGCGCAAAAGAAAGAGCCCCCGGCGCGGTGTGGCGCAAGGGGCTCCGAGTATCAGTAAATCAGCGGGCACGCGGCCCTGACTCTTAGTTGAGGATGTAGCGCATGGGGTTCACGGGCGTGCCGTTGAGCCGGACCTCGTAGTGGAGGTGGGGACCGGTGGAACGGCCCGTGTTGCCCATCTCGGCAACCTGCTGTCCGCGCTCCACTGTCTGGCCCTCTTTCACGTCGATGGCGGAAAGGTGGGCGAAGCGGGTGACAAGGCCGTTGCCATGCTTGATGACCATGGTCTTGCCGTAGCCGCCTTCTACACCCACGAAGGAGACGACGCCCTTGGCCGGTGCGTAGACGGACGTGCCGACCTGGTTGGAGATGTCGAGGCCCTGGTGGAAGTCGCTGCGGCCGGTGAAGGGCGAGATGCGCGGGCCGAAGGGGGAGGTGACCCAGCCTTCGCACGGCCAGATGGACGGCGTGGCGGCAAGCAGCTCTAGGTTGCCCTTGAATGCCTGCATGAGCTCCTGCTGGCGTACTTCCTCAAGCTGGACGTCGGTGTTCAGCTGGTGGAGGAAGTTGTGCATCTTGCGGGCGAGCAGCTCCTGGCGATAGACGGGCAGGTAGCTGTCGGAAAAGTCCTGGCTCTTGGATCCACCCACCGAGGTGTTGGTGTCGATCTGGTCGTCCAGGTTGATCATGACGCGGAGCTTGGAGTCGAAATCACGGATACGGGTGAGATCGCCTTGCAGCGTTTTGATCTTGCTGGCCAGAGTGAGCAACTGGTTGTTCTGTTCCGAAATCGTCTTTTCAGAGGCTTCGAGGTTGGTCTTCAGGTTGTGATAGGTGCTGAAGTACCTGAAAAAATGGACGTTCGCAGCAATGAGCACAGCGAACAGTCCAAAAAGGGCGAAGAAAATCCAACCACGAAGGCGAAGGGTCCTGCAGGCCCCTTCATTATCTTTGAAAACGACAATGTGGTATTTTCTAAGAAGCATTGGGTGGTGCGTGTCTCCGGTTGGCTTGCATCAAGCTGAATTTAAGTGCGGCTTCCTTCAACCTGCGCCGGAACGAGGCAACGGAAAATTACCCAGCAGTGGCTAGTCAGTAATGCAAATCAATGGTATGGTCAAGAGCTGACCTGCGCAGTGCGTTGAGCACATTGTTCTTTTTCCGCGCATCGTTACCACATTCTTTGCAAAACCATTCAAATGTTCGGGTACGATTGCTCGTGGCCGCAGACGGGCAGGGGTTCTCTTCCACGGGAAGCGCCCATTTGCGAGCCGCGCGCTTGATTATGCATTTTTCGAGCCATAAAAGTGGACGGATGACCATGAGCCGACCGTCGAAAAATGATTCGATGGGCGAGAGGGTCTCCACCCGGCCGCCCTGGAAGAGATTCATGAAAAATGTGGATACGAGGTCGTCCGCGTTGTGCCCGAAAGCGAGGTGGGTGAGGTCGTAGTCGCGGCAGAGCTCGAACAGTCGGGTGCGGCGGCGCTTGCTGCACAGAAAGCAGGCGGAGTTCTTGCGGTTCCGGTCGGAGTGCGCCTCCAGGCCGTGGTCGGTGAGCTCCGTGTGCACGGCCACGCCCTTTTCGATGGCGAAACGGGCCACATGCTTGTGAGCCTCGGGGTCGAACCCGGGGTTCAGGCTCAGGGCCATGAGCTCGATGCGGAAAGGCAGGATGCGCTGGCGGTGCAGCAGGACTTCGAGCAGGGTGAGGCTGTCCACGCCGCCGGACACGGCCACGCCGATGCGCGAGCCGGGCTGGATCATGGAAAGCTGCTGCATGAGCTTGCCTGCCGAGGCGATGCAGTTCTTCTGTGCGTATGTGAGCTTGTTGCGGGACATGCGGCTTATTACAAGTGGTTAAGGAAAGGGTATCCGTCGCGTCAGCGCCTTGACGCTGAAAATGGTCGGGAGTAAGTCTGCGACGTTCCGCCTGTGGTCTGCGGATCGGGCTTGTTCACATCAAGGTTGAGACGCGCCACGGTGTGGCAGGGGCCTCGGGGCGGTTTCCCGCACGCCTCTGCAGGCGAGCGGCGTTGCCGCCGGCGAAGATGTAGGCACTTTTTTCACCAAGGGCAAGGGGCGTCAGGGCCCGAAACTCCGCCCACGTCCGGACCTCCACCCCAAAAACCCGTTACACGATCATCTGTTCCATCAAAAGACCCTGATCGGAAGGACAGGAACGAGGCATGCTCGAAGTCCTCAACCTTTCCCACACGTACGGCTCCACGCGCGTTCTGCACGACGTCAGCTTCACCGTGGCCGAGGGCGAGATTCTCGGTCTGCTGGGGCCCAACGGGGCCGGCAAGTCCACCACCATGCGCATCCTCACGGGGTATCTGCAGCCATCCTCCGGGCGCGTGCTCTTTGCCGGCAAGGACATCCAGAAGGAACCGCTGGCCTTGCGCTCGCAGCTTGGCTACATGCCGGAGAACGTGCCGCTCTACCCGGAGCTGACGGTGGAGGAGCACCTTGTCTGGACCGCACGGCTCAAGGAGGCGGCCGACGCCAAGGGCGATACGGCCGCAGTTATGGAGCGCTGCCGGCTGACCGAGGCGCGGGGCAAGCTTGTGCGCCATCTATCGAAAGGTTTCCGCCAGCGCGTGGGGCTGGCCCAGGCCATCCTGGGGCCCACGCGGCTGCTCATTCTGGACGAGCCCACGGCCGGGCTGGACCCGCAGCAGATACGCGAGATACGCGACCTCATTCGCGAGCTGGGCAAGGATAAGACCATCCTTCTCTCCACGCACATTTTGCCCGAGGTGGAGCTGACCTGCGACCGCGTGCTGATCATCAATGAGGGACGCATTGTGGCAGAGGGCACCCCCGGCGGCCTGGTGGATACCTTCGGCCGCCACGGTAGCCACATCATCCGGCTGGACGTGGATCAGGCCGATGCGGGCGAGGCTCTGAAGACCCTCGATGCCCCGGCGTGGGTGCGCTCTGTCGAAGTATCCTATGAGCAGTACGGCGAGGGCGCCTTTACGGTGACCACGGACGGCGCAGCCGATCGCCGTGCAGACATCATTCGCCTGGCAACCCAGGCCGGGTACGGCGTGCTGGAGTTCAAGCCGGCCGGCGCAGGGCTGGAGGACGCCTTCGTGAACCTGGTGCACCGGCAGGCCGGCCTTGCCGAGAACGGCGGTGAAACCCAGGCAGGCGCGCAAGGGGCCGGATCATGAAGAAGACGTTGCTTCTTGCGTACAAGGATCTGGCCATATACTTCCGCTCCCCCCTGGCATATGTGCTGATGGCCTTCTTCCTGCTGGCCAGCGGCTACTTTTTTGTCGTGGGCGTGGGGTTCTACGAGATGCTTTCCATGGAGGCCATGCGCTCGCCCGAGGTGGCGGACTTCACCCTCATGGAGCTGGTGGTCGGGCCGCAGCTGCAGAACGCGGGCATCATCCTGCTGTTCTTCCTGCCGCTTCTGACCATGCGCGGCTTCAGCGAAGAGAAGCGCATGGGCACCTTCGAGATGCTGATGAGCTACCCGGTGCGCGAGTGGGAGGTGGCGGCCGGCAAGCTGGTTGCGCTGCTGGGGTTCCTGGCCGCGGCCATCGGCGTTTCCGCGTTGTGCAGCGCCGGGCTGCTCTTCATGTTCTCCAGGCCGGAGATCGCGCCAATGCTGGTGGGGTATCTGGGCCTGTTGCTCCTGGCGTTGGCCTTCTGCTCCCTGGGCCTGTTCCTCTCGTCGCTCACGGAGAATCAGGTGGTGGCCGCGGTGGCCACCTTTGTTGCGCTGCTCCTGCTCTGGGTGCTCTCCTGGCTCAAGGACGCCGCGCCGGCAGGGGCCAAGCCGGTCCTGGCCAACCTCTCCATGCTCACGCACTTCGAGCCCTTCACCAAGGGCGTGCTCGGCGGGAGCGACGTCATCTTCTTCGTCACCTTCATCGCGGGCTTTTTCTGGCTCACGGTGCTTTCGCTGGAGAACCAGCGGTGGAGGGCGTAGCGGCATGCTGAAACGACTTTCCATGACCGTGCTGACGGGCATAGTGGCCGTGGCGCTGCTGATGGGGCTCAACGTACTGGCCGCCAAGCACGACTGGCGCTGGGACGCGACCTCGAACAAGCGCTACTCCCTGAGCGAGACAACAAAAGCCGCATTGGCTTCGCTGACCGGACCGGTCCATGCCGTGGCGTTCTTCCGGCCTTCGGAAGGTTCCAGCCAGACCGAGGATATGCTGGAGCTCTTTGCCCAGCAGAGCAAGCAGTTCACCTACGAGATAGTGGACCCGGACCGCGCGCCCTTCCGCGCCAAGCAGATGGACGTGCGCCAGTCCGGCGCCGTGGTGGTGGAGTCCGACGGCCGGAGCGACAAGGTTGTGTTCCCGGACGAGCAGGCTCTGGTGAACGCGGTGGTCAAGGCGACCTCGCGGCGCAAAAGCGTGGTGCGGGTGGTCACTGGCCACGGCGAGCTGGATGTGGACGCCCCGGGCGGCCACGGCGCGACCACGCTCAAGAAACTGCTCACGGACCAGGGCGGCACGGTGCAGCCCATCACCCTGGCCAAGACAAAAACCGTGCCTGATGATGTGGACCTGCTGCTCATCCTGGGGCCGACGGACAACTACCTGGACCACGAGATCAAGGTGCTGGACGAGTACGTGGACCGCGGCGGCCGGGTGCTGGTCGCCCTGGCTCCGGAGACGCCCACCAACCTGGACGCCTGGATCACGAAACAGTTCGGCCTGAAGATGCCAAGCGGCTTTGTGGTGGACACCCTGAGCCAGGCCATGACCGGCGACGCCATGACGCCGCTGGCGCAGAAGTACTCGCGCATGCCCATCACCCGGGACTTCGCGCTGATGACGCTCTTCCCCACCTCCGGCGCGCTGCTGGCCGCCGATGGCAACGCCGCTACGGCGAAGAATGCGACCGAACCGCAGGGGCTGGCCTTCAGCGGGGAGCAGACCTGGCTGGAGACCAACATCCAGGGGCTGCATCAGGGCACGGCCGCGTTCAACCCCGGCGAGGACACCATGGGACCGTTCTGGCTGGGAGCCGTATATGAAGGACCGGCGCGCGGCGCCGGGTCCGCCAATGCAACGGCGGCTGCTCCGGCAGCACAGGCCAACGCCACCAATGCGACGGTATCCAAGGCGCCGGAGACGCGCGGCGTGTTTTTTGCTGACCAGGATTTCCTCAGCGACGACTTCATCGTCATCGGCGGAGACAAGGACCTGGCGCGCAACAGCCTCAACTGGCTGCTGGAGCATGAGTCGTTGATCAGCGTGAACAAGCCCAGACCCGTGGCCGCGTTCCTGGTGATGACGCCGCTGCAGCGCGCGGTGATGACCTATGTGCCTGTGGTGATCGCGCCGCTCGCGTGCATCATCCTGGCTATCGTGGTGGCGATGCGCCGCCGCCGTCCGCGGTATCAGCGGAATCCGGGCAACTCAGGCAAGGCGTAGGGGGAGCGCAGAACATGCGACGCGTGCTCTACCTGACAATTCTGGCTGTGGCTGTGTGGGTTCTGGCGGTGTGGCTGCCTGGCGAGACGCCCCAGAAAACCGAGCCCGGCGTGCCCGAGCCCTTGGGCGGGGAAAGCGCCGTGGATACCGGACCGTGGATTGATTTTTCCGACGGCGCCGTGGACCGCGTGGTGATTCGCAAGCCGGCCGGCGACGTGACGCTGTTCAAAAAGGCCGGCGAGTGGTTCGTGACCCCGCCCGGCGGGCAGACGGTGCGGGCGGAGCGCGACAAGGCCGAGGCCCTGACGGCGTTCCTGCGTGGCCACCCGCCGCTGCGGCGTCTTGCAGTGGACGGCGAGGACTTGGCCGGGTATGGGGTGGACAACGCCACACGAGGTATTAGTGTCTTCGCCGACGGGATGGAATTCTCCCTCACGGTTGGCGGAATGAACCCGACCGGAGACGGTGTCTACGCACTGGCGGACGGTCCGGCCCCGGAGGCGGAGTTGCAGGGCCCGGCAGGCCGGAACCACGGCGAAGTCCTGCTGCTGGACTCATCATACGCGAGCCGTCTGGCCGGTAGCGCGGATACGTTTTTCGATCTCCGCGCCCTGGACATGAACCGCAAGGCCCTGGCCTCCATCCGCCTGGAGGGACCGGGCGAAGGGAAGCGGGCCGAGCGCTGGGAGATTTCATTTGACGCGGACAACGCCACCCAGGCGTCGTTCACGTGGCCGGAGACCTTGAAGAGTAAGGCCGTTTCGAATATGGAAGCGGACTCCTACGCCACGCGTCTTCTCGATCTGAAGGGGACGCGGTTCTTCGAGCCCGCGGCGCAGGCGGGCATTGTGGAAGAGCCGGTCTTCGATATATACGTGCGGCGTCGCGGCAACGACACGCCGGAGCGGCTGGCTTTCTCCGTGTACCGGCCCAAGGACGCCGATCCGCTGGACGGCACCAACGCCACGTTCGTGCTGCAGTCGGACTGGCAGACCATGCCGATGGTTGTGGCGGCCAAGGATGTGGACGCGATGCTGCGCACGGCGTTCTCCCTGCGCGAGCGGTCCATCATGCATTTCGCCGCGCACGACGTCACGCGCATCGAAGCGTCGTATGTGGAGCCCGGACGCGGCGTGCAAAACGCCACGGTAGAGCGGCAGGACAAAGTCTGGATGCTGGACGGTCCGGACGGCGGCCATAAGCTCGGCGAGCTGGGCATGGCCGTCTGGAAGCTGGCGGACCTGCGCTACACGGACGAGCCGCGGGATGTGCTGCCGGCCGACGCCCGCCGGTTTCTCGTGCTCCGGGTGTTCGACACGGGGCTGGACGTGAACGGGCTGCAAATTTTCTGGTACGAGCTGCCTTCCGGGGTGGGCACGCTCGTTTCTCTTGGCGGGGACGATGGTCCCTGGTACCCCGTGGGCGAGGGCGGACAGCGCCTCGCCGATGAACTGACCGGTCAACTATTCGAGGAAGGCGCGGCCGCAGGGCCGGAGGACGCTCCGGAAAACGCCGCGAACGCTTCCGCAACATCACCATAAGGAGCCAGACATGGCACGTATCACAGTTGAAGATTGTCAAAAGCAGGTGGACAACCGCTTCCTGCTCGTCCAGATGGGCATCAAGCGTGTCCAGCAGTACCGCGAGGGCTACGAGGCGCTCGTTTCCTCGAAGAACAAGGAAGTGGTCAACGCCTTGCGCGAGATTGCCGACGGCAAGGTGCTGGTGGTTGAACCCGAAGCCCCTGAAGAGGCAACTGCGTAACCGGACGCCATGGACACGATGACTTCCAAACGCGACTACTACGAGGTGCTGGGCGTTTCCCGCGAGGCGTCCGAGGACGAGATCAAACGGGCGTACCGCAAGCTCGCCTTCGAGAACCACCCGGACCGCAATCCGGACGACGCTGAGGCCGAGAACCGGTTCAAGGAAGCGGCAGAAGCCTACGAGGTGTTGCGCGATTCGCAGAAGCGCCAGCGCTATGACCAGTTCGGCCACGCCGGCGTGGGCAACGGCGGTTCCGGCGGCTTCGGCGGCTTCAACTCCAACGAAGACATTTTCAGCGCCTTTGGCGACATCTTCAGCGAGTTCTTCGGGTTCGGCGGCGGCGCTCGCAGCCACGGCCCCAGGCCGCGCGCCGGCATGGACCTGCGCTACAATCTCACCATCACCTTCCGCGAGGCGGCCAAGGGGGTGGAGCAGACCATCACCATTCCCAGGGACGAACCCTGCGAGGAGTGCGACGGCAGCGGCGCGGCTCCCGGTACCAGCCCGGAGACCTGCAAGCACTGCGGCGGCGCCGGGCAGATCCACCAGTCCCAGGGCTTCTTCCGCATCGCGGTCACCTGCCCGGTGTGCCGCGGCGAGGGTGTTGTCATTACGGATCCCTGCCCGAAGTGCCGGGGACGCGGCACCAATGCGGTCATGCGCGACCTGAGCGTGCGCATTCCGGCCGGTGTGGACGACGGCAGCCGCCTGCGCCTGCGCGGCGAGGGCGAGCCCGGAGAGCACGGCGGCCCTCCCGGCGACCTCTATGTGGTCATCCATGTGGAGGAGGACAAGACCTTCGAGCGCCAGGGCCAGGACCTGGTCTACGCCACCTCCGTTTCCATGGTGGATGCGGCGCTGGGCAAGAAGATCGAGGTGCCCACCCTGGACGAGCCCGTGACCATGGAGATTCCGCGCGGCACGCAGTCCGGCGAGGTTTTCAAGCTCAAGGGCAAGGGCCTGCCGTACCTGGGCTCCGAGCACAAGGGCGACCTGCTGGTGGAGGTTACGGTGAAGACACCCTCCCGCCTGAGCAAGAAGCAGGAAGAGCTGCTGCGCGGGTTCAAGAAGCTCGAAAAGAACAAGCCCATGAACAAGGTGAAGAACTTCTTCAAGAAGGAAGACAAGGCAGTGGGCGACGAGGAGTAGAAGCGGCCTCAGCAATGCCCGTGCATCCTGTGGCGGCGTCAGGCTCACTCCGCTCGAAGGTCGAATATTGGTGTATGCACTCCCTCCGCGCGGAGTTCGCCTTCCTTGCCATAGAACACAATGCCTATTGTTGAGACGACTTCATATTTGTCCCGATCCGGCTCTTCCACTCCATCGTACCTGGAGCCAACCCGAACCCAGCAGGTACCCATGTCCGGATTCTCCCATATAGATGAGCAGGGCCGCGCGCGCATGGTGGACGTTGCCGGCAAGAACGTGACCCAGCGCCGCGCCATCGCCGGCATGCAGGTGCGGCTCTCGGCCGAGACATTCCGCCTTCTGAAGGAGCAGGCCCTGCCCAAGGGCGACGCCATGGCCACGGCGCGTATCGCCGGCATCCAGGCCGGCAAGCTCACGGCGCAACTCATTCCGCTGTGCCACCCGCTGCCGCTCAGCTTCCTGGACGTGTCATTCGGGTTGGACGAGGCGCGCTCCACCGTGCTGGTGAAGGCCGAGGCGCGCACGGCCGACCGCACCGGTGTGGAGATGGAGGCCATGACCGCGGCCTCCGTAGCCGGCCTGGCCCTGTACGACATGTGCAAGGCCGTGCAGAAGGACATCGTGCTCGGCGAGCTCAAGCTGCTCTACAAGAGCGGCGGCAAGAGCGGGGAGTTCAAGAGCCCGGAGTGGGCCGAGTGGGAGTCCGTGGGCGAGTAGAAACCGTCTCCACAATGCCCTTGTGCCCTGCGGCGGCGTCAGGCTCGCTGTTGTATATGCTTCTCTCCGCGCAAAACCTCGCCCTCCTTGCCGCAGAACACAATTTCAATTGTGGATGCAGTTTCTGAGAGCTGAAAATCATATTGATTTTTCAAGGTGAAAGGCGGCTGTCCCGATTGGGGCGGCCGCCTTTTTTCGTGTGCTGGGGGCTGGCGGGGGAAACCAGCCGGAACCGCTTCCCCGCGGTGTTCACAGCATGTCGCGGGTAACGTTGCGTTGCGACACAGCCATTCAACGCTACCCAAAGGAGCGAACCATGCCCGCGATAAACCTGAGCCCGCCACTGTTGACCGATAAAGATGAAAAAATCTATACGAAGAATCCGTTTGCGAAAAGGCGCTGGATAGCCAACCCCGGCGCGTGCGAGATTTGCCGCAAACGGGATGGCCATATGTACAACTACCATGATGTCCCAAAGCGGCCGCATCCGAACTGCAAGTGCCGGGTAGAGGCGGTGGAGGCAGAGCAAACGATACAGCAGTATGTACCTCCCGATAGAATTCCATGGCCGAATTATTCGGTGAACATCAGAGGGACTGCCATAATGATGACAGTTGGAGAAGGCGGCGATGCTTGTTTTCTGAGGTGTAATGTTTCAACAGCATGCATCCCTGAAAAACGCGTGGCAGATAATTTTATTAAGGGGAGGCAATACAATGGTGTATATAAGGCTACGTTGTTTGGGCCAGCAATTTCAGCGACGTTATTAGGAGGTACGACCTCTCAAATAGAGTTGTATCCGACATGTACATCATGTGACTATAAAACACCCCTGCATGCTATGGAAGGATGGGCAAATGTGCTTGTAGGAGGATGGGCGTTCGCGGGGAATGGGCATAGTGCAAGTATATTTACTCTGGGCGCTACAAAAAGTACGTCATGGAAAGGTCATCAAGATGGTGTTGAAGTCAGCATTGGGTGGTATGGTGGCTGGGGCTATATTGAATCTTATACATCGTTTGAGTGCGGGTATTCATGATGTGTAAAAGAGCAAAGTACAATGCAGCTGTTGGGCTTATAGCTGGGGTATATATTATTCCATGGCTCCTTGGGGACGCGTGGAACTACCTTGTTGGTCCTGTTCTGGCGATGTGGATAGGTGTTCTTTGGATTGTTGCGTCCAAATACGAGAACGACTCGAAAATTGCAGAGTTCATTGTTTGGTCGACATATATCCCAGGGATTTTTGAGTTCACGAAGTTTCATAAACTTTTCGGCTCGCTCCTGATCTTCTTTGGAGCTTTGTTTCTTTGTTTAAACTATCCAGAAATTGCAGGACTTGCGTTACTGTACAATGTGTATTGGTCGATACTGTACCTCGTTGCCATAATTGTTGTAGGCGGTTTTGTTGCTGCGTTGATTCTATAACAACTCTCGCTGCCGATGGGAGCGGACCAGTTTGCCCGATTGCGGCTCTGGCCTCTGCTCTCGTCATAGAGCTCACCGCGCTCGGCGCAGTGGGGAGCGTCGTGGCGATGGAAACGGCGCTGGGGCTTATCTGGGATGCGCTGCCGTATTTGCCGCCGGCGGCAGCGAGGTTTGTGCTGCAAAATGCGGACAAATTTAAGGATGGACTAGACTTCGCGGGGGGCTTCATGCCGGGATTTTCAGAGGGTCTGGGCGGCATACCAGCTTTTGTAAAAGAAGTGATATTCCGCTTGAACAATTCCTCTGAAGAATAGACTTAAAAAGGCAAGATAAGGTTCAAGATGGGAAATATGTACACAAAGAAAAGGAGCTACTGGGCATTAATGGGGGTTCCTTTCGCGTTGTATGGCGTGCTGATAATCATAGATCCGGTGTATTACAGTGGGAAGTTCCAGATGGTAATTGATCTCCATGGAATAAATTATATCCTGGGGCCACTGCTAATTGCTGTTGGATCAGTACTAATATGGCGTTTTTTTGTTCCCCAGAATGTACAGAGATAGTATTCACCTGACACTCCGCCCCTGGCGGGGTGATGGTTATGCTGCTTCTTCGATTGTTTCTGCCTCTGCCTCGTCGTTTACGATGCCGTCCAGGAACGCCTGGTAGGGCACTCGGCCGTTCATGCCGCGACCCTGGTGGGTGCGTTCCCGGTTATAGTGGTTCAGGTAACTATCCAAATCCTCTTGCATTTCCTCCACCGATTCGTACCACTTCTCGCGGCCCTTGATGCGGAAATGTTCGTCGAGCAGCGTCCGATGCAGCCGCTCCACGAAACCGTTGCTTTGCGGCCTCCGAACCTGTGTCGTGCGATGTTCAATACCTTCTAATTGCAGGAACAATTCGTACGGATGCCTGTCCGGTCGACCGCAAAACTCGCGACCATTGTCCGACAGAATCGTGGAGATGCGCGCGGCGTGCTCCTCGAAGAACGGCAGCACGTCTTCATTCAGCACGTGAACCGCGGTGACCGGCAGCTTGGTGGTGTAGAGTCGGCCCCAGGCGTAGCGGCTGTGGCAGTCGATAACAGACTGTAAATACACGCGTCCAACGCCTTTGAGCGTGCCCACGAAGAAGGTGTCCACGGCCACGAGGTCGCCGGTGTGGCGCGTCTCGATGTGTCGGTCGCGGAACTCGGGGCTGAAGCGCTCCAGAACGCGAATCTGCTCGTCCGAGAGTTCGAGGCGCTGCGCCCGCACGCTCTTCTCCAGCCGTAGCAGTCGCTCGTGTCGGGTGAGCAAGCCGTGCCGGCTCCAGACGCCGCGGACGCCGCCGGAGCTGACCTGAACGCCCTGCAGGACAAGCTGTTGGGCGACGCGGAGCGGGCCGTACGTGGGGTGGGCCAAGCAGTAGTCGAGGATTGCCTGCTCGACAGCCTCGTCAACGCGGTTGGGATGCGGGCCTCGCGGCCCGGGCAGACGATCCAGCAGGCCTTCAGCGCCGAAGGTCTGGTAATTGCGCCGGATTTCGTAGAATTGCTGCCTGGAATAGCCCATGATTTTGCAGGCTTTGCTGACGTTTCCCAGCTCGGTAGCCAGCTCTAGCAGACTCATCTTCCTTCGTGCTACTTTGCGTTTCGTGGTCATGGCGTTCTCCTCGCTGCGGGTTGGATGAAGCTTCGCAACTCCATCGATACCCAGCCAGGGACGGCATGACCACAACCTTTTGGTGGTCAGTGTCAGGTTATATCCATCTCAGTTCACCCAGAAGAAGCATATTTCAATTTTCACAACCATGATCTGCCCAAAATGCCAGACAACTTATCAGCCCGACAGAACTGAGCACTTGACCTGTTCCAAATGCGGCGGCGAGCTCGAACCCCTCGAAGGTTTCTACGAGCGGCATCCTGAGCTGAAGGATGAGTGAGCCCGCATATGAAGAAGGCGAATGCCCGGTTGGGGCGGTCGCCTTCATTTGTATGTTGGGACAGGTCGGGTCCTGAACCTGCGTTAGTGGATACAGAGGGTGGCACTCGAATTATATTGGCCCTATCAATGTGGTATGTAAATGAAAGTGATACATCTTAAGTATACTACGCTACTTATCGTCGTTATATACGCCATGTGTAGTCCGTTACTTCTTGGCGATGTGTGGCTATTTCCTGCTGGAGGAACAGGTGTCATATTAATTGGAGTCATGACTTTCTTTGCCGAACAATATCAAGATGAGTCAACCGTTGCTCGTTTTATCGCATGGAATATTGAAATGCGTGAACTTGGTGAGACGGGACATTGTAAGAAGTCAGCATTTTTTGAAGTAGCCTTGGGCGCCGGGCTCATTGCAGTTCGTTATGATGCAGTTTTAGAGATTGCCCAAAGTCTCAATGTGCCTTGGGTGTTGCTACCACTTTTCTCCATAGCCCTTGCCGGGATATTTGCTTTGGTATTGTCCCAGTGATTCTGATACAGAATGCGGCAGGCATGGTGTTTGATGGACGCATGTCTTCAGTCTTCTTGGCTATGATTGCGACGTGTGATGTCAAGGTAAGAAATTTGAAATACAATATACTATTGGCAGCTACTCTATGTCTGGTTTGGAGCCCAGTTGTCCCTGGTGATCAGTGGTTGCCGTTTACCTCAGCCACAGGAGCAATACTCATAGGTGTATTGTCATACTTTGCAGACCAGTACACGGACGTCTCCATGGTGGCACGTTTTTTGGTATGGAATGCAGATATGAGAGAGTGGTGGCGGGAAGAGGTGAACTATAGGAGAGAAGGTTGGTACGCGATCATATTTGGGATGCTGTTTATGGCTATACTTTATAGCCATGTCTTTGATCTCGCTGATAGCCTCGGCATCCATTGGGTTATTCTCCCTCTCTCGTCGTTTGCGTTGGCAGGATGCTTTGCTTTAATATTACGTCACTAAAGTAGGTACGTTGTCGGAATGCGGACATTCATGATGCCAAAAAATGCAAAGTATAATGTAGCAGCTATGACTATTACTGGAATATATCTTATCCAGTGGCTCCTTGGGGATGAGTAGAACTGCTTTGTTGGTCCTGTTCTGGCGATGTGCATAGGTATTCTTTGAATTATTGCGTCCAAATACGAGAACGACTCGAGAATTGCAGAGTTCATTGTTTGGTCGACATATCTCCCAAGAATTTTTGAGTTCACGAAATTACATAAACTTTTCGGCTTGCTCCTGATCTTCTTTGGGGTTTTGTTTCTTGGTTTAAATTATCACGAGATTGCAGGGCTTGCGTTACTGTACAATGTGTATTGGTCGATACTGTACCTCGTTGCCATAATTGTTGTAGGCGGTTTTGTTGCTGCGTTGATTCTATAACAACTCTCGCTGCCGATGGGAGCGGACCAGTTTGCCCGATTGCGGCTCTGGCCTCTGTGGTGTTGCCCCCGCTAAATCGGACACTCGGCTGTTGCCATAGAGCGGATGAACTCGCGAGGAGATTTCATCCGCAACCCCTTGTGGGGATGCCTCTCGTTGTAATCTTCGATCCAGTCCGCCAGCTGTCCGAACACCGTCACGGCATCCGGCCTGTCGCTTATGCGCACGTAATCACGCTTGAACGTGTTCACGAACGCTTCGGCAATGCCGTTGCTCTCCGGGCTCCTGACGGGCGTGAACCGGCTCTCCAGGCCCAGCCACGAGGCGAACTCCACCGTGTCTTTCGCCGTGTAGCATGAGCCGTTGTCCGAAAGCCATTGCACCGGGCGGGGAGTTCGATTTGTCCCGAACCGCTTCTCGACGCACTCCAGCATCAGGTCCTGGATCATCGAGCTGGAAATGCCCCGGCTCGACGCCATATGGCCGATGACTTCCCTGTCGCAGCAATCAATGGCGAACGCCACCCTGACCGCCTCGCCATTGGCGCAGGACACTTCGAAGACGTCGGAACTCCAGCGCAGGTTGCTGCGCAGCGTAATTACCTTGCCGTCATGGGCGCGCGTCGGCCGCTTGCCGGAATGCCGCGTCAGCAGAAGTCCATGAAGGCGCATGATGCGGTAAACGCGTTTGTGATTCACGCGAGGCTGGCCCAACTCAACCAGGCGTCGATTGAGCACGGCGCAAACCCGCCTGTAGCCGTACGTGAGACGATCGTCGATGATGTCGCGAATGAGCGGCAGCAGCGCTTCATCTTCTGCCTTGGAATAGCGAGGCGGCCTCACCTTTGGCTGGGCGCCGACGCGCTCCACAAGCCTGGACCGGGAAACGCCCATGGCGTCTGCAACGCGCGTCATGGGGTATCGTCCTCGAAGGGCAATGGCGTGCGCGAGATCAGTTTTTTTTTCGCGCGCAATCTCGATGGCCTCCTTGAGGATCTCCACTTCCATCGTCTTCTTGCCCAGAAGGCGCTCGAGATCGCGGATGCGCTTCTTCATGGCCCGCGCTTCGGCTGCCGAAACAACCGTGTCGTTGGCCTCGATGGCTTTCCTGCCGCCCTCGCTCATGAGCTTCCTCCAGCGGAAAAGGAGATTGGGGGCGATGCCGTGCTTGCGGGCCACGTAGGAGACGCTCATGCCTGGCTGCGACGACTCCTCGACGATCCGCAACTTCTCGGTCAGTGCCCAGCGCCGGCGCTGGACACTGTGCACCACCTCTACCGTCGGATACTCGTTAGCACTATGTCTAGACATGCCTCCAGACCTACCTCTTCGGTATGCCGAGGTGTCCGGTCGAAACGGGGGCTACTCCACTCTGCTCTCGTCATAGAGCTCACCGCGCTCGGCGCAGTGGGGAGCGTCGTGGCGATGGAAACGGCGCTGGGGCTTATCTGGGATGCGCTGCCGTATTTGCCGCCGGCGGCAGCGAGGTTTGTGCTGCAAAACGCGGACAAGTTTAACCCGGTGCTTGATCTTGCGGGCGGATTCATGCCGGGTGTGCCTGAGGGGCTGGGGGGCATCCCCGCTTTTATCACAAAGTTAGTCGAAATGATCGAAGAACATTAAGAAATAGAAGTTTGACCTATCCTAGATCTAGAGAGGGTGCACCTGTATGCGCTTTAGTACCATGCCAGTAGGGAACAGATATTTCATATGGATTGGGATCCCGTGTATATTATTTGGCCTCGCTGTCTTGCTTGTACCACTATTTTATAGCAGGCAATATGGCCTTGTAATAGATCTCCGCGGAGCAAATTATTTATTGGGACCCCTATGTATAGTTGTCGGGGCAATATGCACACGGTCATACTTTCGCGTCAGAAATAAGCATATTTCTGCTACCCAACCTATGATGTGTGTCCAATGCCAAACGCCTTATCTGCCGGATGGAACAGAACGACTCATATGCCCCAAGTGCGGCGGCAAGCTCGAACCCATCGAAGGCTTCTACGAACGGCACTCAGAGCTGAAGGATGAGTGAGGGCGCGGAGTGAGATGGTGGCTATGTTTCGTGATGTGTAGAGCTTCCACGATCATCTGTTGAGCAATAGGTGGGTTGCCAATGGTTCCTAAACACATGAAAGAAGAGTACGAGCGCTATATTTCAAGCTTGAAATGGAAACAAAAACGGGAAAAGGCAATAGAAGGAACATTTTGTGATGGAAAATATTGGTGCCAACGCTGTGGTTGGGACTTTGACAAAAGTAAACTAGAGGTCCATCACCTCAATTATGATAGCTTTGGTAAAGAAGACACTTGCGATCTAGCTGTGGTATGCATTCGATGCCACGAGAAATTAGATAAAAGTCGTGCAGAAAAGGCCCGCACAAAAAGCGATAATGCTCTCTATGAAGCCCAACTAGATGGATGGGCAACGAAAGTATATGGAGAGAACTGGCAAGACTATAACGATATTGACTCAATAGCACAAGAGTTTGAAGAATTTCTAGAGTCAAAAAACGAGTATTGGTGACCTTAAGGCTATTATTTCCTTATATGAGCGCATGATTTACGATGTCCTATTTGTACAGAGATAGTATTCACCTGACACTCCGCCCCTGGCGGGGTGATGGTTATGCTGCTTCTTCGATTGTTTCTGCCTCTGCCTCGTCGTTTACGATGCCGTCCAGGAACGCCTGGTAGGGCACTCGGCCGTTCATGCCGCGACCCTGGTGGGTGCGTTCCCGGTTATAGTGGTTCAGGTAACTATCCAAATCCTCTTGCATTTCCTCCACCGATTCGTACCACTTCTCGCGGCCCTTGATGCGGAAATGTTCGTCGAGCAGCGTCCGATGCAGCCGCTCCACGAAACCGTTGCTTTGCGGCCTCCGAACCTGTGTCGTGCGATGTTCAATACCTTCTAATTGCAGGAACAATTCGTACGGATGCCTGTCCGGTCGACCGCAAAACTCGCGACCATTGTCCGACAGAATCGTGGAGATGCGCGCGGCGTGCTCCTCGAAGAACGGCAGCACGTCCTCATTGAGCACGTGAACCGCGGTAACCGGCAACTTGGTGGTGTAGAGTCGGCCCCAGGCATAGCGGCTGTGGCAGTCGATAACCGACTGCAAATACACGCGTCCAACGCCCTTGAGCGTGCCCACGAAGAAGGTGTCCACGGCCACAAGATCGCCGGTGTGACGCGTCTCGATGTGCCGGTCACGAAACTCGGGACTGAAGCGCTCCAGGACGCGGATTTGTTCGTCCGAGAGCTCCAAACGCTGCTCTCGCACGCTCTTCTCCAGCCGCAGCAACCGCTCGTGGCGTGTGAGCAAGCCGTGCCGGCTCCAGACGCCGCGGACACCGCCGGAGCTGACCTGGACGCCTTGCAGGACAAGCTGTTGGGCGACGCGGAGCGGCCCGTGCGTGGGGTGAGCCAAGCAGTAGTCGAGAATGGCCTGCTCGACAGCCTCGTCGACGCGGTTGGGGTGCGGGCCTCGCGGCCCGGGCAGGCGGTCCAATAGACCTTCGGCGCCGAAGGTCTGGTAGTTGCGCCGGATCTCGTAGAACTGCTGCCTGGAATAGCCCATGATTTTGCACGCTTTGCTGACGTTGCCCAATTCAGTGGCCAGCTCTAGCAGACTCATCTTCCTTCGTGCTACTTTGCGTTTCGTGGTCATGGCGTTCTCCTCGAAAGGGTTCGTGAAGCTTCGCAACTCCATCGATACCCAGCCAGGGACGGCATGACCACAACCTTTTGGTGGCCCAGGTGTCAGGTTATATCCATCTCAGTTCATTAAGGCTATTATTTCCTTATATGAGCGCATGATTTACGATGTCCTATTATAATAAAAGGCGACCGCCCCATCGGGACGGCCGCCTTCATTTCGTTTCAGCTCCCAGCAAAAACAATCAGCCCGCTACCAGACCATGCGCATCTTCACGCCCTGGGCCGCGATCTCCTTCTTGATCTGCGGGATGGTGTACTCGCCGTAGTGCACGATGGAGGCGATGAGCGCGGCTGTGGCCTTGCCCTTGATCAGGGCGTCGGCCATGTGCTGCGGGTTGCCGGCCCCGCCCGAGGCGATGACCGGAATGGACACGCTCTCCACGATGAGCCGGGTCAGGTTCAGCTCGTAGCCGTCCTTGGTGCCGTCGGCGTCGATGGAGTTGAGGCAGATCTCGCCGGCGCCGAGCGCCTCGCCGGTCTTGGCCCACTCCACGGCGTCCAGGCCCGTGTACTTGCGGCCGCCGTGAACCACGATCTCGTAGCCCGAGGGGATCTGCTCGGACTTCTCCACCTGCTTGACGTCCATGCCCAGGACCACGCACTGCGCGCCAAAGGCCGCGGCGCCTTGGCTGATCACATCCGGGTTCTTCACGGCGCCGGAGTTCACGCTGACCTTTTCGGCGCCGGCCAGCAGCACGGCGCGCATGTCCTCCAGGGTGTTGATGCCGCCGCCCACGGAGAAGGGGATGAAGATCTTGGAGGCGACCTCGTTGACCACGTCCAGGAAGATCTTGCGCTCCTCGTGCGAGGCCGTGATGTCGTAGAACACGATCTCGTCGGCGCCTTCCTCGTAGTAGATGCGCGCGGACTCCACGGGATCGCCGATGTCCACATTGCCCTTGAACTTGATGCCCTTGGTGAGACGGCCGTTCCGCACGTCCAGGCAGGGGATAATGCGTTTACTCAGCACGGGCTTCCTCCTGGCAGTAGCGGTAGAAGTTCTTCAGCACCTGCAGGCCGGGTCTGCCGGATTTCTCCGGGTGGAACTGCGTGGCCCAGAGTCCGGGACCGCCGTGCACGGAGCAGAAGGTCAGTCCGTAGCGGGTGGTGCCGATCACGTACTTTTCCTTGGGGTTGGGGAAGTAGGAGTGGACAAAGTAGAACTCGGAGTCCGGGTCCACGCCGTCGAACAGCACGCAGTCCTTGACCAGGTTCACCTTGTTCCAGCCCATGTGCGGGATGCGGATGGGGTCGCCGCTCTCGTCCTTCATGGTCGGCTGGAACATGACGCACTCGCCGGGCACGATGCCGAGCGCTTCCGTGTCGTTCTCCACCGAGTAGTCCAGCAGGATCTGGCAGCCAACGCAGATGCCGAGGAGCGGCTTGTCCGCGGCCACGTGGTCCTTGATGACCTGGTCCAGGCCTGTGGCGAGGAGCTCGTCCATGGCCGAGCCGGCTGCGCCCACGCCGGGAAAGATCAGGCCCTTGGCCTCGGCGATCTTCTCCGGGTCGGCGGTAATGATGTTGGGTATTTCGAGATGATCCAGGGCCCGGCGAACACTGGTCTGGTTGCCGGCCTTGTATTCCAGAATGGCAAGCATGGGATTCCTCCGGATAAAGCGCCCGGAGCGCAAGGGGCTCCGGAATGGAAAGGTACGTAACAAGGCTTTCGCCGCCGCGCAAGCTTGCCTTGGGGTTTGTCTTTGGTATGCTGTTAAAAATACCCTGCCCTTGTGAATCGTTTTTACGCATCAACCAAAAGGACGCGTCCCATGAACGAAGATATCCAACAACAGGCCCAGGTAGCCGTTGACATGCTGCAGAAGTACTGGGAACAGAGCATGGCCTGGATCGTCTCCGGCGGCCTGCGCATTCTCGTCATCATCATCCTGCTCATCATCACGCTCAAGATCGTGGGCATGATCACGCGGCGTGTGTTCCAGCGCATCGGCAAGGGGCGCGACTCCGAGTACCTCAAGCGCGTGGAGACCACCCGCGGCATCATCTCCTTCACGCTCAAGGTGGCGCTGCTCGTCGTGGCGCTGCTCATGATCCTCGGGGAGATGGGCATCGACCTCGGCCCCATCCTTGCCGCAGCCGGTGTTATCGGCCTGGCCGTCAGCTTCGGCGCGCAGAACCTCGTACAGGACTTCATCAGCGGCTTCTTCATGCTGCTGGAGGATCAGGTCCGCGTGGGCGACGTGGTTCAGACCCTGGGCAAGTCCGGCGTGGTGGAACGCATTACCCTGCGCCTCATCGTGCTGCGCGACCTATCGGGCAACGTGCACTTCATCCGCAACGGCCAGATCGATGTGGTCACCAACATGACCAAGGGCTACTCCTACTACGTGTTCGACCTGGGCGTGGCCTACCGCGAGGACGTGGACGACGTCGTCGAGGTCATCAAGGCCGTGGACGAAGACATGCGGGGGGACGACGCCTACAACCGCGACATCCTCGCACCCATCGAGATCCTGGGCCTGGACAAGTTCGGCGACTCGGCCGTGATCATCCGCGCGCGCACCCGAACCAGACCCGGCTCCCAATGGATCATCGGCCGCGAGTTCAACAAACGGCTCAAAAAAGCCTTTGACGAACACGGCATCGAAATCCCCTTCCCGCACATCACCCTGTACCCGGGCGTGGACAAGGAAGGCAAAGCGCCTGCGCTGCATGTGATGGAGGCGGGCGAAGGGAAAGCCAAATGATGGAGTTATGAACCGTAACAGGAACTGGTAAGCAAAATTGTATAGTTGCAATATATTGGCGGTGTAGCCAGAAGAGGAGGTGTTTTAGAGTGGTGGGTGCTCATTCCAAAGTTGAGCAAGTTCGCTCCAGGTCGTGGATCTTTGAGTCAATAATAGTTTCCTTTAAGCTCTCGGACCATAGCATCCCTGGCATTGGGCTATACAAATATCCGAGTTGCTTTTGAACAAGCCCTAATCTATCTTGATTGCCAAAAACTTCACTATAACTTATTTCAAGCTTGTTGTCATTAATGTACTTGTATATACAATCTGAAACAGCAGTGAGGACAAGAGGTTGTACATTTTTACTTTGATTGATCTCGTAAAGTTCGTTTGAAGTATGCTTATACAATGAGTTCTGTAGAGAATGCATTAGCTTACAATAAGAAGAAAAATTAGAGAATTTCTTAGACTTAATTGTTCTATAGGCTTGGGCATAATACTCACCATCGAGCTGCTTCATTTGGTCCATGATGAGCCTGTAGTTGGCTAATCCGACAGCGCCTTTTATAACTTCATTATAGATTGGAGAAGATTCTCGTAGTCTGCTCGTGGCGTCTTTTGTGAAGCTATCAGCTAGAATGTTGAATTGATAAGATAACTCTCTTGCAGCTCTCAAAAAATTGTATACAACACGAATTTCATCACGCGTATCCGGAATATGCACAAGGTCTTTTCCTAGGACTTGCTGTGCAAGTAGCCGGCTGTGAATATAGTATACAAATAATGCTCTTGGTTCTAGTTCTTCAACAATAACTTGATTTAATGTTCGAGGAGTCCACAATTGTTTTTGTTCGTTTTGGTCGATGATGTGAATGTACATGTCAATACTGCTATCATTTTTAAAGAAAGGTATTTTCCCTTCTATTCGAGTAACAGTGTATGCGGTGCTTGGGTCAAAATCTTCTACTGTAATTGTCAACGCCTTTTCTAGTTCTCCAGCATCGCCGTTCACGAGTATTTCAATTTTATTGCCATCGACTTTTAGCTGATCTACAATTATTGAGCAACTTATATCCGATAGATCTATAGACGATGAAGATGAAGAGGTGTGTACCTCTAGTGTGGCAGCAAACGTATTATTTGCAAGGATAGAAATGCATATGGAAAAAATAAAGAGAATTGGTAGACACTTATTTGGGAACATAAAGCCCTCCCAAAAAAGTCACTGAAGAGTTGATGGAAAATTGAGAGAAATCTAGTAGAAATTTAATTCGATCAGGGACATTTACTCCTACGCATTGAGTCCCTTCACCAAGATACGTTAACCTACATGTATAGCCAAAAATGAGTGTCAGCAAAGATAAGAATGTTAACGCGAGAAGATCAAAAGAAATATTTCGGGGATGCCCTCTTTCTTTAGAGAGGTACATGCTTAGATATAGCGGTATGAGTATGCTTATAAACGTATCCCAGTTAGACCAAAGGTATTCTTGATCAGTTACTAACAGCGGGACGATAGTGTCAAAGGCGATGCTGTAGGATTCCTTAAGTACTGAGTTTTCGCAAAGTCCGAGGAATGGACCAGTTAAATATAGGCATGCCGAAAGCAAAATAATAAAGTAGAAGAAAATGAAGAGCTTAAGAGGTTTCATACTTCCCCCACACGTTACTTTATGTTATCAATATACTAGGGAGGATAGAAAAAGCAAGCTCACGATGAAATTTAGTTGGAAAACGACACGGGGCAGTGCATTTTATCGCGGGCAGTATAAAGATAGAGGAACGATAGTTCGCGAGGTTGAAGGGAAAGTTGGTAAGTTTGTACAGAGATAGTATTCACCTGACACTCCGCCCCTGGCGGGGTGATGGTTACGCTGCTTCTTCGATTACTTCTGCCTCTGCCTCGCCGGTTACGATGCCGTCCAGGAACGCTTGGTAGGGCACTCGGCCGTCCATGCCGCGGCCCTGATGGGTGCGTTCCCGGTTGTAGTGGTTCAGGTAACTGTCCAGATCCTCTTGCATTTCCTCCACCGATTCGTACCACTTCTCGCGGCCCTTGATGCGGAAATGCTCGTCGAGCAATGTCCGATGCAACCGCTCCACAAAGCCGTTGCTCTGCGGCCGGCGAACCTGCGTTGTCCGGTGCTCAATCCCTTCTAATTGCAAGAACAATTCGTACGGATGCTTGTCCGGGCGACCGCAGAACTCGCGACCGTTGTCCGAGAGAATCGTCGAAATGCGCGCGATGTGCTCCTCGAAGAACGGCAGCACGTCCTCATTGAGCACGTGAACCGCGGTAACCGGCAACTTGGTGGTGTAGAGTCGGCCCCAGGCATAGCGGCTGTGGCAGTCGATAACCGACTGCAAATACACGCGTCCAACGCCCTTGAGCGTGCCCACGAAGAAGGTGTCCACGGCCACGAGGTCGCCGGTGTGACGCGTCTCGATGTGCCGGTCGCGAAACTCGGGACTGAAGCGCTCCAGGACGCGGATTTGTTCGTCCGAGAGCTCCAAACGCTGCTCTCGCACGCTCTTCTCCAGCCGCAGCAACCGCTCGTGGCGTGTGAGCAAGCCGTGCCGGCTCCAGACGCCGCGGACACCGCCGGAGCTGACCTGGACGCCTTGCAGGACAAGCTGTTGGGCGACGCGGAGCGGCCCGTGCGTGGGGTGAGCCAAGCAGTAGTCGAGGATGGCCTGCTCGACAGCCTCGTCGACGCGGTTGGGGTGCGGGCCTCGCGGCCCGGGCAGGCGGTCCAATAGACCTTCGGCGCCGAAGGTCTGGTAGTTGCGCCGGATCTCGTAGAACTGCTGCCTGGAATAGCCCATGATTTTGCACGCTTTGCTGACGTTGCCCAATTCAGTGGCCAGCTCTAGCAGACTCATCTTCCTTCGTGCTACTTTGCGTTTCGTGGTCATGGCGTTCTCCTCGAAAGGGTTCGTGAAGCTTCGCAACTCCATCGATACCCAGCCAGGGACGGCATGACCACAACCTTTTGGTGGCCCAGGTGTCAGGTTATATCCATCTCAGTTCAGTAAGTTCGCTTACATCCCCCCACCCAGGTACGCCCAGTACCAATCCCCGAACAGCACGTAGAGCATGCCGCCCAGGCTCAGGAACGGGCCGAAGGGCACCATGGTCGGTTCTTCGGACTGGTTCATCCGGTTGTACACGATGTAGCCGAAGATGGCGGTGACGCCGGCGGCGAGCAGGACGAAGGGCAGCGAGGCCCAGCCGCTCCACGCGCCAAGCAGGAGCATGAGCTTAATGTCGCCCGTGCCCAGGCCTTCCATGCCCTTCAGCTTACGGTAGAGGAACTGCAGCAGCCAGAAGAGGCCGCCGCCGATGGCTGCGCCGACGAGCGACTCCGTGAGGGTGGGCCAGCCCAGGGCCGGCCGCAGCACGAAGTACGCCCCGGCCAGGGCCAGCACGGCGCCCGGCAGGGTCAGGATATCGGGCAGGATATAGGAGTCGAAGTCGATGAAGCTGGCCACGATGAGGATGCCGCCGATGACCATGTGCACGCCGAAGACGCCCAGGGACCATTCCCAGCCGGTGGAGTAGGCGGCGGTGGTCAGGTGCAGGGGGAACTTCAGGGCCAGGCCAAAGGCCCAGAGCCCGGAGACGAGCTCCACCAGGGGGTAGCGCCAGCTGATGGGCTTGGCGCAGGCGCGGCACCTGCCACGCAGAATAAGGAAGGAAACGACGGGGATGTTCTCCCACCAGGCGAGCGGGTGGTCGCATTTGGGGCATTTGGAGCCGGGAAAGACAATAGACTCGCCGCTCAGGTAGCGGTGCACGCAGACGTTGTAGAACGATCCGAGCAGCAGGCCGAGGAAGAAGGCCAGGCCCGGGTAGACGTGGTCCAGTATCTCCAGAGTCGCAGGGCTCATGCCGTGTCGTCTCCCTGGTTGGCGGCGCGTTTCGCGTCGTAGTAGTCGCCAATTTTGTCAAGCAGCTTGATGCCCCGCCGCCAGAGCTTGAGCCCCACCAGCCACCAGAGCAGGAAGGCCACGCCGCCGACCACGGCGAGGACGGCGTACTCCATCTGGCCGCGGATTCCCGTGACGAGCACAATGAGGATGGTCAGCCGATAGGCCAGCCAGACGTAGACGATGATCGCGACGAGCATGGCGATGAGCAATGCGCCGGACACGATGTTCTCGGTGATGCGGTAGCGATTCGACGAAGGCGTGGTCACATTTGCTCCATATCCAGAATGGGTTGCGTCGTCGCACCTAGTGGTGGCACAAGGACCGCGGGCTGGCAAGGGAATTCGGTTGCCAGCCGGAGCACGGCGGTATACATCGGGGACGTCCGACTTCACAGCGGTGCGGGCAGCCTCAGGACCGCCGGGAACAGCCGTGACACGGGGCTTTTCGAACCGCTTGCCCGCCGCGGCCGGATGACGTATCCAGTGAAATTCCTTAACGACGCCCTCAACCGCAAGACTTTTTCCCATTTTTGTACAGCCTATGCCCAAGCGCACCGACATCCACAAGATTATGCTCATTGGCTCAGGGCCCATTGTCATCGGACAGGCCTGTGAGTTCGACTACTCCGGCACTCAGGCCTGCAAGGCCCTTCGGGAGGAGGGGTACGAGGTCATCCTCGTCAACTCCAACCCGGCGACCATCATGACGGACCCGGGAACGGCGGACCGCACCTACGTGGAGCCGATCACGCCCGAGGTGGTCGCCCAGATCATAGAAAAAGAGCGACCGGACGCACTGCTGCCCACCCTGGGCGGACAGACCGGCCTGAACACGGCCGTGGCCGTGGCCGAAGCCGGCGTTCTCGACAAGTTCGGGGTGGAGCTCATCGGCGCCGACCTCCAGGCCATCCAGCGCGCCGAGAGCCGCGAGCAGTTCCGCGCCGCCATGGCCGACATCGGCCTGGCCGTGCCCAAGTCCATTTTTGCCCGCAACATGGACGACGTGAAACGCGCCGGTCGGGAAATACCCTTCCCCATCATCATCCGGCCCGCCTTCACCCTGGGCGGCACCGGCGGCGGCGTAGCCTACAACCAGGAAGATCTGGAGCTCATCGCCTCCCAGGGCCTTGCCGCCTCGCTGACCCACGAGGTCATGCTGGAGGAGTCCAGGCTGGGCTGGAAGGAGTACGAGCTGGAGGTGATGCGCGACAAGAACAACAACTGCGTCATCATCTGCTCCATCGAGAACCTGGACCCAATGGGCGTGCACACGGGCGACTCCATCACCGTGGCCCCGGCCCAGACCCTGTCCGACCGCGAGTACCAGATGATGCGCGATGCATCTATCGCGATCATGGGCATCATCGGCGTGGAGACCGGCGGGTCCAACGTCCAGTTCGCCATCAACCCGGACAACGGCGACATGGTGGTCATCGAGATGAACCCCCGCGTGTCGCGCTCCTCGGCCCTGGCCTCCAAGGCCACGGGCTTCCCCATCGCCAAGATCGCAGCCAAGCTCGCCGTGGGTTACACCCTGGACGAGATTCCCAACGACATCACGCGGGAGACCATGGCCTCCTTCGAGCCGACCATCGACTACGTGGTCACCAAGATCCCGCGCTTCACCTTCGAGAAGTTCCCCGGCGCACAGGATGTGCTCACCACCTCCATGAAGAGTGTGGGCGAGGCCATGTCCATCGGCCGGACATTCAAGGAATCGCTGCAGAAGGGCCTGCGCTCCCTGGAGACCGGCATGCCCGGCCTGGGCAAGGAGTTCGACATCCTTGGCCGCGAGATGACGGATGAGGAACGCGCCGCCAGGAAGGACGAGCTGCTTACCGCCATCCGCACGCCCAACTCCAGGCGCCTCTACCAGATCCGCGAGGCCTTGATCACAGGCGCCAGCGTGGAGGAGATCTACGCAAGCACCTGGATCGATCCGTGGTTTCTGCGCCAGATCGAGGAGATCGTGCAGTTCGAGGAAGAGCTGCGTCAGTTCGGGCTGAACAAGCTGATTTCGCCGGAAGACGCCGAGCTCGCCCCCATCCTGCGCAAGGCCAAGGAGATGGGCTTCTCCGACCGCCAGCTCGCTTCGCTCTGGCGGCGCAAGTCAGGCGATATCCGCGACCTGCGCAAGGAGATGGGCATCGAGCCCACCTACTACCTTGTGGACACCTGCGCCGCGGAGTTCGAGGCCTACACCCCGTACTACTACTCCACGTACGAGTCGGGCGAGGAACTGAACACCGGCGCGAACAAGAAGATCGTCATCCTGGGCGGCGGCCCCAACCGCATCGGCCAGGGCATCGAGTTCGACTACTGCTGCTGCCACGCCTCCTTCGCGCTCAAGGACATGGGCGTGGACTCCGTCATGGTCAACTCCAATCCGGAGACCGTGTCCACGGACTACGACACCTCGGACCGCCTCTACTTCGAGCCGCTGACCTACGAAGATGTGATGAACATCATCGAGAACGAGCAGCCGGACGGCGTCATCGTTCAGTTCGGCGGTCAGACTCCGCTGAACCTCGCCGTGCCGCTCATGCGCGCCGGCGTGCCCATCATCGGCACCTCGCCGGACTCCATTGACCGCGCCGAGGATCGCGAGCGTTTCCAGGCGCTGATCAAGAAGCTGGGGCTGCGCCAGCCGCCCAACGGCCTGGCCTACAGCGTGGAGGGCGCGCGCGCCATTGCCAAGGAGATTGGCTACCCCGTGGTGGTCCGGCCCGGCTACGTGCTCGGCGGCCGCGCCATGGAGATCGTCTACTCCGACAGCGAGCTGGACCGTTACTTCGAGGAGGCGCTGCACGTCTCCGGCGGCCTCGCCAAGAAGGACAACCCCATCCTGGTGGACAAGTTCCTGGAGAACGCCATCGAGATCGACGTGGACGCCCTGTCCGACGGCGTTGACACCTATGTGGCAGGCATTATGGAACACATCGAGGAAGCCGGCATCCACTCCGGCGACTCGGCCTGCGTGCTGCCGCCGCACACCATCCCGGACCATCTGGTCAAGGAGATCGAGCGCCAGACCGCGGCCCTGGCCGAGGAGCTGCGGGTGGTGGGGCTGATGAACATCCAGTTCGCCATCAAAGACGGCGAGATTTACATCATCGAGGTCAACCCCCGCGCCAGCCGCACGGCGCCGTTCGTCTCCAAGGCCACCAACGTGCCCCTGCCGCGTCTGGCCACGCGCATCATGCTGGGCGAGAAGCTCAAGGATCTGGACCCCTGGTCCATGCGCCGCGGCGGCTACGTCTCGGTCAAGGAGTCGGTGCTGCCGTTCAACCGCTTCCCGGGCGTGGATGTGCTGCTCGGACCCGAGATGCGCTCCACCGGCGAGGTCATGGGCGTGGACGAGACATTCGGTCTGGCCTTCCTCAAGAGCCAGCTCGCCGCCGGGTACACCCTGCCGGAGCGCGGCAAGGTTTTCGTCTCGGTCAACGAGCGCGACAAGACGCCGGCCGCTGTAGAGGTGGTGCGGATGTTCGCCGGCCTGGGCTTCGAGCTCATCGCAACCCGGGGTACGGCCGCGTTCCTCAACGAGAACGGCGTGGAAGCCGAGACGGTGCTCAAGGTGCACGAGGGACGCCCCAACATCGTGGACCAGATCAAGAACAACGAGATTGCACTCGTCATCAATACCGCGTCTGGCCGGAAGACGGTCCACGACTCCGTGGTCCTGCGCCGGGCAACGCTGCTCTACAACATCCCCTACGCCACCACGGTGGCCGGCGCGCGGGCCATGGCCCACGCCGTGCAGGAACGCCAGGGCAGGGGATACACGGTCACCAGCCTGCAGGAGCATTACGGACAGGCCGGGTCCTAGCCACTACGAGAGAAACGACGTCATGAAGAAGGAATACTGCGGCCTCTTTGCCATCCACGACCACCAAGAAGCTGCGCGCATGGCCTACTTCGGCCTGTATGCGCAGCAGCACCGCGGCCAGGAATCGGCCGGCATCGTCACCTGGGACGGCGAGACCATCCGCGAGCAGAAGGGCATGGGCCTCGTGCCCGAGGTCTTCAACGAGCGCCATCTGGGCAAGGAACTCAAGGGCCGTATCGCCGTGGGCCACATCCGCTACTCCACCACGGGCGCGTCGCTTATCCGCAACGCCCAGCCCTTCCTCGTCCGCTTCGGCGACATGCAGCTCGCCGTGGCGCACAACGGCAACCTGACCAACACCGTGGAGCTGCGCCAGCGGATGGAGGCCGAGGGTTCCATCTTCCAGACCACCATCGACTCCGAGCTGTTCACCCATCTCATAGCCAAGAACTACGGGAAGATGAGCATCGAGGAGGCGGTCAGCGCGGCCTGCGCCGAGGTCAAGGGCGCCTACAGTCTCATCCTGCTGTGCAACAACAAGCTCATCGCGGTGAAGGACCCCCACGGCTTCCGGCCGCTGGCCCTGGGCCGTGTGGGCGACTCCTACGTCATCGCCTCCGAGACCTGCGCCTTTGATCTGCTGGAAGCCGAGATGCTCCGCGCCATCGAGCCCGGCGAGATGCTGGTCATCGAGGATAAGTGCGTGAAGTCCTACCAGCTTGCCGAGCTGGCTCCCAGACGGCAGTGCATCTTCGAGCTCGTCTACTTTGCCCGTCCGGACTCCATCGTTTTCCAGGAGACCGTGTACGACTGCCGCAAGAAGATGGGCAAGGCCCTGGCGCGGGAAGCGCCTGTGGAGGCCGACTACGTGATGCCCTTCCCGGACTCGGGTATGTACGCGGCTGTGGGCTACGCCCAGGAGTCCGGCATCCCCTACGAGACGGCGATGATTCGCAACCACTACGTGGGCCGTACCTTTATCCAGCCCTCGCAGGACATGCGCGATTTCAGCGTGCGCGTGAAGATCAACCCGGTGAAGTCGCTCATCAAGGGTAAGAAGATCCTTATCGTGGACGACTCCATCGTGCGCGGCACCACCATCCGCACCCGCGTGAAGAAGCTGCGGGAGCTGGGCGCGACCGAGATCCACATGCGCGTCTCCTGCCCGCCCATCCGCTTCCCCTGCTTCTACGGCATCGACTTCTCGTCCAAAGGCGAGCTCATCGCCGCCTATAACGACATCGACGAGATCGCCCGCTTCATCGGTCTGGACAGCCTGCACTATCTGTCCATCGAAGGTCTTCTCGGTTCGGTCGCCAAGCCGGACGACTACTGCCTGGCGTGCTTCACCGGCGAGTACCCGGTGCCGCCGTGCAAGGGCCAGGGCAAGATGTGCCTGGAGAACGACGTCGCCCTGTCCTGGTAGGCGCTCGAACCTCATCAAATACAAGTACACACGGCCGGCGTATCCAGAAGCGCGGTCCGCCAGATGCAACAGGTTGCAAGGCGGATTGTGCGCAGGGTGCGCCGGCTGTTTTGCGTCCGGCGGCCCGGCATCCATGTATGGGAAGGAAGATGCCCGAGGCGGCTGTCGCGCCAGGGCTGGGGATGGACGATTCGGCCGGGTCACGGCGCGTGATGGACATCGCCGAAGCCTGGCCGCGTGTGCTCTTGTGTTGCGTAGGGAGATGGCCCGGATGTTTGCCGCGCCCTAGGCGGTCATGTCGCCAGCCTTGCGGCTTCCGTTGGCGACCGCTGGCAGCACCACATGGAAGGTGGCGCCGTGTCCGAGCTCGGACTCCGCCCAGATGGACCCGCCGTAGTGCTCCACGATCTCCCGGCAGATGGACAACCCCAGGCCGGTCCCGCGCTCCACGCCGTCGGGCAGGGTGTCGTCACGCTTGGCTTGGTGGAAGGTATCGAAGATGGCGGAGAGCTCGTGCTTCGGGATGCCGGGGCCGGTATCCGCAACAGAAAGCCGAACGGCGCCGCCGTTGTGCTCCTCCCGCGTCCGCAGCCGCACCGTGCCGCCCGGCGAGAACTTTACGGCGTTGTCGAGCAGGTTGATGAGCACCTGCATGATCCTGTCCGGATCGGCCTCGATCAGCGGCGTGTTGAGGTTGATATCCAGCTCCACACGGCATCGTTTGGCCTTGGCTCGGAAGCGCACAGCCTCCTCTGCCCGCTCCGCCAGGGTGGCGAAGTCGAATACCTCGTCCTTCCACACGGTGGTGCCGGACTCGATCTTGGAGATGTCCAGGAGGTCGGAGATGAGCCGCGTGAGCCGCCTGGTCTCCTCGTGGATGATGCCGAGGTTCTCGCTGATGCGTTTCGCCCGCAGGTTGGTCTTGGCGGACTCGGCGGCGTTGCCCAGGAAGGATCGCTTGAAGTCCCTGTCGATGATCTTGGCAAAGCCCTGAATGGCGGTCAGGGGGGTGCGCAGGTCGTGCGACACGGCCGAGAGGAAGTTGGACTTCAGGGCGTCGAGCTGGGTGAGCCGCCGGTTGGCCTCCTCCAGTTCCCTGGCCTTGGCCTCCAGATCCAGGGTGCGCTCCTCCACAAGCTCTTCCAGACGGCGGTTCATGGCAGCCAGCTCGTCTTCCGTGCGCTTGCGGTCGGTGATGTCCCTGGCCACGGCGACCACGTATGTTTCGTCGCCCATGCGCACGATGCGCAGGGAGAACTCCACCGGGATGATCTCGCCCCCGCGCTCCAGCTCTGTCTCGATGGCGTCCAGCAGCCGGCTTGTGTCTCCGGCCTTGGCCAGGCGCGCGTCTATCTGCTCTTCGGTGATGGGCTGCAGGATGGATGAGAACGGGCTGCCCGTGATCTCCTCCTCGGGCCGTTGCAGCAGCTGGGAGGCCGAGACGTTGCAGTCCACCACCAGGCCGTCTTCGGCCGAGGCGAGGAAAATGGCCTCGTTGGTCTGGTCCAGCAGCGCGCGGAACCGTTCGAGCTCGAAGATGCGGCTCTGCAGCTCGGGGTAGTAGCTCTTGCGGATGGAACGTTCGCCCAGCCCGATAAGCTTGTCCCGTAGCGCATCCGGTGAGTCTGGAGGAGATTTGCCGTCAGAGCGCCTGTGCATAGATCGCCTCGAGCTCTTCAGGGGTCACCGCGACCGGGTTGGTCGCCAGGCAGGGATCATGGAATGCGTGCTGGGCCAGGGAGGTGAGGTCCTCGGCCTTCACGCCGAGGTCCGCAAGGCGCTGTGTGATGCCGGCCTTGCGTTTGAGCCGCTGCACGGCCTCCAGCACGGCCTCTTTCTTCGCGTCGGGCTCCATGTCGTCGGTGATTGCGGCGCCCATGGCCTTGCCGACCTCAATGTATCGCATCTGCGCCGAGGAGAAGTTGAAGTCGATGACGTAGTCCAGCAGCACGGCGTTGCAGACCCCGTGGGGCAGGTCCAGAAGGCCGCCCAGGCTGTGGGCCATGGCGTGCACGGCGCCAAGGATGGCGTTGGAAAAGGCGATGCCTGCGTAGAGGGAGCCGAGCATCATGCCGGCGCGGGCCTCCAGGTCGCTGCCGCGTTCCAGGGCCGCGGGCAGGGAGTGCGTGATGCGTCGCACCGCCTCCAGGGCGAAGAGGTCCGTGATGGGCGAGTTGGCGTTGGACACGTACGCCTCGATGGCGTGTGTCAGGGCGTCCATGCCGGTGTGCGCCGTCAGATTTCTGTCCATGGTCATGGTCAGGGCGGGATCGATGAGCGCCACGTCCGGCACCACGCTTTTGGAGACGATGGCGATCTTCGCGTTGTGCGCGCTGTCCGTGATGATGGCGAACTGGGAGACGTCGGCCGAACTGCCCGCCGTGGTGGGGATGCAGACCATGGGTGGGCCGGGATTAGGCACGGCGTCCACGCCTTCGAAATCGAGAATGTGCTGCTGGTTGGAATGGACAATGCCCACCCCTTTGGCCAGGTCGAGGACGCTGCCGCCGCCCACGGCTACGATGGAGTCGCAGCCCTCCTGCTCGTAGCGGGCCGCTCCGGCCATCACCTGCGTGTCGCGCGGGTTGGGGGAGACGTCCACGAACATCGAGTACCCGAGGCCGTACTCCTCAAGGCTCTTGCAGACATGGTCTGTCCAACCGCTGGACATGACGCCCGGGTCGCTGATGACGAGGGACTTTCTGGCGCTGAGGTTGTGAACGTATCGCCCGGCCAGGGAAGCGGCTCCGTGGCCGAAGATGAACTCCGGAGCAACGAACTTGCGCAGGTCAAGCAGTGTTTCGGCGACCATGGCGTCCTTCCTTGTGAGGTGAGGCTGGCTGGATTATCGGACGACAGTCTCCATACAAAAAAACTGTACCAATTCATTCTGGAAAAGCAAAGTTCGAATAATCAGATGCCCTTTGTCACTCCTGCCATGTATTACGACAGCCAGATCAGATTTGCGTGCCGGCCGCTGGTGCGCGCTGCTCTATAGGAAAAGAAAGTACGTGGCAGGGAAAAGGTGCAGAGGTCGATGGCGTAGATGTTGTCGGCCGGGACTCCCGCTGTCACAAGCTGGTCGTGCGTCAGCTTCCATAGGTTCACACGCATGGTGTTGCGATCCACATAGGGCTCGAATGCGGGGCCGAACTCTGCGTCAAAGTTGGTGAACTCGCTGGCCGAGGGCCCCAGGGACGGTCCTCTGACCGCGGCAAGGCTGTCCGGGGAGACGCCGTAGTGGTCGCACAGGGCGGCCACGGCCGAGAGCGGGAGCTCCTGGGCGTTGCCGCGCCAGCCCACGTGGAGCGCGGCCACGAAGGCGCCGCCGCGGTGGGCGATGAGCACGGGCTGGCAGTCTGCGGTCTTGATGACCAGGGCGCGGCCCGGCTCCGCCGTGGTCAGGCCGTCGGCCTCGGCCTCGCCGTCCGCCTCGATGTCGCCGGGCGGCGGGTCCAGCAGGATATCCACCCCGTGCACCTGCTTTGCCTCGACCCAGTGGGTGAAGCCGAGTCGTTTTTGCAGGGCCATGCGGTTGGCGCGCACGGCCGCCGGATCGTCCCCCACGGTGAAGGAGATGTTGCCCGCGTCAAAGGGGTCCATGCTCGCGCCGCCTTCGCGCGTCTGGAAGAAGCAGCCCACCCGGTCCGCGAGTCCCGGAAAGGCAAACGGAATGCCGGTCACGTCCATATCAGTTCCTTGTCGCTCGCAACGGCGGCTACGGGCCGGTCCCAGCCGTCCACGGGCAGGGAGCGGACTACCTGGAAGTCGAAGGCGAGGCCGATGGCGAGGCTTTTCGTGTACGGTTGGGAGACGAGCAGGCGGTCGTAGTAGCCGCCGCCCTGGCCCAGGCGGAAGCCGCGGCGGTCGAAGGCCAGGGCCGGGACCACGATGAGGTCCACGCGCTCCGGCTCCACCGGGCTGCAGGTCGTGGGGTCGGGCTCCGGGATGGAGTAGAGCCCAGGCGCGAGGTCGTGCTGCGAGCGAACGCAGGCCAGCTCCATTTCGCCGGGAGTTGCAGGCAGGCAGCGCGGCAGCAGCACGGTTTTTTGCTCCTGCCAGGCTGATTGCAGCAGCAGGTCCGTGGCCGTCTCGCCGCGGCAGCCCACATAGAGCAGCACGGTCTGGGCCTCGCGCCAGTGCCGCAGGTCCAGGATGTGCTCCTGGGCGCGCCGGCTCTTGGCTGCGGACTGCTCTGCTGGCAGGGAGGCGCGCATGGCCCGGAATCGCTGACGCAGCTCATCCTTGCCGATCGTGCCGGAAACAGAGGACGCGTGTGCGCCGGGGGGACCGAAGCTGCGCGATGCCATGCACCCTGTGTAGCACGGTGTGGCGCAGGAGAAAACCGGGCCGAATCCTTGCCAAGTTGCCGGCGCTTTGGGAAAATCAAGAATGGTCCGACAACAATCCGGCCCCTGAACCGGAATCGCACAAGGAGCGAGGCATGAGCGGCACGAGCGAGTACATATTCGTTGGAGTGGGAGACGTGCACGACAATGTGGACATGCTGGCGCGCATCCCGGAGCTGAAAGACGCCTACGGGATCATCGTCAGCGGCGACCTGACCAACGGCGGCGGACCGGCCCAGGCCGGCAACGTGCTGAACGCCGTGCGTTCGGCCAACCCCTACGTCTTTGCGCAGCTCGGCAACATGGACAAGCCGGAGGTAAACGGCTTTCTGGAGAAGCAGGGCGTGAACATCCATGCCCAGGCGCGGCCCCTGTTGAAGGACGGTGATGCGCCGGCCGGAACACGGCCCGGCATTCTCGGCGTAGGCATGTCCAACTACACGCCGTTCGGCACGCCGTCCGAGGTTTCGGACGCGCAGCTCGGCGAATGGCTGGACGCGGCTTACGCCAAGGCCGACGGCTTCGACCCCTTGCTGCTGGTGGTGCACAATCCGCCGGTCAACACCAAAACGGACGTGGCCGGCGGCGGCCACGTGGGCAGCCAGACCGTACGCGCCTTTCTGGAGCGGACGCAGCCGCCGGTCTGCCTGACCGGGCACATCCACGAGTCCATGGCCGAGGACTTCGTGGGCAAGACCAAGGTCATCAATCCGGGCGCGCTCCGCGGCGGCGGTTACGTGCTCATCACTGTCTCGGGCAACGGCATCGAGGCCGAATTGAAGCAGGTGCGCTGAGTACGCTTTCTACCTGTCCAGTGGTGCTGCCGCCTGCCGCGCTCACCGAAAGAAGGCACCACGCAAAAAACCGCCCGGCTCCTGAGTTGCAGAAGCCGGGCGGTTTCCGATTGATTTCTGGACGGCTGCGGCCGGGGATCATCCCAATAGGCCGAGCAGCTTGTAGACCCGCTCCGGGTCCAGGCCTCCGTGTGCAGCGGTGAGCTCTTCGGCTCCGGCAGCCTGGACGCGCTGCACCATGGCCTTGGCGCTTTCTTCGTCCAGCGTTTCGGTGGGCGGAGTCATGGAGTAGCGCAGGTGCACGGAGTCCGTGGTTCCTGCGGTAGCGGTCTGTTTGGTTTCCGCGTCGCGTTCCGCTTTGTTGGCGGCCTGCGTCTGCTCGGTGCTCTTGTCCGGCCGGTTCAACCCGGCAGGGCCGTTGATCTGATCGATAGTGTTCATGGCGTTCTCCTCGCTACTGGACAGGGCCGTCTTCGCCCAAAGCCGTGGCGAGATAGGTGACGCCGTCGGCGGTGCGGCATTCCTCTGCCAGAATGCAGCCGCGCGTGCCAGCATGGTGAAACGACGCCATGAGCTCGGCGTACGCCGCGCGGTCCTCCTCGGTCATGGACGCGGGGAGGTTGTAACGTTCTGCGAAGGCCACGAGCTTGCGCAGCCCGCCGGCGAGCTCGCGGTACTCGTTGAGCAGCTTGTCCCGCAGCCCGGCTTCCTTGACGCCGGCCAGCACGGCGGAGCGCAGGTCGTGGTTCATGCGGCCGGAGCCGCGTTCGTTGAGTAGTGCATATGCCTTGGATTTCATGGGCTCCTCCCAGACTTCCTTTCTGTGCGTTGCATCCTTGGAATTCCTGCTGGAATGCAAGCAAGATGCGGACCATGCAAAGAAAAGAAACGATCCCGGCATGTTGACCGGGATCGTTCTGTGCCTGAGAGCCGAGTCGTCAAAAAATAAACGGCCTGGGGGGGCCTAGAGCACCACGGGCGGCTGCTCGCTCTTGGGCTCCTCCGACTCTTTCTTCTCTGGTTGCGCTTCCTTGTACTCGGGCGCCTTGGACTCCGGCTTGGGGATGTTGAACCCGGAGAGGAACGCGCCATACGACCAGCCCACATGGTGGTTGGGCGTGCGGATCTTGATCCAGTTGTAGCGGCGGCTCAGCACATCCACGCTCTGGCCGCGGCTGATGACATCCAGGACAGGGGCGTTGATGGACGGATCGGCGCGGACATTGAGCCGGTATGCGGTAACGGTGCTGGTCCGGCTGATATAGCTGCTCCCCCCGGTGTTGGAGGCGCAACCCAGGGCGACGAGGCACGACGCAAAAGCGCATGCCAGCAAGAGACGGAGCGGAAGACGGGAACGCGTGTGCATGGCGGATCTCCTTTGCGAAGAATTGCAGCGCCGCAGGGAAGCCGCAGCAGCTTCCTGGGCTGCTGTCGCGGAAATGGCGCAGAGTCCGAATATACAACGTTTCCAGCGCAATTGCACGCAGGGAAGGTGAACAAGACATGCGGGGCTCCGGGGAAATGCGCAACAATGCGCACGGCCCGTTGAAAAACCCGTCGAAATGACCGACACTTTTTTTGACCGGAAAACAGACGGCTGCTCGCATCAGGCCACAGGTTGCCAACCGAACACGAGGGGGCGGAGAGCATGAACACGAAGCGCGCCACGCTGGCCTACGGCGTGGGAGATGATGAAGAGCCCAGGCAGACGGGTGAGGCCGGCGGCTTTGCAGAAGGGGCGCACGGAGCTTCGGCCAGCACGCTGCTCCACGCCGGGGACGAGGTCCGGCCGTTTGACGCCGCGCCGTTTCCCAGTCTGGAGGAGGCGCGGGAGCGCGTCCAGAGCGTCCGCCAGTCCATGCCGGATGACGCCGGGCTGCACCGTCTGAGCGAGCGGCTCAAGGCGCTGGCCGATCCCTCACGCCTGGCCATTCTCAACGCCCTGGCCATTGCCGAGCTGCGGGTGAGCGAGCTGGCCGAGGCCGTAGGCATGAGCCAATCCGCCGTTTCCCACCAGCTGCGCGTTCTCCGCGCGGCCCGGGTGGTGGCTGTGCGGCGTGAGGGCAAAAACGCCTGGTACAGCATGGCCGACGACGCCCTCGTCTGCCTTATCCGGCCGGGACAACAATGAGCTGGCGCATGTACGCGCCGAGAGAACCGAAAGACAATGCATAGTCAAAGCGGCCGGATCAGCCGGCGGCGGTTTATGGCCATGGCCGGCGGGGCGGCTTTTGGCATGGCGAGCCTGGGGATGTCCGCGAGGGCGTGGTGCGCCGGAACGGTGCCTGTGCGGAGCGTGCGCGTCCTTTCCGTGCATGACCACGACCCCGAGGCGTTCACGCAGGGGCTCCTGCTCCAGGACGGCGTGCTCTTTGAGTCAACAGGGCGCTACGGACAATCGGACGTGCGGCGGGTGGACTGGAAAACGGGTCGTGTTCTGGACCGGCGGCCTTTGCCGGATGAGTACTTTGGCGAAGGGCTGGCCCTGGCCGGGAAGACCCTCTACCAGCTCACCTGGCAGGAGGGCACGGCCTTTCTGTATGATGTTGCAACGCTGCGGCCCACCGGGCAGCTTTCCTACCGCGGCGAGGGCTGGGGCCTGGTCTGGGACGGCCGCCAGTTCTACATGAGCGACGGCAGCGCCGACATCGCCACCCGGAGCAGGGACTTTGCGTTGCAAAAAAGCGTGACCGCTCGCGGCGCAAGCGGCCCGGTCCAGGAGCTGAACGAGCTGGAGCTCGTGCCCGGAGCGCTTTTGGCCAATGTCTGGCAGACATGGCAGGTGGCGTACATCGAGCCGCAGACGGGCCGGCTGCTCTCGTGGCTGGACCTTACGCCCCTGCGCGAGGACCTGGCCAAAAAAGGAGCGAGCCACGGCGTGGCCAATGGTTTGGCCTGGGACGGCGCCGCAGGGCAACTGCTGGTGACGGGCAAAAACTGGCCGCTGCTGTACGCTGTTCGAATCTAGATCTGCTCAGGACGACGCGCTGGAGTATGCGTCCCGCTGACAGGAATCGGGTCTCGTGTCGGCGGCCGAGGCGTCGAGGATGGCGATAATCTTGCGCGCCAGGGAGTCCTTGGTGAAGGGCTTGGTCAGGTAGTTGGAGACGCCGTTCTGAATCGCCTCCATGATGTTTTCGAGCTTGGACTCCGCCGAGACCATAAGAAAGGGGAGCGAGCTGTGCCGCGGGTCCTCGCGTACGCGGGCCAGCAGGTCGATGCCGCTCGTTCCGGGCATGTTCCAGTCGCAGAGGATGAAGTCCACGCCGCCGGCGCACACCGCGCCCCAGGCGGCGTTTGCGCTTTCGGACTCGTGAATGCTCACGGCGCCGAACTCGCGCAGGCAGCGCTTGATGAATCGGCGCATGGTGATGGAGTCATCAACCACAAGAAAGGTGAGCGCGCCAAAGCGCGTATACTGCTGCAAGACCATGGTCTCCCCCCGAGCATGGGCGCGGAGGAGAAGACCGTACACACCGCGCAATGCCTGCAGATTGCTAACACACTGGAAACATGAATACTTTCTGAATCAGGAAAGTATACGGAATTACGTCGGCAGGGTCAACGGCAGCGGTAGGAACCCGGACAAAAAGACACGATAACGTCACGAAAAAAGGAGCTATCCAACAGGGTGACCATCGCATCCCAACACAGCTACTCATCCTTGAGCTCGGGATGGCGCTCGTAGAAACCTTCGATAGGTTCGAGTTTGCCACCACACTTGGGGCAGGTGAGGCGTTCTGTTCCATCGGGGAGATACACGGTTTGACATCGGATACAGATCATGTCTTTGGCTGTGGAAATGTGTTTTTTGCGTCTTCTGAAATAAGACCAGAGGCTTAGTGATCCCGCTGACATACATAGGATCGCAAAAACACTCGCACTGAGGGGAGGGAAAGACCGTGTGATGATACTTCCATGTAGCATATAACGGGGCACAAAATAACCAAATACCTTATAGCAAGGAAAGTGCTCCGAAAATCAGAAAGAATGAATTAGGAGCATTGATTACTTTCTTGTCCATGTAACCCAGTGTACTCTTGATTTGTTATGTTGCTCATGGTTAATAAGAATTACAAACATGATAACGTATGCCGCCGCGACATATTACACAAGCATGGGGAACATGATTTCAACTGAAGACCTCAAAGAATCAATACGGTCAGAAAGCAACCAAATACAATAGAAGCAAAAAAATATAATATACTCCAATGCAAATTATATATCGCGGCAAGGCCAACAATGTCTGGAAAGTTTAAACAGAGGAAAACAGCACCAAAGCACACCCCAGAGATTCCGGCGTACAGAAGGTACCTTCTGAATCCCAAGAGTCTAGACATAAATGACATATTAACAATAAATTCAGCCGCCTTCGAGTCTTCACAATATCGGGATGCTGTAGCCCAGAGAACACCTATACACATGACTACAAGAGGTCCAAAAAGACAGATCCATCTTTTGTCAAGTATCTGCAGGCTAATAAGTAGTCCAATTACAATTACAACAGCCATGTTATATTTTTTACCTCTATGTGTCATTGGTATCCGCACTCAAACGAAGTGTAAGATTCAATATAGCCCCAACCGCCGTACCATCCTACACTTGCATCCAGCCCTTCTTGGTGCCCATTCCATGATGTGCTTTTTGTAGCTCCCAGGGTAAATATACTGGCACTATACCCAGCACCACTGAACGCTCCCCCTACTGCAAGTACATTTGCCCATCCTTCCATAGCATGGAGTGGTGTTTTATAGCTACACGATGTACATGTCGGATATAGCTCTATTTTGAAATTCGTAATCCCGATTGGGGTTGCGAATGCTGGCCCAGACAACGTGGCTTTATAAACGCCGTTATATTGCCTCCCCTTAATAAGATCATCTGCCACACGCTTTTCAGGGATGCATGCTGTTGAGATATTACACATCAGAAAACAAGCAGTGGCGACGTCTCCAACTGTCATCATTGTAGCAGTTCCTCTGATATTTACCGAATAATTCGGCCAAGGGATTCTGTCGAGAGGCTCATACTGCTGTATAGTTTGCTCTTCCTCTACCACCTCCACCCGGCACTTGCAGTTGGGGTGCGGCCGCTTTGGAACGTCGTGGTAATAGTATGTATGGCCATCACGATCGCGGCAAGTCGCGCATGCGCCAGGGTTGGCTTTCCAGCGCCATTTCGTAAACGGATTCTTAGTATAGATCTTTTCATCTTTATCGGTCAACAGTGGTGTGGTTAAGCGTATCGCGGCCATGATTCGCTCCTTTGGATAGCGTTGAGCTGCTTCGTTGCAGCCCAACATTATCCGCGACCTTCAGCGAGCACCGCGGTGAAACAGTTCCGGCGAACGTATCTGGTCTGCCGCCATCACATAAAAAAGGGCCGCCATGAAGGCGGCCCCGGTGTGCGACATGTCAAAAAGCTAGCGCGTTGGACGCGCATAGCTGCTGGATTGATTTTTACGACATTTCCAGGTTTTTGGACGCGAAATCCCAGTTGATCAGCTTGTCCAGAAGGCCGGACACGTAATCGCCGCGGCGGTTCTGATAATCCAGATAGTAGGCGTGCTCCCACACATCGATGGTAAGCAGTGGCGTCATGTCGTGCACCATGGGCGTGTCGGCGTTCATGGTGTTGATGGCCTTGAGCGTGCCGCCGTCGATGACCAACCAGGCCCAGCCGCTGGCGAACCGGCTCGCCGCTGCATCGGCCAGGGCTTTCTTGCAGTCGTCCAGGCTGCCGAAGTCCGCGTTGACCTTTTCCAGCAGCGCGCCGTCAGGCTTGCCGCCGCCGGGCGTGATGGAGTTCCAGTAGAAGGTGTGGTTCCAGACCTGGGCGGCGTTGTTGAATATCCCCTGCTGGTCCGGGTTCTTGGACGTCTCCATGATGATCTCTTCAAGGCTCTTGCTTTCCAGCGGGGTGCCCTTGATGGCGGCGTTGGTCTTCTTCACGTAGCCGGCGTGGTGCTTGCCATAGTGGAAGCTGATGGTGCGTGCGGAGATGACGGGCTCCAGCGCGTTCTCGGCAAAGGGCAGCTTCGGCAGCTCGATCTCGGCGGCGCGCGCCGTAAAGGGCATGGCGGTCACGCCCAGCCCGGCGCCGGCGGCAACCACACCGGCTGCAGCCATGGTTTTCAGAAAATGACGGCGATCGTGGTTCGTCTGGTATGGCGACAACATGGGGGGTCCTCCTTGTTAATGGAAACGAGTGCATACGCCGCTGCAACGGCGCATCGGGCGCCGCCAACGGGACAGGTCTACTACAACTGTACACGATTTCGCAGGAAGATGGGAATACGACGAGGTGATAATTCGGTGAGCAGCTGCGCCGGATCCGGAATATTCGCAACGCAGCAGGGATCAAGCTGCGCTACGCTTGCGTGGAGTTGGGAGCTACGCCGCACCGAGGATGGCGTCGGTCTGATCCAGATAGCGCTCTATGGTGCGGAAGGTATGCTCGTTGGTCAGAGAGCGGTCGCGGCTCGTGTACTCGTGCCACGCCATGTAGCACCAGGACAGGGCGCGCAGCAGGATGGTGCGCTCCATGATGCGGGTCCGTTCGTCCAGCTCGTCCAGGGAGAGCCCGCCCTCGGGAACGCCGCCGTACTCGTGGAGGGCGTCCAGGTAGGCCTTGAGGAAGGCCCGCCGCGCATCGGGCGAGAAGACGTAGTCGGTCTTCCACTGGGTCGTGGTGGGCACCAGAAAGTGGCCGAGGTCCTGGTAGCGGCAGGAGAGCACGGCCTTTTCCCAGTCCACCAGGCGTACGGCGCCGTTGTGCACGAGGAAGTTGCCGGAGTTGACCTCGGTGTTGACGAGGATGAGCGGCTCCGCGGCAAAGAGATGGTCAGCCTCTCTGGCCAGTGCAAGAACTGCGGCGTGGTAGTCAAAAATACGTCGGCCCACGTCGTTTCTGCGTGCGTGGTCTGGAAAACGCGTGAGCAAACCATAGGACTCGGCGGCAATGTCGGCCACTGGCGTCTGCTGGATGACCAGGGCCGGGGGCGCGTGCTCCGGGCCATCAGGACCCAGGCGGACGGCGGGCAGGGCGGCCGGTCCAAGGCGTTGCATGTCGCAGGCCGGGGAGGGCAGGGCGTGGAGCCGCGCAAAGAGCCGCGCCGCGTCCTGGGCGTCGCGTTCATAGTTCAGCGGGCCGCCGGGCAGGTACTCCATGAGCAGGACGCCGCCAAGCCCCGGGGCGTCCGGCCGGCAGTAACAGGGCCGGGGCGTGACGCCGGAGGGCTCCAGCAACCGGAGCACGGTGTACTCGTACTCGATCTGACGCGTCTGGCCGATCTGGCTGCCGTGGTTGATGCGGAAGACGTACTCGCCGCCGGACGCGGATATGCGGTAGTTCTCGTTGTACTCGCCGGCGGCAAGGAAGGCGACGATCGGTTCGGGCGTGTCGGGAAGCCAGCGCGCCTCTTTCAAAAAGCGCGCAACGGTCACGGCGGTGTCTTTGTTCATGGGATGATTCGCGTCGGGTTTCCTGCCGTGTCGCCGCGGCGCTCAGAGCCGCGCAAAAAAGCACGCCGGACCGCCAGTCGGGCCGGGTGAATCGGGCCATCAAAACAATCTGGCAATTCGGAGTGGTCTACCGTGTGGCAGCAGGTCTGCCAAGGGTGGCGTCAGTCCAGCGGCGTGGCCCAGACGATCTGCATCCTGTTGATGAACAGGGCTTCCTTGTTGGCGATTTCCTCGGCGCAATGATTCGGCGGATACAGGAAGATGTAGTCCGTGAGCACGATGAAATCTTCGGCGCGGTTCAGGCCATCGGAAAGACGACCCATGGGGCTGTACACCTTGAGGTTCACCTGGCCCTTGACCACAGTGCCGTCGCGCAGGGACATGATGATCCGAGTCTGATTTTCCTGGGGCATGCTATCCTCCTTTGGCGTTCATTGCGGGTTCGTTTTCGCAAGGAGCGGAAGGGCGTCACTGTCTAAAATTTAACACACTTCGAGGCGGATGAGTAGTTGGAGGGCGCCGTGAGGGTCAATAAATCAACGAAACCCTTTATCGATAGGAAATACTGCTGAAAACCGGGATGCCGGGATTGCCAAGGCAAGCATATTTAATCCTATCGATAAAGGATTTCAGAAGATCAAAAAAAGTGTTATAAGAGCTCGTCGCTGTCGATAAAGAGTTTCAAGATTTTGAGGCTTGAACCACTACGGTTAGACAGGCTCCAACAGGGTGTCAAAACTCAGGCTCGTGCGCGAATCGTGGACTTGGCGGCACCTTTTGTCTGTGCGTTTTTGGACTGGGGCAGCTCAAGATTCTTACGCGCAACAGCCTTTGCTTCTTTGACAAATTGGACAGCGGTGCCATAGCAGGAAAAGTAACGGGAACCGTCCGGATGGAAGGCGACATTCTCCTGATAGCCCACGATTCCCTGGGCGCCCTTGTTCACGGCGCGCATCGCCATGCCGAAAAAGGCCTCTTCGGAGTCATAGCCTCGGCAGGCGACAAGGCCGAGCACCCGTTCGATGTCCTTGTCCTCAATAGTTTCCGTGGTCACCACAGGAAATCTGCCGTTGCTGAACAGCTCTTTAACACGTTGATAATGTTCGTTGTTTTCAAGCGATTTGCGCTGCTTCTTCTCGGAATTGCCCAACAGAAAGAGCATGGGTCTTGCCTCCTGCGCCGTTTGGTTTATCTGTGTACATGGGCCTCGCCCATGCGGATCTCAGCCACGGCATGGCTTGCGAGAACAGATGCAAAGGCCTTGCCAAGTGTGCAGATACGGGCGGGGACCAGATGGCTTTCGGTGCAAAGTCGCTGAAACTTACTATCGACGGCATCGAAGAAATGACGACGGCAATTCCCCGTGCGGGTTGCCACGTCCTCCCTATACGGTTATTGTGGCGCGCCTCCGTTAAAGTATTTCTTTCTGGACGGTCACTACAAAATTCACTGCACCCCGAAGGCGCGCGAGACGTCTCACAGGGGTCGAAGGATAGGATTCATGTCGCACGTCATCGGTCTCGATGCCGGTTCTGTCAGTGTCAAGGTAGCTGTCCTGGACTCTGAAGGCGCAATTGTTGAAACGTCGTACGAACGCCATTTCGGCAGGCCGCTCGAGAAGTTTCTTGAGATACTCCCCGACCTGCTGTCCCGTTATCCCGATGCCGAGCTTGCCTTTACCGGAACATCCGGCAAGTACGTCGCCTCGCGTCTGCACGCGCCCCACGTCAACGAGCTCCTGGCACACGCCGCGGCCACCATGGCCCTCTACCCCGAGGTGGAGACCATCGTGGAGATGGGCGGCGAGGACTCCAAGTGCATCTTTATCAAGGATGGGGCTATTGACGACTTCGCGCTCAACTCCGTGTGCGCCGCCGGCACAGGCTCCTTCCTGGATCAGCAGGCCGAGCGCCTGCGCCTGACCATCGAGGAGTTCTCCGACCTCGCCTACGAGTATCTGACCAACCGCGGCGAGGACGCGGCTCCGCCGCCGCGCATTGCCGGCCGCTGCTCCGTGTTCGCCAAGTCGGACATGATCCACCTGCAGCAGATCGCCACCGGCGTGGAAGCCATCGTGGCCGGTCTGTGCTTCTCCGTGGCGCGGAACTTCCAGGGCTCCATCGTGCGCAACCGCAAGCTGCGGCCGCGCGTGGCCTTCATGGGCGGCGTGGCCCGCAACAAGGGCATGGTCACGGCGTTCTCCGAGGTGCTGGGCGAGGAAGACCTGCTCATTCCCGAGCACGTCACCGCCATGGGCGCCATCGGTTCGGCCATGAAAGCCATGGAAGAAGGCACGGCCGTGCGCGTGGACGATGAGAAGCTGCGCGCCCTGAAGGAGAAGTACATCTGGTCGCGCAACGGTCTGGAGCCCCTGGTGGGCAAGAGCGACGACTTTGCCAAGCGCCATCTTTCCGAGGAGGCGCGCGAGCGCCTGGAGCGCATCCGCGAGCTCACTGCGGAGGACGGCGAGGTGGATGCCTACCTGGGCATCGACATCGGCTCCATCTCCACCTGCCTCGCCCTTATCGACGAGAAAGGCAACCTGCTGGCCAAGCGCTATCTGCGCACTGCCGGGCGGCCCATCGAGGCCGTGCGCCAGGGCCTCCGGGAGATCGGCGAGGAAATCGCCAACATGCCGGCCACCGTGCGCATCAGCGGCGTGGGCACCACTGGCTCCGGCCGCTACATGATCGCCGACTTCGTGGGCGCGGACGTGGTCAAGAACGAGATCACGGCCCAGGCCATGGGCGCCGTGCATATGGACCCCAAGGTGGACACCATCTTCGAGATCGGCGGCCAGGACTCCAAATACATCCAGCTGCGTGACGGCATCATCACCGACTTCGAGATGAACAAGGCGTGCGCCGCCGGCACGGGCTCCTTCCTGGAGGAGCAGGCCGAGAAGCTCGACATCCATATCAAGGACGAGTTCGCCGAGCTGGCTCTGGCGGCGGAGTCCCCCTGCCGTCTGGGCGAGCGCTGCACCGTGTTCATGGAGAACTCCCTGCGCTCCTCGCTGCAGCAGGGCGCCAACAAGGACGAGGTGCTGGCCGGCCTCGCCTACTCCATTGTCGAGAACTACATCAACCGCGTGGTCTCGGGCCGGGCCATCGGCGAGAACGTCTTCTTCCAGGGCGGCACCGCCTTCAACAAGGCCGTTGTCGCCGCGTTCGAGAAGTTCCTGGGGCTGCAGGTCACGGTGCCGCCGCACCACGACAACACCGGCGCCATCGGCATGGGCCTCATCGCCCGCGACGTGATGCGCGAAAATCCGGGATCGGACTCGCGGTTCAAGGGCCTGTCCATGGCGGAGCGGGAGTACTCGCAGTCGTCCTTCGAGTGCAAGGGCTGCGAGAACCACTGCGAGATCAACCGCATCCGCATCGAGGGGGAGAAAAACTTCCTCTTCTACGGCGGCCGCTGCGAAAAGTACGACATCCGCCGCGGCGCGGGCAATGATATCGAGGATCTCTTCGCCTTCCGCGTGGATGCGCTGCATAAGCCCCAAGAGGAGTACGCCGCCCGCCACAAGGCGCTGAACGCGCCGGCGCGGCGGGGCGTCATCGGCATTCCGCGGGTCTTCTTCTTCCACGACTTCATGCCCTACTACACGACGCTGCTGTGGGAGCTGGGATTCGAGGTCGTCATCTCCCCGCTCACCAGCCCGCCCGTGGTGGGCCTCGGCGTCAAGGCCACCCTGGCCGACACGTGCTTCCCGGTGAAGGCTGCGCTGGGCCATGTGGTCTCGCTGGTCGAGCAGGGCGTGAACACCATCTTCCTGCCGAGCTTCACCAACATGGCCACGCCGGAAGAGCCGTACCCTTATGGCCACGCCTGCCCGCTGACCCAGTCCTTCCCCTACCAGGTGCGCGCCGGGTTGAGCGAGACCCTCGACCCCGAGATCGCGAACCGCATCGTCACCCCGGTTGTGCGCCACAAGTACGGCACCGGACATCTCCATCAGGAGCTCTTCAAGGCGCTGGGGCCGCTCGGCGTTGCATCGTCCGAGCTCAAGCGCGCCATGGGCAAGGCCCAGGCCGCGCAGGACGCCTTCCGCCAGTCCATCCAGGACAAGGGCCGCGAGGTGCTGTCCCACGTGGATGAGGACGCCGCCAAGGGTGTGCGCAGCCTCGTAGTGGTGGGCCGTCCCTACAACGCCTTCGACATGGGCATGAACCTGGAGATTCCCAAGAAACTGGCAACGCTGAACGTCCAGGCCATCCCCATGGACTTCCTGCCGGACGAGGAGATCTACGACGACTGGCCGGGCATGTACTGGCGTAGCGGCCAGCGGATTCTGCGCGCCGGCCGGTTCGTGCACAAGACGCCGCACCTCAACGCCCTGTTCATCGGCAACTTCTCCTGCGGACCGGACTCCTTTATCCAGCCGTACTTCGACCAGGAGATGGCCGGCAAGCCGTACCTGCATATCGAGATCGACGAGCACTCGGCAGACGCAGGCGTCATCACCCGCTGCGAGGCGTTTCTGGACAGCCTGGAGATGCAAGCGCGTATGGAAGCCGAGGCCGAGCCTGTGGCCGACAGCAGGCCATTGCTGCACGATCCGCTGAAGGCGGCGGGCTCTCGCGTTGTGGCCCAGTCCGGCCGCGGCCGCACGGTGTTCATACCCCGCATGTGCGACCACGCCGTGGCGCTCAAGGCGGCCTTCGCCTACTGCGGCATGGACGCCGAGGTGCTGCCCGAGACCTCCGACGCCTCCCTCTCCCTGGGCCGCAAGCACGTGACAGGCAAGGAGTGCTACCCCTTCGCCCTCACCACCGGCGACATCCTCACCAAGGCATCCAGCCCGGACTTCAAACCGGACAAGTCCGCCTTCCTGATGTGGGGCGGCACTGGTCCCTGCCGCTTTGGCCAGTACAACCTCATGCAGCGGCTCATAATGAACCGCAACGGTCTGGAGGACGTGCCGCTGTTCTCGCCCGTGCAGGACAGCTCGCTCTACTCGGAGCTGGGCGCCGTGGGCAAGGACTTCTCGCTGCGCTGCTGGCAGGGCCTCGTGCTCATGGACCTGCTGACCAAGGTCCACCTGGCCACGCGGGCGTACGAGAAGGTGGAAGGCTCGGCAGACGAGCTCCACACCCATATAATGAGCTGGGTGGTGGACGCCATGAAGGCCGAGAAGCCCGACTTCCCCGGCCTGATGAAGCGTATCGGCGAGGAGTTCTCGGACCTGCGCGACACCACCGCACCCAAGAAGCCTGTCGTGGGCGTGCTCGGCGAGATCTACGTGCGCTCCAACCGTTATGCCAACGAGGACCTCGTGCGCAGCCTGGAGCGTCTGGGCGCCGAGATCTGGCTGACCCCCATCGACGAGTGGGTGCTCTACCTCAACTGGTGCGCCCAGGAGGATGCCCACCGCATGCGGGAGTTCGGGCGCTACGCCAAGCTCACCCTCAAGGACTTCTTCCAGAAGCGCATCGGCAAGAAGATCGAGCACCAGGTCTCATCCTATGCCGAGCACATCTACGAGCCGGACATCCGGGTCGTGCTGGACTACGCAATGCCGTATCTGCACCACTCCTTCCGCGGTGAGGCAGTGCTCTCCGTGGGCAAGGCGCTGGACATGATCGAGCGCAACGCGGCTGGCGTGGTCAACGCCATTCCCTTTGGCTGCATGCCCGGCACGGTGGTCACCGGCATCCTGCGGACCATTACCTCCAGGACCGGCGCGCCCACCATGTCCATTCCCTTTGACGGCACGGCGTCGCCCACCATGCAGCTTCAGCTGGAAGCCTTCATGGACCAGGCCTGGCAACGCCACGAACGCCAGGGCGGGAAGTAACCACACAATGAGAAAGGGGGCGGTTCCTGCGGGAATCGCCCCCTTTTTTGTTGCCTCAATGCAATCCGGCAGTAGCCCGGCGGCGGTTTACTCCTGGTGGTACTTTTCGAGCACCGAGTTCAGGTTGATATTCTTG